>CAJUBM010000028.1 GCA_910584735.1 uncultured Muribaculaceae bacterium
AAATATTAATATTTTAATAACAGTGGTAAGATTTTTATCGCACCACTACTAATCCACCCTTATAGATTGACAATCCATCAACAGACAGAAATGAGAAAGATTCTTTCCCTTCTCGCCCTCATTGTCCTTTCGGTCGCCGTACTGCCGGCCCAGACCCTCCAGCCCATTACCTGGAGCGTGGCGGTAGACAACACATCGCCTGATGCCGCCACAGTACGTCTTGATGCCAAAATAGAAAAAGGATGGCATCTTTACGGCCTCTCGCTGCCCCCTGACGGACCGAACGCGACCCAGATAACGTTCACCCTCCCGGAAGGTGTAAAGGCCGACGGCCCTCTGACTCCGTCCCATGAACCCGTGGAGAAATTCGACCCCATCTTCTCATTAAAGCTCAACTGGTGGGATTCGGACGTAAGTTTCACACAGAAGCTCCGTATCAGCGACGGTCACAAACACAACGCCTCGGTAAAGGTAATGTTCCAGGGATGCAACGACCAGACCTGTATCTCCCCGCAGCGCGAAACTTTTGATTTCTCGATAGGCACCGGCCCTATGGCTGCCGAACCGGCCGATACCGTAAAACAAACCGCTGCCACCCCGGCCACCCCCGTAACTTCCGATGCCTCCCAGGCATCTCATGACAGCTGGTGGGAACCGGTAGAGATCACCGCAGCCGATGCGCAGCCCCAGGATGTAGCCTCTTCCTCGATGTGGCTCATCTTCCTATGGGGATTCGGTGGAGGACTGCTGGCACTGCTCACCCCCTGCGTATGGCCGATGATTCCAATGACGGTAAGCTTCTTCCTAAAACGCTCAAAATCGAAGAAACGCGCCGTAGCCGATGCAATAACCTATGGGCTGAGCATCATCGTAATATACCTCACCCTCGGCATAGCCATCACGGCCATATGCGGAGCCTCGACCCTCAACGAACTCGCTACGAACGCATGGTTCAACCTTGCCTTCTTCCTCCTTCTCGTAGTGTTCGGCATATCATTCCTCGGAGGATTCGACATAAAGCTTCCCTCCCGCTGGTCAAACTCGGTCGATTCCAAAGCCGAAAGCACCTCGGGCCTTATCAGCATATTCTTCATGGCCTTTACCCTGGCCCTGGTGTCCTTCTCCTGTACAGGCCCCATCATAGGGACACTGTTAGTGGAAGCCGCCACCCAGAGCAACTACATAGGCCCGGCCATAGGCATGGGGGGCTTCGCCCTGGCTCTCGCCCTCCCATTCTCGCTGTTCGCCCTCTTCCCCTCATGGCTCAAAGAGATGCCCCGTTCGGGAGGATGGCTCAATTCCGTGAAGGTAGTCCTCGGATTCCTCGAACTCGCACTGTCGCTCAAATTCCTGTCAGTCGCCGACCTTGCCTACGGCTGGGGGATACTCGACCGCGAGGTATTCATCTGCCTGTGGGTAGTAATCTTCGCCCTTTTGGGATTTTATCTCTTAGGCAAGCTACGTTTCTCTCATGACTCACCTATGGAATACGTATCAATCCCCCGTTTCTTCATGGCCCTGACCTCCCTGTCGTTCGCCATCTACCTCATCCCCGGTCTGTGGGGAGCGCCCCTGAAAAGCGTGAGCGCCTTCGTACCGCCGCTCTACACCCAGGATTTCAGTCTCTACAGCGGAGGCCAGTTTGAAGAATTCGATGACTACGACGAAGGAATGGCATTTGCAGCCAAGAACCACCGCCCGGTGCTCATAGACTTCTCAGGCTACGGATGCGTCAACTGCCGCAAAATGGAAGCCGCCGTGTTCGACACACCGCAGGTGGAGAAAGTAATCAAAGAGAACTTCGTACTCATCAAACTGATGGTCGACGACAAGACTAAACTTTCCGAACCGTTCGAAGTCCAAGAGAATGGAAAGGTTGAGAAACTGGAGACCGTAGGCGAAAAATGGAGCTACCTCCAACGCCACAAATTCCAGTCCAACTCACAACCCTACTACATCATAATCGACAACAAGGGCGAGGCGCTTACCGCACCGACCTTCTATGACGAGAATGTATCCAAATTCGTGCAGTGGCTCGAAAACGGCATGAAGAAATATCAGGAACAAGAATGAACGAGAATTTCAAGCCTCATTCCAGGCAGGAGAAGATTGAAGCCCTGGGCCGCGTAATCGATGTGCTTGACACCCTGCGGGTAAAATGCCCGTGGGATGCCAAGCAGACAAACGAATCCCTGCGCCCGAACACCGTAGAGGAGGTATTCGAACTCTGCGACGCCCTCATAAAGGAAGACAATGCCGAAATCCGCAAGGAACTCGGCGATGTTCTTCTCCACGTGCTTTTCTATGCAAAAATCGGCGAGGAAAAGAGGGAGTTCGACATCGCCACCGTGGCTGACACCCTTGCCGACAAGCTGATTTTCCGCCACCCCCACGTCTACGGCCATGTAGAGGCCGACAACGCCCACCAGGTAGAACTCAACTGGGAACAAATCAAACTAAAGGAGAAAGACGGCAACCGCTCGGTACTCGCAGGCGTCCCTGGGGCCTTACCCGCCCTGATAAAGGCATACCGCATACAGGAAAAAGCGGCCAATGCCGGATTCGACTGGGAAGAGCCGGCGCAGGTATGGGATAAGGTACGCGAGGAAATCAATGAATTCTCCACCGCCGTAACTTCCGGCAACCATCGCGACATGGAAGAGGAGATGGGCGATGTATTCTTCTCCCTTGTAAACGCCGCAAGATTATACAAAATCATCCCTGAAAACGCGTTGGAGAAAACGAACAAGAAATTCATAGCCCGCTTCGACTATATCGAACAACAGGCTAAAAACTCCGGCCGTCCGTTAAAAGATATGTCCCTTGCCGAGATGGACGCCTTGTGGGAAGAAGCCAAACAAGCACTGAGATAAGACGTGTTTTTTACAAGCAACTAAAATGACAAGAATATGAAAGCATTACGTTTAGCCACAATCCTTATGCTCGCAGGAGGAGCCGCTGCTATCGCGCCGTCTCCCGTACAGGCACAGGTAAACCAGCTGGATGCCGAGATAAACATAATCCCCGACAAGGCAACCCCCACCGACGACGGCGTACGCATCTCGCTATGCCTGGTAGGGATTCCCGGCACCTCGCAGCGTATTGACGGCATAGACCTCCATGTGGGACAGAAACTGGTGAAAGCCACCGATATTGACGGCGTGGACTTTGAACGTTACTTCCAATTCGAGGACACCGGCGTACAGGTTATCGAGGTAGACTTCCCCTTCAAAGGAACCCTCACCAAGAACGCCACCCTCACATTCCACACGGCCAAGGGGGACATCACAGCCCCTGCCCGCCAGTAACCTGACAGCCAGTAACCTGACAGCCATCCATCATACCTTGCAAAAGGTAAGCCAACCCCGGATAAGCAACCGATCAAAGCCATTTTGAGCAGTTGCTTATTCCGGCCCGTAAGTATATGATTCTCTGCATAACCGAGAAACCCAGTGTGGCCCGCGACATCGCCGCCATCCTCCAGGCCCGTGACCGCCGTGACGGGTATTTCGAGGGGGGCGGCTACTGCGTTACATGGACTTTCGGCCACCTGTGCTGCCTAAAGGAACCCGATGACTACACCCCGCTATGGAAACGCTGGTCGCTCGGCTCCCTTCCCATGATACCTCCGAAATTCGGGATAAAACTCATAGACGATGAGGGCTACCGCCGCCAATTCGGAGTTATAGAGCAACTCATCGCACAGGCTGACGAAGTTGTGAACTGCGGCGATGCCGGACAGGAAGGAGAGTTAATCCAAAGGTGGGTGATGCAGAAAGCAAACATCAAATGCCCGGTAAAGCGCCTGTGGATTTCATCGCTTACAGACGAATCCATCCGTGACGGCTTCAAAACACTGCGCCCATCTTCCGATTTCGACAACCTTTATTATGCCGGACTGTCGCGGGCAATAGGCGACTGGATTCTCGGCATGAACGGTACACGTCTGTATTCGCTGAAATACGGACAGACCGGCGGGGCGCGTAACAACGTGCTATCCATAGGCCGTGTACAGACCCCCACCCTCGCACTGGTCGTACAGCGCCAACTCGAGATACAGAACTTCAAGCCCGAAGACTATTGGGAGATAAAGCTGCGCTACCGCGAAGCCACATTCAACGCCCTCTCCGGACGTTTCAAATCGGAAGCCGAGGCCACTGCGGTAATGGAAAAAATCACACCGTTACCCTTCACCATTACCGACATTACAAAAAAAACAGGCCGTGAGGCGCCACCGCGACTTTTCGACCTGACCTCCCTGCAGGTAGAGTGCAACAAAGCCTGGGGATGGACTGCCGATGAGTCCCTGAAGCTCATCCAGTCGCTCTATGAGAAGAAAGTCACCACCTATCCCCGCGTAGACACCACATATCTTTCGGACGACATCTATCCAAAGATACCCGACATCCTTCGGAAGATGACACCCTACGCCCCGATTACAGCCCCTATCCTGGCCGGCAAACTACCGAAAAGCAAGAAGGTATTCGACAACACCAAAGTCACCGACCACCATGCTATAATCCCCACGGGGCAGTCCCCCTCGGCACTTGTAGGAAACGAGCGCAAGATGTACCACCTGATAGCGCGCCGTTTCATCGCGGCCTTCTATCCCGACTGCATCTTCGAGGCAACCACGGCCACAGGAGTGACAGGCGACATACAGTTCCGTGCGAACGGCAAAGTGATAACCACACCCGGATGGCGCGATGTATATAAAAACGACCGCCCGGAGACACCGGCCAACGCTGAACCATCCGACAAAGAAAATGCCGACAAGGAAAACGAGGACAAGGTGTTACCGCATTTCACCATCGGCGAATCCGGCCCCCATACCCCCTCGTTGCTGAAAAAGACCACCCAGCCGCCCAAGTATTATACCGAAGGTACACTCCTGAGGGCAATGGAGGGCGCAGGCAAAACCGTAGACGACGAGAATCTGCGCGAGGCCCTGAAAGAAAACGGAATAGGACGTCCTTCCACACGTGCCGCCATAATAGAGACCCTCTTCAAACGGCGCTACATACAGCGCCAGCGGAAAAGCATAACGGCCACACAGGCAGGCATCGACCTCATCGACACAATCAACGAGGAGATGTTGAAAAGCGCCAAACTCACAGGTGTGTGGGAGAACAAGCTCAGGCGCATAGAACGTGGAGAATTTTCACCGGCTGAATTTCTCACCGAACTAAAGGAGCAGATGCGCGAAATAGTATTGAACGTACTGAGCGACAATTCCATGCGCCGTATCGATGCCGGACAGGAGTCCACCATCTCCGGCCATAGCGACAACGGGCGCCCCCCGGCCGATGCCGATAAGACCAGTCCCACCAAAGAGAAAACGACCCGCAAACGCCAACCCCCCGTAAAATCACTCGAACAGATACAGTGCCCGCTATGCGGAAACGGCCATCTGCTCAAAGGCCACACGGCATACGGATGTTCCGAATTCCGCAACGGCTGCACCCTGCGTCTCCCGTTCGACTCGTATGGCGAGGATCTAACTCCGGCGAAACTCAACGCGTTAATAAAGAAGACGTTCAAAAAATCAAAATCTCCTGCGAAATGACAGCCGGCTACATATTCCAATGGATCTGTATAGGAATTATTTTCCTTATAATACTGATAATCCTCATAAAACGCATAATAAAAGTCATAAGTCACGGCAGAAACAAAGGGTGCGGCGACAACGACTATGGCTGCGGATGCTCCTCTTGCAATGGATGCCCACTTTATCATTCGCCTGATAAAATACAGGGAAAGAATCCGTCCCATAGCCAAGGAGATGAAGATTCCAAATCAAGGCGGGGAGAGTAGTGAAGAAATACTCAAAATAAAATCCCGTTAAAATTTGGATATTCACAGAGAAGTTCATAACTTTGCACCTGCAAACGGGAAACACCGTAAGCGCACAAAAATTTGGTACCATGGCCGAGTGGTTAGGTAACGGTCTGCAAAACCGTGTACAGCAGTTCGATTCTGCTTGGTACCTCTTCCCGTGAAACCGGCTTCCGGCAAAAATGCCGTGAGCCGGTTTCCTAATATCCATCCCTCCTTACCGTGGAAAAGCTGTTGCAGTTTGTTTGGCAGCACCGCCTGGGTCTGCGCCGCGACATGAAGACTGTCGACGGGCGTTCTGTGCGTGTACTCGACCAAGGGACACTCAACACCGATGCCGGCCCGGATTTCTTCAATGCCTCCGTAGAAATTGACGGACAACACTGGGCCGGAAACATCGAAATACATGTGAAAGCCTCCGACTGGTACCGCCATGGCCACCATAACGACCCGACCTACGACTCGGTGATACTACACGTGGTGCAGACAGACGATATGGCAGTGACGCGGGCTGACGGTTCGGCAATACCCCAGCTTATTATAAAATGTACCCCGCAGGCCGCCGCCCGCTGCAATCAGCTAACCGCTTCAGCGCCACAAACCCTCCCGTGCCGCAGACTACTCTCCGACATCCCTTCCATATACATAACCGACTGGCTCACCGCCCTTGCCTACGAACGACTTTATGTGAAAAGCGACCGCATACTCCACTTCGTAAACGAACACCACGGGGCTTGGGCCGAAGCCGCCTACCAATCCTTGGCGCGGGCCCTCGGATTCGGCCTAAACAGCCAGCCGTTCGAGCAACTTGCCAGCAGCCTCCCCCTGAACTTCCTCATGAAACACCGTGACGACCTCACGGCATGCGAGGCCCTGTTTTTCGGGCAGGCCGGCCTCCTCCCGCCACCCGCACCCGAGGAAGCACCATACATCACCGAAATAAGGCAACACTACCTCTTCCTTGCCGACAAATTCAGTCTCCGCTGCACCCGGCCCGCCTGGAAGATGGGGCGGACACGTCCACAGAATCTGCCCCACCGCCGCATTGCCTACCTCGCCCAGTTCATATGCTACTCCGGAGGCTTCATAGATGAACTCGAATGTGCACGTACCCTGGAAGACATGCGCGATGTATTCGACCATCCCCTAATCGGATTCTGGGCCTCACATTATACTTTTTCTCCCGCCCGTGAAAAATCATCACGGGCTATAAGCCGCCAGTCAATTGACCGATTGCTCATAAACCTGGCCATCCCGCTACTACACGCCAGGGCCGTATGGCGCGGAGACATAGACGGCGCATCATCCGTAATCGAACTGCTTGAAAAAATCCCTCCCGAGGACAACAGCGTGACACGCCTTTTCGCACAGGCCGGAATTATAAACCGCGATGCATTTATCTCACAGGCTATAATACAATTACGCCGGGAATATTGCGAGAAAAAGAAATGCATCTACTGTCGGTTCGGCCATCGTATGCTTTCCAATGAAATATCTCGCTAATGTAGCCACATAGGCAACAAATACCACTTATTTTCACTCTTGTCTCTTTCTTTCCAAAGTTTTTTTGTAACTTTGGCTGACTAACTTTAATCATTCCTCATTAATCGGAACCGACGGAAGCAATGGATGGAACCTCCCGCAACGGCTCCGACATAGAGCAGGAAGTGGTGCATCGCGCCACAACCAAAACTTAGCACCACCTTATGGAGTTCTACACATAACCGATGGTGCCCTACAAAATAGAAACGTGGGATACCCGCAATGGATGGAACCGCAGGCGTCCCAGCCACCGGCCCAAAAGCCGCAAACAACAAAAAACTTGAATATGGAACCCGACAATGAAGTAAAAACCCGTCGTCCGCGTCGTTCCAAGGCCGACATTGAAGAAGCCATACAAAAGGCAGCCACAGCCCAGATAAAAAAGAAAGGCTTCTCGCTGGCCCTGGTGACTGACATTGTGAAACGGGCAAAAATCGAGCCTATCGTATTCTATAACAGATATAAGAATCTTGACGAGTTCTACGACACCTTTGTCAAGGAATATGACTATTGGATAAGCGACCTGATACGCAGCCATTCCGATGCCATCGGCACGGAAGAAGGATTCAGCGAGATTCTTGACACCTTGATGCGGAACCTCCTGGACGACCAGATTATGACCGAACTGCTCCGCTGGGAAGTATCCGAGGGGAATCATATCACGGAGCGCACCGCCAAACTCCGCGAACTCCACTCGCTCGAACTAATCAATCTTTACGAAGGATTGTTCAGCGGAAAAGGCATCGACCCGGTAGCCTTATGGGCCCTCACTGTGGCCGGGATTTATTTCATGGTGCTCCACAAAGACCGCTCGACATTCGGCGGAATCGACCTCAATACCTCCGAAGGGCGTCAGCGCCTCAGCAACGCGTTCAGATCGCTGGCCCACATGGTATTCCACTACCGCTCTCAGGGCAACAGCACCCATACTATAGCCGAACGCATGCGAAAGGAAGGTATTCCGGAGGAGACCATAGCCCGCTGCCTGGAGGGTTTCGCCGAAGAATAACCTCAAGGTCACCTTCCATTTCCCCTTGGCTGGACACAACGTGTGTCTTTACCGCCCCCAGCGTTTCTTTTGCACATCATCCAGCCGCTCCTCTGCAGGATTCCCGCAAGGATGCCAGAATCGTTGTCCCTGCAACCTGTCAGGGAGGAATTGCTGCCGCACGAAGTTGCCGGGGTAGTCATGTGCGTACTTATAATCCGCCCCATATCCGAGATTCTTCATCAGCGATGTGGGGGCATTACGTATATGTAACGGCACAGGGAGGTCACCGCTATCATGGACTTCCCTAAGTGCCGCGTCAATTGCGAGATATGCCGAATTACTTTTAGCCGATGTAGCGAGATACACCGTACACTCGGCCAACGGAATACGCCCCTCAGGCATACCGATTTTCGCCACAGTGTCAAACGTGGCATTAGCCAACAGAAGGGCGTTGGGATTGGCCAGGCCTATATCCTCCGCAGCGAGAATAACAAGACGCCGCGCGATGAACACAGGGTCCTCCCCACCGGCAATCATACGCGCCAGCCAATAAACGGCAGCATCCGGATCCGAACCTCGCACACTCTTTATAAAGGCCGAGATTATATCGTAATGCATATCCCCCTGCTTATCATAGGCTGCCGGATTCTCCTGCAGACGCTCTATAACCTCTTTGTCGTTGATTACCATATCTACGCCATGCGGTGTGGACTGTTCCATCAGATCCAATATATTAAGGAGCTTACGGGCATCTCCTCCGGAGAATCTGAACAGGGCATCGGTCTGCTCCACGCGTACTCCACGCCGCGACAGAATCTCATCGGTCTGCACCGCACGGTCAAGCAGCACCTGCAAATCAGGCGCCTCAAGAGATTTCAGCGTGTACACCTGGGCACGTGACAGCAGGGGACGTATCACCTCGAACGAAGGGTTCTCCGTGGTAGCCCCTATGAGGGTCACCGTGCCATTCTCCACCGCCCCCAAAAGGCTGTCCTGTTGCGATTTGGAAAAACGATGAATCTCATCAATGAAAAGAATCGGCCTCCCCTGCGAGAACATACTCCCGCTTTCGGCCCGACAACGCTCTATCACTTCACGCACTTCCTTCACCCCCGACGTCACAGCCGAAAGAGTGAAGAACTTCGACTTGGTGGTGTTGGCTATAATCTTCGCCAATGTCGTCTTTCCCACCCCGGGAGGTCCCCACAGTATAAACGAACTCACATTGCCCGAATCTATCATACGGCGCAATATACATCCGGGGCCGACCAGATGGGTCTGCCCTATATATTCATCCAAAGTCTTCGGTCTCAGCCTTTCTGCCAGGGGTGCAAGCATAACTTATAGATTAATCCAAATACAAAATTATCAAAAAACCGTATAGTATTCCCCAAGCGCCATGTTAAGGTTGCTTAATATTTCATCAACCTTGGATAAGTTACACTTTATTTAGTTAATTTTACAAATCACTTTTTTACATTGTGGCTTCTCTGGAGCCATTCATGAAAAGAGGGTGAACTTTACCTCTTCATGAATGTTAAAATTACAGTACGACGGGACAACCGCCTCCGACTACCACTTTCAGCTTGGGAGCCTTACGAAAAAACAATTAAAATTCTGCCAATTATGAGAACTGTATTCGGTATATTCATGATAATATTCTATGTAGGCATAGGGATACTAATCCTGCTCGGAGTATTAAACTTTTACGGCGACTGGGAATGGTTGCGATGGGTCGCCGGATCACTGTTGGTGGTCTACGGACTATGGCGCGGCTACCGTCAGTTTGCCGGACTTGACAACCCCGACAGGTAAGACCCTCCACACACCACAGAGGCCTATCGGCCTCCCCACCCCCCTATATTTATAATTTTTTAGGCGTTATTTTTCAGAAAATGACACCTTAAAAGTTTCGGAGTTTGCAAAAGTTCATTAACTTTGCTCTTGCAAACTCCTCCACAACATACACTACCCGACTGTATCCATGATAAAAGCTATTCGATATATCGCTCCGGCCATTGCTGCCATAACCCTCCTTGCAGCATGCCACGGCACCGGCAAGAAAAAGGCTCCTCAGGAAAACTCCTCCACATCAGGCACCTTGGTAATCGCTTGTGATGCCTCCTTCGAGAATATCATGGAACAAGAAATAGAAGTGTTCGAGTTCTGTTACCCTCATGCGTCGGTACTCCCCTACTACATCGACAACCGCTCGGCCATAGACTCACTCATGGACGGGAAAGCACGTGTGGCCGTAACAGCCACTCCCCTCACACCGGAACAGGAGCGAGTGCTACGTGACAAGAAACATTTTGCAAAAAGCAAACGCATAGCGGTCGATGCCATAGCCGTAATCGTAAACCCTGAAAACGATGTGGAGAACCTCTCCGTAAAGGAACTCTCCGAGATTCTCACAGGAAAGGTGACACGCTGGGAACAACTGGCCCCGACTAAATTAGGCGACATACAGGTGGTATTCGACCACAACGGTTCATCGGTGGTGACATATGCCGTCGACTCAATAATGAATGGCGAGAAATTCGCCTCCAACGTCTACGCAGCCGGTTCGATGAAAGATGTGTTCGATGCAGTGCGCCAGCGGCGCAACGCCGTAGGCCTCGTAGGGGTAAGTTGGATTTCTTCCGACCTGCGCACCGCCGATATGTCGGTGGAAGAGAAGACAAAGACATTGGAACGCGATGACTCCACGGCCACCGAATTCGTGTCCGACGTAAAGGTGATGCCTATCCGCCGCAACAACTCGCTCCATGCCGTGAAGCCATACCAGGCCTACATCTTCGACGGCACCTATCCATTGTTCCGTTCCATATGGATGATAAACACCGGGGCCACAGGCTCACTGGCCAACGGATTCTTCGCATTTGTCACCTCTTTCCAGGGGCAGAAGCTGATACAGACCACCGGCGTACTTCCCGGCACGGTACATCGGCGTATGGTGGAGGTAAACTGACCGCCCCACTCTCTCCAACCCCGCCAATCACATCACATAATCGCACCTCCACATAGACAACAGATGCGATATATGAACTAACGGAAAAGTAATTATAAATACATATCAGAAATGAAAGCAAAAATCCTTTTAACCCTCTTCGCGGGAGCAGCCCTGAGTGTTTCGGCACAGGGCTTCAAGGACGGCGTGGAATATTATCGTGCCGACCAACCGGAAGAAGCTGAGATTATCCTTACAAACAACCTCAACGCTCCCGGCACAGACCAGTCTACGGCCTATTATTATCTCGGCCAGATAGCTCTCAACAACGGCAATACTGCCAACGCGCGCAACTTCTTTGACAAAGGCATTGCCGCCAATCCTGAAAACGGCTACAACTACGTAGGCCTGGGGGCGCTCGCACTCCGCGAAGGCAACACCTCGGAAGCCGCATCGCAGTTCAAGACAGCCAAGGGGAAAGCCAAGAAGAACGCCGACCTCCTCACCGAGATAGCCCGCGCCTATTTTGTTGTAGACCCCGTAAAATACAACAATGAGATAGAAAAGGCTCTCAACGATGCCAAAAAGGCACAGAAAAACGCCCCGTCCCCATTCATCCTCGAAGGTGACCGCCTGGCAAAGACCAACGTAGGGGAAGCCGCCGGCATGTACGAGATGGCCGCACAGTTCGACACCAAACAGGAGCACCCCGAAGCATACGTGAAATATGCCCGCACATATTTCCCGGTGAACCCCACATTCGCCATCAACAAACTCAAAGACCTGCTTGCACAGCAGCCTAACTCGGCACTCGCACAGCGCGAACTCGCAGAGAAATACTACGACAACAACCAGCTCACAATGGCTGCCGAGCAGTATGAGAAATACATCCAGAACCCCAACAGCTTCAAGAAAGACAAACAGCGCCTTGTAGGCCTCCTCTTCTTCGCAAAACGCTATCCCGAGAGCTTCGCCCTGGCATCTGACATCTTAGGCGAAGATCCCGCGAACTTCTACATGCAGCGTATGCAGTTCTATAACAAGAAGGCATTAGGTGAGAATGAAGCCGCCGAAGGTTTCGCCCAGATTCTCTTCAACAACCCCAAGGCCGAAATCAACGCACAGGACTACACCCAGTATGGCGACCTGCTGCAGGAACTCGGACGCGACACCCTCGCTGTCACAATCTTTGAGAAGGCCGTAGCCGCCGCTCCCGACAAACCCCAGCTGATTAAGGATCTTTCGGCTGCTTATAGCTCCGCAAAGATGTACGACAAAGCTGCCGATGCCATGCAGAAATTCGTTGACAAGATGGGCGATGAAGTAGACCCCAACGATGTGTTCCAGCTTGCCCGCCGCTACCAGAACCTGGCAATCTCAAACATGGAAGGTGACGAGGCCGTATTCAACAGCGCGGTGCAGAACGCACAGTCCACGATAGACCGCGTAATCACCCTTGTTCCTGACAACCCGCTGGTACTCAACACCCGCAGCGACATTCTCCGTGCCGCCAACAAGGGGGAGACAAACCAGGCCGTAGTAGATGCCGACATGGTTACATTAAAGGCTCTTGACTCAGACCCCGAGAATCTGGAGAAGCGTAAGAGCATGTACCGCAACATCTATTCTCGTCTAGCAGTCTACTACCAGCAGCAGAAAGACATCCCTACCGCCAAGGAATATTACGAGAAATTCTATAGCGTGGATCCGTCGCCCGAACTCCGCACGTTCATCGACACCCAGCTTAAATAATCCGGCACGTTACAATATCCAGTCCCGTGCAGGGGGGCGGATAGCCCTCCCCTGCACGGGACTTTTACAAAAGCGCAAGCCCACCGACATCACAAATCTATCACATAATGTCTACGGCCATGAATATATACGAAGCTATACTCACCCGGCGTTCCTGGCGCACCTACAACGGTCTGCGCCTTGACGAAAAGACTCTCGATAATATAAATGCCATCATAGAACGGGAAAACAAGGCCGCCTCCTCACCATTGCTACGCGCACCCGGCGAACGAGCCCCAAGAGTGGTATTGCTGGAGGACGAGTCGTTGAACGGGCTATCCGGCACATACGGATGCATACGCGGGGCCCGTCACTTCCTTGCACTGGTCACAGGCCCGTCACAGGCACAGATGATAGAGGGTGGAGCCCTGATGGAACGAATCATCCTCCTTGCCACTATGGAGGGACTTGACACATGCTGGCTCGGAGGAACATTCTCGCGCTCACGGTTCGGCAACTCGGCAGCACTGGAAGAGGGAGAAGAGATAATAGCCGTCTCCCCGTTGGGACACCGCTCGCCCAACACGCGTTTTGCCGAACGGATGATGCAACGCCTCGTACGGTCGGCACGGCGCAAGCCTTTTGCCGAACTCTTCTCGGGAGTGAACGCCCCCGACCTGTCGGTTCTTACCCGCCCGTCCGACACTATGACCGACCGCGAACGCATGTCGGCAGTGTTCGACATGGTGCGGCACGCCCCCTCCTCACGCAACTCCCAGCCATGGCGCGGGGCAGCCAGCCACGACACACGCCACGCAAGACTGTCATGCGTACTCCACGCGCGCCTGTCTCCCATAGACATGGGGATAGCCTTAGGGCATTTTCTGATGGCCTCCGAGTCCTTAGGCATGGCCTGGGAGATAAGCTACGATGCCGATGCCCCGGAGATAGAGCTAAACTTCAATCGGTAATTCCACTGTTAAATCCATATAATTACCGAACCTTCAGCATTGAAAGTTCATTCTATAGGCATGGAGCACTCCGACATGCCTATAGAATGAACTTTTCTTTTAATGTCATAAAATACAATACCGGCAATATCCGCCACAACGAAATTTACCGATATCCGCCACAGGCTTAACAGTTTTATCAAAATTTTAATTAAAAATCTTGGTAAACTACGCCAAAAAGAATAACTTTGCCATATAAGTTCAAAAACATCCCCCACGTAAAAAACAAAAAAACAACATACGAATGGAAAACGAAGAACTGTTGAAATCAGTCAAAGAAAAAGCACTGGTATGGCTTACCGACCAGTACGATGAGGCCACACGTGCCGAAGTAAAGCAAATGCTTGACTCAGAAGACCCCACTCCTCTTATCGAAGCTTTCTATAAGGATTTGGAGTTTGGCACCGGAGGTCTGCGAGGCATAATGGGCGCAGGCACGAACCGCATGAACATCTACACTGTGGGTGCCGCAACCCAGGGTCTTGCCAACTACCTGAAGGAAGCGTTCGCCGACCTGCCCCAGATTTCCGTAGTGGTAGGGCATGATGTTCGCAACAACTCGCGCAAATTCGCCGAAATCGTAGCCGCCATCTTCTCGGCCAACGGCATCAAGGCATATCTTTTCGACAGCTTCCGTCCCACGCCCGAACTCTCTTTCGCCATACGCCACCTCGGTTGCCAGAGCGGTGTGAACATCACTGCCTCGCATAACCCCAAGGAATACAACGGCTACAAGGCATACTGGTCGGACGGCGCCCAGATTATCGCCCCCCACGATGTGAACATCATCAACCACGTTGAGCGCATAAAGAACGTCAGCGAAATCAAATTCAAAGGCAATCCGGACCTCATTGAGATTATCGGAGAGAAGATGGACAACGATTATCTCGAAGCCATCAAGGGTCTGAGCCTCTCTCCCGAGATATGCGCCAAATACAACGACCTGAAGATAGTCTACACCCCCATCCACGGAACCGGCGTGAAGCTCGTGCCTGAATCACTGGCAAAATATGGCTTCACCAACATCATACACGTCCCCGAACAGGACATCCCCTCCGGCGACTTCCCCACAGTTGACTCCCCCAACCCCGAGAACGCCTCGGCAATGGCCATGGCCGTAGCCAAAGCCAAGGAGGTGGAAGCCGACCTCGTTGTGGCCTCCGACCCCGATGCCGACCGTATAGGCTGCGTAATCCGCGACACCGATGGAGAATACGTCCTTGTCAACGGCAACCAGATTGTGATGATTCTCCTCAACTACCTGATGACCCGCAACGCCGAACTCGGATGCCTCACAGGCAAAGAATACATCGTCAAGACAATCGTCACAACCGAAACCATCAAGTCCATAGCCGATGCCAACAACATCAAGATGTTCGACTGCTATACCGGCTTCAAATGGATAGCCTCCGTAATCCGCGACAACGAGGAGTCCATGCGCTATCTCGGCGGCGGCGAGGAAAGCTACGGCTTCCTGGCCGAGACATTCGCCCGCGATAAAGACTCCGTATCGGCAATATCCCTGATGGCTGAATGTCTGGCATGGGCCAAGGATAAAGGCATGAGCTTCATGGAGATGTTGCAGGACATCTACATCAAATACGGTTTCTCCCGCGAACTGGGAATCTCCGTGGTACGCCCCGGCAAGAGCGGCGCAGAGGAAATCCAGGCTATGATGAAAGGATTCCGCGCCAATCCGCCGAAACAACTCGGCGGCAGCCCCGTGGTCATCGTAAAAGACTATGCCGACCTCAACATGACCGACCTCCGCGACGGACACGTTGAAAAGATGGACTTCCCCACCACCTCCAACGTGCTGCAATACTTCACCGAAGACGGCACAAAGGTATCGGTACGTCCCTCCGGCACCGAGCCGAAGATAAAATTCTATATCGAAGTCAAAGGCCACATGGCAACCAAGGCCGACTACCATGCAGCCATCGAAGCCGCCGACAAGAAGATAGAAGAAGTAAAGAGCCATCTTGGCATATAATCACACCGTATAGGATTTCACCTATAAACGTTATAGCCATCGACTATAATCATCTATAAATAAATTCAAAGTTTGGAGTTTGGTAATTTCCCGAACCCCGAACTTTGAATTTTAATCATTTCAGAAAACACCACCTCCAAATTGGAAATAATCTACGAAGACAACCACATCGTGGTAGTGAACAAGGCTCCAGGCGAAATAGTGCAAGGCGACAAGACCGGAGACGAACCCCTGGTTGAAACGCTCAAACGATGGCTGAAAGAAAAATATGCCAAGCCGGGCAACGTATTCTGCGGGGTAGTACACCGTCTCGACCGTCCTGTAGGTGGCCTGGTTATATTCGCCAAAACCTCTAAAGCTCTAACGCGGCTCAACGAAATGTTCCGTAAGGGGGAGATACATAAAACCTATTGGGCAATCACCCGCAACCGGCCTCCACGCGAAAATGACGAACTGCATCATTGGATAACTACCGTCGAACGCACCAACAAATCCACGGCCCACGACAATCCCAAACCTGATGCAAAAGAGGCCCGTCTTCGCTACCTACATATAGCCTCCTCCGAACGCTATCATTTGGTTGAGGTGCAACTCCTCACAGGACGAAAACACCAGATACGTGTGCAGATGGCCGCGATAGGATGTCCCATCAAGGGGGATTTGAAGTACGGCGACAAACGTTCCAACCCCGATGGTTCCATATCCCTTCTTGCACGACATATCGAATTCGTCCACCCCGTGAGCGGACAGAAAATCTCACTGACTGCCCCGGTGCCTGACGACACCCTGTGGAAAGCCCTTGAAGAGTCCGCCGCCAACAACCCCATAAGCCATGCCGATGAATAAGAACGACCTTAGAATAATCTTTTTCGGTACGCCGGAATTCGCCGTAGAAAGCCTCGATGCCATAATAAAAGCAGGCTATAATGTCGTAGCCGCAGTTACCATGCCCGACAAACCGGCCGGGAGAGGGCATAAGATATATCATTCGCCGGTGAAGGAATATGCCGTAACCCACGGCATCCCCCTGCTGCAGCCCGTCCGGCTGAAGGATGCCGACTTTATCGAAGAGCTTCGATCCTTCCGGGCCGACCTGTTCATCGTGATCGCCTTCCGCATGCTCCCCGAGGCCGTGTGGAAGATGCCCCCATTGGGTACTTTCAACCTCCACGCATCCCTCCTGCCACGCTACCGGGGTGCCGCCCCCATAAACTGGGCGGTAATAAACGGCGATAACGAGACCGGGGTCACCACCTTTTTCCTAAAGCACGAGATAGACACCGGCGATGTCATAGCGCAGGAACGCATCGCCATCTCGCCGGAAGATAATGTCGGAGACGTACATGACCGGCTTATGCACCTGGGAGCGCGGCTCACCGTAGAGACCATCGACGGCATCGCCGCCGGCAATCTCAAAACAATCCCGCAAAATAATCTACTTACTGCCGGAGAGATTCCTACACCGGCTCCAAAGATTTTCAAAGAGACATGCCATATCGACTGGACTAAGAATGTCGAAGATGTACATAACCTCGTTCGCGGGCTGTCACCCTACCCCTGCGCATGGGCCGAACTATTCGACTGTGACACCCCCGATTCGGCACCGTTATCCACGCTAAAGATACAGAAGACCGCCATCATCGAAGCCTGCAACCTACCCGGAACAGTTACCGACACGGTCGTCGCGGGTAAGGCACTAATCAATGCCGGACGTCTGTTCGTTATGTGCGGCGATGGCAGGTATCTGGAAATACTGCGGCTACAACCCTCGGGCAAACGCCCTATGGATACAGCCGATTTTCTAAGAGGCGCACGTTTTCCCGACAGAATACGCATGGCATAAAAGGCACAAACTTCAACATTTTCGGCACGGGCCTACGAAAAAAGCACCTGACGGCTCTTTATTCCCAAAATTTGATTATCTTTGTGCCGTGGACAGCGACTTTGAAAAACAATCTTTCATGTCGACGGCCCACCCAAGAACAGACACTCATTTATCTATCTCTTCACAACCTTAAATTTCCTTATAATGAAGAAGCACAACTTCTATGCAGGCCCATCTATCATGAGCCAGTTCACCATCCGCAACACAGCCGATGCAGTGCTTGATTTCGCCAACACCGGCCTGTCGATTCTTGAAGTGTCACACCGCTCGAAAGAATTCCAGGCAGTGATGGACGAGGCACAGGCCCTGGTTAAGGAACTTCTCGAAGTCCCCGAAGGTTACCACATGCTTTTCCTCGGCGGCGGCGCATCTCTACAGTTCGCCATGGTACCCTACAATCTGCTCCGCACAAAGGCAGCCTATCTTGACACCGGCGTATGGGCACACAAAGCCATAAAGGAAGCAAAACTCTTCGGCGAAGTCGATGTTGTTGCCTCTTCCGAGGATAAAAACTACAACTACATCCCCCGCGACTACGTTGTTCCCACCGATGTAGACTACTTCCACTACACCACCAACAACACCATCTACGGTACGGAGATTCGCAAAGACCCCGAAGTTCCCGTACGCCTGGTGGCTGACATGTCGTCCGACATATTCTCACGCCCCGTTGACGTCTCCAAATACGACATCATCTATGCCGGCGCGCAGAAGAACCTCGCTCCCGCAGGAGCTACCCTGATTATCGTACGCGAAGACTGTCTCGGCAAGGCTGACCGTGCCATCCCCACCATGCTCAACTACAAGACCCACACCGCCAAGGGTTCGATGTTCAACACCCCTCCCGTACTTCCCATCTTCTCCGCGCTCCAGACCCTGAAGTACTACAAGGAGATGGGCGGCATCAAGGAACTCGAACGCCGCGACCTCGCCAAAGCCGGCAAGCTCTACGAGGCAATTGACTCCAGCCGCATATTCGAAGCCACAGTCCCCAACCACGAAGACCGCTCCATAATGAACGTATGCTTCGTGATGAAGCCCGAATATACCGAGCTTGAAAAAGAATTCATGGAATTTGCCACATCGAAAGGCATCGTAGGTATCAAGGGACACCGCTCGGTAGGCGGTTTCCGCGCATCGCTCTACAACGCACTCCCCATGGAGAGCGTGGACGTTCTCGTACAGGCAATGAAAGAGTTCCAGGACAAGCACTGATTTCCTGAACACAGATTCGCCATATAAGACACATACTGTCAACATCAACATTCTTGATTATGAAAGTATTAGTAGCAACCGAGAAACCGTTTGCCGCAGTTGCTGTAGACGGGATACGCAAGGTAATCGAAGGTGCCGGATACGAACTCGAACTCCTTGAAAAATATACCGACAAGGCCGACCTGCTCGCAGCCGTGGCCAACGCCGACGCCCTTATAATCCGCTCGGACAAAGTGGATGCCGAGGTTCTTGACGCCGCCAAACAGCTTAAGGTTGTAGTCCGTGCCGGAGCAGGCTACGACAACGTAGACCTCGCCGCCGCCACAGCCCACGGCGTATGCGTGGAGAACACCCCGGGACAGAACTCCAACGCCGTTGCCGAACTCGTATTCGGCATGACGGTGATGGCCGTGCGCAACATGTACAACGGCACATCAGGCTCCGAACTGAAAGACAAAAAAATCGGCATCCATGCCTTCGGACAGGTAGGCCGCAACGTAGCCCGTATAGCCAAAGGATTCGGCATGGAAGTATCCGCCCTCGACCCCTATTGCCCCGACGAGGTGATGGTAGAGGCAGGCGTTGCCCCCGTACATTCAGTGGAAGACCTATATAAAAACAACAAGTTCGTGTCGCTCCACATCCCCGCCACCCCAGAGACAAAGAAATCGGTAGGATATGACCTCCTGATGATGCTCCCGAAGAACGGCGTACTGATTAACACCGCCCGTAAGGAGGTAATCGACGAGGAAGGCCTGCAGCGCGCACTTCGTGACCGTGCCGACATAAAATATGTGGCCGACATACGTCCCGACATTGCCGATGACCTGAAAGCCGAGTTCACCGACCGTGTGTTCTTCACACCCAAAAAGATGGGCGCGCAGACCTCCGAGGCCAACATCAACGCAGGCATCGCCGCAGCCAACCAGGTTGTCGCCTTCCTCCGTGACGGCATCGACCGTTTCCGCGTAAACAAGTAAATCTCCCAGAACTATAATCTGAAGGCGGTGTGTCAAAATCCATTTTTTTGACACACCGCTTCTGTTATATAACACTTTTGGAAATGGTAACTTTATAGTGGCGCCGGATAAGGTTTTTCGTTGGAAGATTGGCGTCTCCGAATTATGACACATTTACGACTTTCGTATATCAAATAAAAAATCGGCCACGGATGATGTTCGGCTCACAGAAAATTCGTAACTTTGCGTGCAATAAAATCACCCCATATATTGCTTATGTCGTCATTTGCTGCTGACCGCGTGGAGATGGACGGCCTCACGTTCGATGATGTCCTCCTCATTCCCGCCTACTCCGAAGTTCTCCCCAAGAGTGTAAAACTTCAATCGAAGTTCTCGCGTAACATAACCCTCAACGTGCCGCTCGTATCAGCCGCGATGGACACCGTTACCGAGGCAAAAATGGCAATCGCCATAGCCCGAGAGGGCGGTATCGGCGTGATTCACAAAAACATGTCAATAGAGGAACAGGCACGCCAGGTACATGCCGTAAAGCGTGCTGAAAACGGCATGATTTATGACCCCGTCACCATCCGCCGTGGCGCCACAGTGCGCGATGCCCTCAACATCATGGAGGAATACCATATCGGCGGTATCCCCGTTGTAGACGAAGACAGGATGCTGGTGGGCATAGTCACGAACCGCGACCTCCGCTTCGAACGCGACCTGAACCGCCCCGTCGATGAAGTGATGACCTCGGAAAACCTCGTCACCACCTCACAGTCAACCAACCTGGAAGAGGCGGCCGACATACTACAAAGCCACAAAATCGAAAAACTGCCTGTAGTCGACAAAGACGGCCGTCTGGTCGGACTGGTAACCTACAAGGACATAACCAAGGCCAAAGACAAACCCAACGCCTGCAAGGACGCCTTGGGACGCCTCCGCGTAGCGGCAGGCGTAGGTGTGACAGCCGACTCCATGGACCGCGTCGACGCACTGGTTGCCGCCGGTGTTGACGCCATAGTAATCGACACGGCCCACGGCCATTCACAAGGCGTGGTAGGCGTGTTACGCGCCGTAAAGGAGAAATATCCCGAAATAGATGTCGTAGTGGGAAATATAGCCACAGGCGCAGCCGCCAAGTATCTCGTCGAGAACGGCGCGGACGGCGTGAAAGTAGGTATCGGTCCCGGCTCGATATGCACCACGCGCATCATCGCCGGCGTAGGCGTTCCCCAGCTGTCTGCCGTATATGACGTTGCCAAAGCTCTCGAAGGCACCGGCGTACCCCTCATCGCCGACGGCGGCATACGCTATAGCGGCGATATAGTGAAAGCACTGGCCGCAGGTGGCTACAGCGTAATGCTCGGCGGCATGCTCGCCGGCACAGAGGAGTCTCCCGGCGACACCATAATATATAACGGACGTAAATATAAATCATACCGAGGCATGGGATCCCTCGAAGCCATGGAAAAAGGCTCGAAAGACCGCTATTTCCAGGCAGGGGAGACAGATTCAAAGAAACTCGTTCCGGAAGGCATCGCGGCCCGCGTACCATACAAAGGCACCCTTTTCGAAGTGGTATACCAGATGTTGGGCGGCCTGAGGGCTGGTATGGGTTATTGCGGCGCCCCCGACATAGAGGCACTCCATTCCGCCCGCTTCACCCGCATAACCAATGCCGGTGTTGCCGAAAGCCACCCCCACGATGTGGCAATCACCTCGGAAGCTCCGAATTATTCCGCATCCGACCGTTAATGTACGATTGATTGCCCGACATATACATCTTGAAACCTCAGATATGAAGAACGTTTTCACCCGCCTTTTAACGGGTACATTATACATAGCCGTCATCGTAGGCGCGGTACTTGCCGGAGGATGGTGGTTCTGGGGGTTGGCTGTGCTGCTGGCCGTACTCGGAATCAACGAGTTCAACCGCATTTCCAACAACCACCACGTCTCCAACACCACCCGGCTGCTCGACATCATCGGCGGAGTATTGCTCGTGTCAGGCATAGCGTTCTCATTCCAGGTGCGTATGCCGGGCATAGTCTTCGGCACATGGTCCATAGGGGCCTTCCTGTTCGCGTATATATTATACCTCCTTGCCCGCTTTATAAGCCAGCTGTACATACAGGACGGCAACGCGCTGTCACATTACGCCAATTCCCTTATGGGACAGATGTATATAGCCCTTCCGATGGGACTGATGTGCGCGCTGTCATCGGTCACAAACCGTTATTTCATCCTCGGGATGTTCATCCTGATATGGCTCAGCGACACAGGAGCGTTCTGTGTAGGCTCCCTTATCGGGCGCCACAAGCTCTTCGAACGCATCTCCCCCAAGAAATCGTGGGAGGGATTTTTCGGAGGGCTGGTGTTCTGTCTCGGAGCCTCACTGGCGTTCTACCTTGCATGCCCGCAGACATTTCTTAACATGAACCTGTGGCAGATGCTCGGACTTGGCACAGTGGTATGCGTTTTCGGCACATGGGGAGACCTCGTGGAATCCCTCATCAAACGTACACTGAAAGTAAAGGATTCAGGCTCGCTGCTACCCGGCCACGGAGGTGTGCTGGACAGGATAGACTCCCTGTTGATGGTAGCCCCCGCGACTTTGGCCTACATACTGGCCCTGGCATCCACCCTCTCCCTGTCCTCACTCTGAATAACATCGGGCATGAGGTAATCTCGAACGGTTACTTTACGGCCTTTGAAAAAGACAACTAACAACACGCGCAATGAGCGATCGCTATATGATGCGCGGCGTATCTGCCGCCAAAGAGGATGTACATAACGCCATCCGCAACATAGACAAAGGTCTTTATCCAAAGGCTTTCTGCAAGATAATACCCGACATCTTAGGGGGAGACCCCGAATGGTGCAACATAATGCATGCCGACGGAGCCGGCACCAAGTCCTCGCTCGCCTATGCATATTGGAAACGCACCGGCGATCTCTCCGTTTGGAAAGGCATAGCCCAGGATGCCCTGATAATGAACATCGATGACCTCCTCTGCGTGGGAGCCACCGACAATATCCTCGTGTCCTCCACAATCGGGCGCAACAAACGCCTGATTCCGGGTGAGGTTATAGCCGCCATCATAAACGGCACGGAAGATCTGCTGGCCTCCCTACGAGATATGGGCATAGGCATATACAGCACCGGCGGAGAGACCGCCGATGTGGGCGACCTCGTGCGCACCATAATCGTCGATTCCACCGTCACGTGCCGTATGCGCCGCGACCGTGTGGTAGACAACGCGGCAATCCGCCCCGGCGACGTAATCGTAGGGCTTGCATCCTTCGGTCAGGCAACCTATGAGGACTCCTACAACGGAGGCATGGGCAGCAACGGACTGACTTCGGCACGGCACGATGTGTTCGGCGCCTCCGTACGCACCCAATATCCCGAGACATACGACAACGAGATTCCCGATGACTTAGCATATAGCGGCTCCATGGATCTCACCGATAATGTAGACGGAGTCCCGGTAGATGCTGGACACCTCGTACTATCACCCACACGCACCTACGCCCCGGTAATAAAGAAGATTCTTGAAGAGATGCGCCCCGACATCCACGGCATGGTTCACTGCACCGGTGGCGCACAGACAAAGGTTATGCACTTCGTGGAGGGAGTACACGTCATAAAGGACAACCTGTTCCCCACCCCGCCGTTGTTCGCCTTGATACAGCGGGAATCCGGTACGGACTGGAAGGAGATGTACAAGGTATTCAACATGGGACACCGTATGGAAATCTATCTCTCACCGAAACACGCCGACCGCGTCATGGAGATAGCCCACAGCTTCAATATCGAAGCCAGGATAGTAGGCCGCGTGGAGGAATCTGCCACGAACCGCCTTACCATTTCCGGACAGCACGGGACATTCGAATATTAATCCACCCATAATCCCACATTACCCCCTACCGAAAAACCTCCCTGCGCCGATGAGGAATGTTGCGGCATGGTCTTTTGTATTGTTTGTATCGTTAGCGATACTCGCGGCATGTTCCGGGAAAAAGAATTCCCGGACGGAGCTTCACGCCACTATTCCCCATCCTCTGCCAGATACATTGAAAGTGGCCACCCTTTACTCTCCGACCTCATATTTCATCTATCGCGATGAAGAGATGGGCTATGATTACTCCCTAATATCCCAGTTTGCGTCAGACAAAGGCATAGTGGTGGACCTCACAGTGGCTCCGTCTCTACCGGCAATGATAGAGATGCTTGACTCCGGCGAGGTTGATGTTCTGGCCTATGAGATACCCGTCACGGCCGAATACCGCCGCAACGTGCTACCCTGCGGGCCGGAGAACCTCACGCACCAGGTCCTGGTACAACCCCGTAAGGGAGGAGAGGGGTTCATTACCGATGAGACACAGCTTATAGGACGCGATGTATATGTGGAGGCAGACTCCAAATACCAGTACCGCATGCAGAATCTTGACGAGGAACTGGGTGGAGGCGTAAATATACATATCATTGACCGCGATACTCTTATCACCGAAGATCTAATCGGCATGGTATCTGACGGCGAGATACCGCTCACGGTTGTTGACAGCGACATAGCGCGCCTTAACAAGACCTATTATCCTGACCTTGACGTATCGCTGGCCCTCAGTTTCCCGCAACGTTCATCATGGGGCGTATCGCCCAAGACAGAATGGCTGGCCGACTCGATAAACGACTGGATCAGCCAGGAAACGCCCCGGCGCCGCAACGCCGACCTCCTGAAACGATATTTCGAACTGTCTAAGATTGCAGAACCGTATATCGTGACGATTGATTTTTCAAAAGGGGTAATATCTCCCTACGATGAGATGTTCCGCCGTCACGCCTCAGCCAACGGGCAGGACTGGCGAATACTCGCGGCACAAGGATACGTAGAGAGCCACTTCCGCAACGACCTGGTATCGTGGGCCGGAGCTCGAGGAATGATGCAGCTTATGCCTGCTGCGGCAAGAGCCTACGGACTTAACGAGGCAACCGTAACCGACCCGGACAAAAACATAGAAGCCGCCGCAAGAATCATGCGCGACATCGACCGCTCACTTGCAAAAAAAGTCTCAGACCCGGTCGAGCGCCGTAAATTCGCGCTGGCGGCATATAATTCCGGTATAGCGCACATATACGATGCGATAGCCCTCGCAGCCAAATACGGCAAAGACCCGCAAATCTGGGAAGGAAACGTTGAGAGCGCTCTGCTCATGAAGTCAAACCCTGAATATTATTCCGACCCCGTATGCCGCGCAGGCTACTTCCGCGGGCGCCAGACGGTGGAATACGTAAGAAAGGTACTGGACTTCTACCACCGTGCGAAAGACAAAATAAAGGCTTGAGCATATACCCTCCCGAACAATTTAACCCATCTAAACATTCTTACATAGAGGTTAACCCAACACGCCTCCGGCCAACGTAAGACAAATCAACAACAAGCCATAACAACTAACCAATTGGAATTATGAAAAAACGTTATCTTCCAATGGCGGTAGCAGCCCTGCTCGCCGGATCGATGCTAACATCCTGCATCGGCTCGTTCTCACTCACCAACAAGCTCCTTGCCTGGAACAACCAGGTGAGCAACAAGTTCGTGAACGAACTGGTGTTCTTCGCGTTCTGGATTATACCTGTATATGAAGTAACGGCTTTGGCCGATGTCCTGGTTCTTAACTCCATCGAGTTCTGGAGCGGGTCGAATCCCATAGCCTGCGGAAAAAGCATGATTGACGGCAAGGATGGAAAATACCTTGTAGAATGTGACGGCAAAGGGTACACGATCACATCCATGAACGACAAATCAGTGGTGCGCCTTGACTTCGATGAAACCGACCGTTCATGGAGTGTGGCCACTGAGGAAGGTTCTGTAAAATTCATGACCTTCGTTGACGATACCCATGTCGATATGATTACCCCCGATGGCTCTTTCCAGACCGTAGAACTATCCGATGCCGGACTGATGGCATACCGTGAGACGGCAGCCGGAGCCATGTTTGCCGCAAGATAATCCTGCGGAACTCCATATAACCGATATACCCACCCGCATCTGTCAGCGAACAAATGCGGGTGGGGTTATTTTTGCCGCATAATATTCAAAAAAACGGGGTAAACGAACTTTATTTACGATTTTATTCATATCTTTGCCATAGTAGTGGTGCGATAAAAATCTTACCACTGTTATTAAAATATTAATATTTA
>CAJUBM010000029.1 GCA_910584735.1 uncultured Muribaculaceae bacterium
GAGGTCCGGCGCCACTACCATCCGGCTCCTTGAAAATTACCACGAATAATGATTTTTAGCCGGAAAGTTTATCTGGGTTTTGACACAGCGCCTCTGTTTCCTCTGTTATATACCCTCTTGACCGTGGTATTATTAAGCAAATCAGTTCCGGGGCTGACGAAGAGCCTCAGTTATGGAATCGCGCAGCAGGGAGTCAGCGGGCATCATGGCCCATCCACGATACTGGTTAAAGGATATACCGACAGATGCGTCCAGCGATGGGTAGCGGCGTGTAAGCGAATCGGCAACCGTGCGGCTCACCACCGTAAGTCCGCCGGGCAATTCGCCAAGAGCCACGAGCATCCCCAGTTCCTCGGCACCGTATTGGGGGTCTTCCCGCACGATTATGGTGTCGCCAATCTCATGCGCCAGATTATGTATGCGCATTACAGACTGCGAACCTTTCGGCACCCATACCGTCAGATTGGCAAGGTCGGTCTGCGTCTTTACCGTTATATCCCCCGCAGAGTTACGTCTCTGCAACAGAACGAGACGGTCAACCCTCCCCGGATCCACAAATATATATTTCTCGTTAAGGTCGGCAGTAACCGGGATGTCGGCAACAACCAGTCGGCAACGCCCCTCCCTGAGCCATTCCAACGCATCCGACAGCCTTGTGAACGGATGATATTTTATCGGACGCCCGTAAAACTCCGATACTCCGCGCACCATCTCATAATAAGGCCCGGTAAGCGTATCGCCACGAAGCGTCACACCCATTGGCGATACTTCGATTGCCACATTCAGAGTGTCACCTCCGGCCACTGCATCAATCTTCGGCCCTATTCTCGGAGCAGAACATTGCCGTATCGACACCATTGCCGCGACAGCCGCCGCCAAAAGAAATATGTAAAGCATCCCCCCTCTTTTATGGGGTTGCAACCGCTTTAAAGCCATAACAATGTCAGGTTGAGATGGTGTTTAATCAATTTGCGAAATCAATAGAGACGCCAAGCTGGAAGCGGCGCGGATTCATCGGATAATGCGACATGGAGAAATAGTTGGTTCCTGTAAGTCCCTGGTTCACATGCGATACCATGAGGAAGAACCGCGTCTTTGACAATTTGCAGTTCAAATAAACGTTGATAAACGGATAATTACCCACTTCCGGCCCGTTGATATTATAGAATGTCATCGTAGCCGGCTGGAAGCCGAGTGAACGGTATTTCGTGAAGTAATCGCAACTTACTCCGAACTGCAACTTCAAGGTGGCTATGCGGAAAAGCGCATAGAGGTTGGAGAAAACTGCAACCTTCGGGAGCGGGACCACATCCTGACGCGTAGATGTCTGGAACGTCACCTCGTTATCCCAATGCACCGGCCCGAACTTCAGATTCTGTTTTAGCTTGGCACTCACAATCTGCACGCTTCCCCCCTCCTGCACCGGGAGTGCATGCGAATTGAAATAGATGAGATTCTGCACATTCTCCACCCCGGCAGATATGAATGTGCCCGTGCGTCCCAACAGCACCTCGCCTCCGAATTTCAGGGAACGCGTCTTACCGAAATCATTATCCCAGATGAAATGGTTTGATAAATAATGGCGCACCAGCCAAGGAGCCGATAGATTGCTGAAATGGCCGAAAGCGTTCACCTGCGCGGTATCGCCAAACAACCTGAAAGATGTGGAGATACGCCCGTCAACCTTTACCTCTCCTACCGCATCGCCTATAAGGCCAATCTGCCCCGTTACATCATAGTTCAGCAGACGCCCCTGCTGTCTCAGCAACTGGGCGCCGACCCACAACAGGGTCTGGTTCTGCGAT
This sequence comes from uncultured Muribaculaceae bacterium, assembly GCA_910584735.1. Lineage (GTDB taxonomy): Bacteria > Bacteroidota > Bacteroidia > Bacteroidales > Muribaculaceae > UBA7173. The sequence goes on from CAJUBM010000029.1 coordinate 1,806, forward strand.
GTCACGAGATCGGGATAAGGATTCGGTTTCAACGTCACCTCCCCCTCTTCCGACGGGTCGATGGCAGGTTCATCGGGAACCTCATCTCCCGGCGTGTCAGGGGCATCCGGCAACAAGGTCTCCATCTCATAATGCCGGTTTTCGATAGTCAAAAAGGCCGACAACCCTGCCTTTGCCCATTTGTTGAAGCCCTCCAGCAACGCTATGCCCAACGTATTCTTCAGACTCCAGTATTTCTGACGGTCTGAAGTCTCGGCAAGATTAAAATATGTGTTGGGCCAAAACTCCGTGTTTTCCTGCTGCCTGGAGTCTGTAAAACGATGGAAACCATCGCGATAACGCAACGTCCATATAAAACTGGTAACCGGCACCAACGTGCGGCGCACAGTGGTATCGTTCACCTGCTCCTCCTTATAAAATCCGAGCTTATACCGGGAATTCAGCCATAAGTCCGTACCTGTAAGACGATTATGCGCCGCAGTAAGATTAGTCGGTATATCCTTGGGATTAACAGAGGTATTCCCTCCCTGCACTTCAGCCGGATCCGTTATATAAAGATCATCTGTAATACCTCCATTTTCCTTACCAAGCAGACTGAAATGTGTAAAAACGCCCTGGAATTCAAAACGGTTTCCGGTATATGAACCGGAAAAGCCCCAAGTCAAATCCTTGGCCGCCTGATTCTGATAGCTACCCTTTGAATAAAGATAATCAAGCAGGGCGCCTATCTGCACTTTTGGCCCGGCATTGGCAGAGAACACCACATTCAAGGCATCCTGTCCGTCCTCCTTTCCCCCGCCGAATCCATAGCTTAGAAGCGTCATCGGAATCCTGGTATTGTAGAACTTCGCCTTCTCCAACGACGGCACCCATGTCTGCACGGCATCGCGGAACATGAAGTCGCTCATCTTCCGGCGCTCCATCCATAACATCTGGCGCCCCTCGGCACAATAGTTGCCCGTAGCAGCCCACGCCGCCGACACCTCCTGAGGCACATACCGATGGCTGAAATTCTCATAAAGAGTATCGATAGAAGCCGGCACCCTCACCCCGAGCGGTTCCTCCACGCGCCAGGCATATGAAGGCGCTATCTCAGGTTTCTTAGCTGCCTGAATCGGAAATATTACAGCCGCAAGAACCGTAATAATCCCCGTTAAATATATGATAAACTGAATGTTGCTTTTTTGCATCCTGATTTACAGACCACCTGCCCTGCCTCCGATTACAAATTATCATATAGCGGGTAGGTCTTCTCGGGGCAAAGTTACGAAAAAACTACAAAGTATCGGCTTAATTCTACCTCCAAAAGGAGTTATCGCGATACAGGGGAAACCCCGGAAAGATAATCCTCAAGTTCCTCCCTAAGAAAACGTTTGAAATAACGCGAGCCGGCGCTGTCATCGCCCAACATCGCTTTTACAGATGCAACGGCGCTGTCGGCTTCCAGATTAAGGTCCGCCTTATCCAACGCTCTGCGCATAATCCACGCCGTGCCTCGCATAAGTGTGTCCGGGAAATGTAGCCCCATCTCGGCCAGCAACGAATAGGAAACCGTGAAAAGCATGAGGTCAATCTCATACCTGTAACCGGGCTGATAGCTTTCAAATTCTGAAATCAACCGCTTTATCATTGATATACGCCCCTTTGCATAGCCCCCACGCTTTGAACGGTCAAGTTCCTTGGCTATCATTATCCTGTATTTCTCAAACAGCTTCTCGGAATCAGGATTGACAAAGAAATCAAAATAGCTTTTAATCTCCTTCTTTGCAGAATATGCTTCAAGAATCAGCTGTCTAAGCTGTTCCGACGTCATATTTTCAAGCTCCTTTTTCAGATCTTTCTTCGACATGGGTAGCGGTGGATTGTGTGTCTGCAAATTTACGAATTATTTTATGATGCCGGAAAGAATCAAGCGTCATAGCCCCCCGCTGCTCCCGGGCAGCAACGGCGCTGGCAACATATACGGTAAAGACCGGGAAGAGCATCAACCCCTCGGCTGAAAGTATCACACCGAGCACACGTCCCGTGGCAGTGACAGCATTTATAGACGACCCGAGGGTGGTCATGCTCACCGAGGCCCACCACAGCGAGTTACCCCACGAATCAACAGCCGGATTCACTGGCGACTCCTCCACAAAGAACACAAGCGAGGCAAAATAAACCGATGCCGCCACCCACATTACATAGACCGTCATAAGCGATACAGCCTTGTTCGAAGACAAAGCCCCGGTAACAAGGGCCACGACATACCCCGTACGTATCATCGGAACAAATTTCATAAGATACGCTAAGCCGGCTGAAAGCCGCACACCGGCCACGTCAAACAGCGTAAGCCACGGAATACTCACCAATATAAAGAGCCAATGTCTCCCCACCCATCGCCACCGTCTGTCTCTCGGAGTCCCCAGGGTCTCCAAAAGTATGTCAGCCAAGAAAAAGATGCATACCCAGAACTGGAAACTCATATATTCATCCGAGGTTTCCATATTTATGCCATCGATTGTATCACGGGTAATCCACACAATCATCAGCACCGATATCCCCAGCACCAGATACCGTGCCACGACAAGTACCACCCTGAACCAACGGGGCGGATATGCCCTCAATCCGATATGAGCATCTCCCTCGTTTCTCATAAACAAATGTTGCAAACATTAACTCTGACCCACACATATCCTGCAAGGCCTTTGTATATAAACACCAAAACCTCACGCCCGGTTTGCCGATCCGGCATCCCGATATGCTATTGCGCGTACACCGCATTTTTAGTAACTTTGTGGCGGGAATCAATCCCGTAACCTCTCCTCTGTAGAACTTCACATCTTACCCCCCTACATCGAAATGACAAAAATAGGATCAGTAATGACCCCTGCGGGACGCAAGGCCGTGCTTCTCGGCAGCGGCGAGCTTGGAAAAGAAGTAGCCATCGAACTCCAGCGCATGGGCGTGGAGGTGGTAGCCTGCGACAAATACGCCAATGCCCCTGCCATGCAGGTGGCCCATCGCAATCATGTGTTCTCCATGCTTGATGCCCAACGTCTGCGCGAAGTGATAGAGGAGGAACGCCCCGACCATATCATTCCGGAAATCGAGGCAATAGCCACCCCGGAACTTGTCGAATTAGAAAAAGAGGGCTTCAACGTAACCCCTACCGCCCGTGCCGCCAGGCTCACGATGAACCGCGAGGGAATACGCCGTCTTGCCGCCGAGGAACTCGGAGTGCCCACATCGCCCTACCGCTTTGCCTCCACACGTGAGGAATTCGAGGACGCTATAAAGGAAATCGGGTTGCCGTGCGTGGTAAAACCGGTTATGAGTTCATCAGGCCACGGCCAGTCGACGGTAAAGACCCCGGCTGATATTGACGCGGCATGGCGCGAGGCTCAGGAGGGTGGACGCGCCGGAGCCGGACGCGTGATAGTAGAGGGGTTCGTTGATTTTGACTATGAGATAACACTGCTCACCGTACGTTCTTGCTCGGGAACCACTTTCTGCGAACCTATAGGGCACCACCAAGTGAACGGCGACTACCGCGAATCATGGCAGCCGCAGCCCATGTCGGCCACAGCTATCGGGCAAGCCCGCGAGATAGCCCGCAAAGTGACAGACGCACTCGGAGGGTACGGCATCTTCGGTGTGGAACTTTTCATCAAGGGGGACAACGTTATATTCAGCGAGGTCTCGCCTCGTCCCCACGACACCGGCATGGTGACTATGATCTCCCAAGACTTAAGCGAGTTCGGACTTCATGCCCGGGCGCTTCTCGGCCTTCCCGTGCCGTCTATCCGCTTCTACGGCCCGTCAGCCTCAAAAGCCATAGTCGTAGAGGGGAATACCGACACTGTGGAATTCGAGAATCTGGAAGAGGTTCTGGCCGAGGAGGGGGTGCAGATGCGTATATTCGGCAAGCCGGAGATACGCGGACACCGCCGTATGGGTGTAATCCTTGCCACCGATGACACCGTAGAAAAAGCCCTTGCAAAAGCCGAGCGAGCCTACAGCAAACTCCGTGTGAAAGTTAAATAAATAACCAGACCATATAAAATAAAGAGTGCCAAAATTCTGAATTTTGGCACTCTTTATTTTATATTTTAAGAACACCTTAAATCAAACCATCCTTTATCTTATCGGGATATAAGGTTGAAAAATTCCGAACGTAAAGACGGGTCGGAGGCAAATACGCCCGTATAGTCATATGTATCGGTCACGGCCTGCTGCTTCTCCACCCCGCGCATCTTCATACACAGGTGTTGGGCAGAGCATGTCACAATCACCCCGCGAGGAGACAGCGTACGCTGCAGTTCCTCACAAATCTGAGCAGTCATACGTTCCTGCACCTGGAGGCGCCGGGCAACCGCATCGACAAGACGCGCCAGCTTGCTAAGCCCTATCATATGCCCACCGGGTACATACCCGATGCTCACAGTTCCGAAAAACGGGAGTATGTGGTGCTCGCACAGGGAATAAAACTCAATATCCTTGACTACAACCATCTTCGAACCGGCATACTCGAAAATAGCCTGGTTCAGAATCTCAGCCGGGTCTTGGCGGGAGCCCTTCGTGGCAAACCACATAGCCTTGGCTGCCCGCATAGGTGTCTTCAACAGCCCTTCGCGGGATGGGTCATCTCCGAGCAGCCGTAGTATTTCACGGTAATGTGCAGCGATAGCCTCGACTGCCGGCATATCGGCATCCGGCACCGCCACAATATCAAAATCTTCGCGCATACGAATAATCAAACAGGGGATTCAAAAATTATCACCTGGCATAAACATGGTCTCTCACCACCCGTACCTCCCTGGCATATTTAGGGAACCTCTTCCTTATAGCAGCGGCAGCTTTAGAAGCCTCATCCTGGGTGCGGAAATCCCCTACACGAAGACGCCAGTAGGGAGACGAGTAAGTGACATACGTATTATAAGGGAAAGCTCCTCCCACGGCCCGTTCACGCATACGGGCTTCAGCTTTTGCGATACGGGCGTTATTATCAGCATAAATCTGCACACGGTACCCGACAATCTTTCCCTGGGAGTTGGGACGTTGGTAACGCTCTTCTTTCTGCTCCCCGTCCGAAGCATCCTGGGTCTCGGCTGAAGGGTTAGCCTCTGTATCCTGACGTGCTTCCATCCTGCGAGCGAGGTCGTCAGGCATTTCCACCACGATATTGTTACCCCGCCTGATACTCTCGATTATCGTCTCCGGGCGCCCGGAAGTGTCACAGGAATCCGCAGCGGCGGCGGCAACCGCCTGCCCCCATACAGGGAGGCACACGATTGCCGATACCACAGCGAGTATGAGCTTGCGGAGTCTCATCAACAATGGGTCGCTACGCTTTAGAAAGCTGTTACAATACCCATGAAGGAAGCCGCATCAAGGGCAGCACCCCCGATAAGTCCACCGTCTACATTCGGCTTGGCAAATAGAGCCTTGGCATTGGTGGGTTTGCAGCTGCCACCGTAAAGGATAGAGGTGTTTTCGGCTACTTCCTTGCCATATTTCTTCTCAATCACCGAGCGGATGTGGGCATGCATCTCCTCTGCCTGGTCATCGGTAGCGGTCTTGCCCGTGCCGATAGCCCATACCGGTTCGTAAGCAAGGATGAGCTTGGAGAAATCCTCTGCCGACAGGTCGAACAGAGCCTCTTCAATCTGCTTGGTTACAACGTCAAGGAATGAGCCGTCCTCACGCTGCTCAAGAACTTCGCCGATACAGAAAATCGGGGTAAGGTTCTCGGCAAGAGCCAGATTCACCTTCTCTTTGAGTATGGCAGATGTCTCACCGTAATACTGACGGCGTTCAGAGTGTCCGAGAATTACATATTTTGCGCCGGTAGAGGCTACCATGGGAGCGGAAACCTCGCCCGTATATGCACCTTTGAGATGATCGGCACAATTCTCGGCTCCGAGACCGAGTTTGTCCTGGTCGATAACGGCTGCTACAGAGGCAAGGTGGGTGAAAGGAACACAGATTACTACGTCGCATTTCACATCGGCACCCTTAAGAGCCTCGTTAACGTCCTTTGCCAGCCCTACGCCTTCGGCAAGAGTGGTGTTCATCTTCCAGTTGCCGGCTACAATGTTTTTTCTCATTTTATTATGTAATAATAAGTTTTTAATTTTCGTGGTGCAAAGTTACGGATTTTTTTTCATAATCCATAGGAGACTCTTGGTTTATAGTATATCCTGCCGGCAACGATAGCCGCCGGTCATTCAAGAGTTATCTCTGCAAACGATTCAGGACGGTGGAAATCGGGAGCCTCGCTCTTTATAGGGGCCCAGCTCAGATAATGGGGCTGCGATGTCTTTGCGGCACATTTATTGAAATTGCCCCACATCTGCAGAGAATCCCCATTGTATTCCAGCCCTAACAGCGATAATGGCACCACCACCGACACACTCCATATAAACGAACCTTCCACCTCTCGGAACGGCTTTGTCCCTACCGATGCATAGCGCCTCAGTTTGGTCAATTCATCAGTGCCAAGCAGCCGCGCCGAGCCATCGGCACGATGGTGGGTGGCCCTTACAGTACCGATACAGTTTATCCCGATACTGAAATATTCCTCTTTGGCATCCTTTCTCGGGGCTACAAAGAATTCCACGCAGGAATCCTCGCTTACGTGGGCATTGTCGCAATAATTCTCGGCACGGAGATAGTTGCATCTAACAAGGAATTCCAGATATATGGCTGTACCGGAATGTGCCGCCGTAACCACAGTCAACGGCCTGTATGGAAATTCCGACGGCCAGTTGAGAGAGTCTACCGATATACGGGCGCCACACTTTTCGAGAGCCCCGGCAATCTCCGACACGGCAACGGCGTCAAGCCCGGGATTGAACGGCAGCGTCAGGCTCAATGGTCTGTTCATTTATCTGAAGATTTGGTTGGTTTGACGAATTATAAATATCCATATATCCTCTTACCCCCTTATATAGGCCTACAGCAGCCATAACCAGCAGCACCAGTCCGATAACGCGGTTGAGAATCCACATCGAACGGACGTTAAAATGCGAACGGACCTTATTGACAAAGAATGTGATAAGCCACCACCATGCCAGGGCGCCCGCAAAAATACTGGCATAGCCGAGAATATAGTGGTAATAGCGGAACTCTGGGAGTAGGAAGTTAAAACGAGCAAACAGACCGATTATAAAGAAAAGAATCAAAGGGTTGGCGAAAGTAAAAAGGAAGCCTGTAACGAAATCCTTCCAATAGCTTTCAGGAGCCGAGTCGGGTTTCTTAAGAGCCAGCGCCGGATTCTTCTTAAACAGATAAATCGCAAAACCACACAGCACTATCGAACCGAGAATCTGAAGCAGCAGCTCGTTATCATTTATAAAATCAGTAACGAAAGACAGACCCAGACCGGTGAGCAGGCTGTATGTAAGATCCGAAAGCGCGGCTCCTACCCCGGTAAAGAAAGCCGGGTTCCTCCCTTTGTTGAGAGTACGCTGTATCACAAGCATGCCTATCGGCCCCATAGGTGCCGACACAAAGATGCCTATAAGCAATCCGCTCGTTAATATGTGGACGAATGTATCCAAAAGACCTTGCCGGTTAATCGTGCCGGATAGCTATATAACAATCTTACTTTGGAAAAAGCTACCGAGGCATGTTAACAACCTCGCAAAGTTACAAAATCCTCCCACAAACTGCAAATCCACTTTCACACAGTGGCAATTGCTCATTCAGCCGGGGTGATATAGCGCGAAAGATTGCATACGGCCAGTGCATAATCGTGGCGCAGCCTTATGTATTCGCGCATGGCCTCCACGAAATAGGTGCTTTCCTGCAGGTATGCCAGCAGAGTAAGCTCTCCGCCGTCAAGAGCCCGCTTCAGGATAGCGATATTGTTGACACCCTCCACCGCCGGCGCAAATTCGGCAAGTTCCTTACGCAACGATTCAGCCTTACGATATTCCGCACGGATATTCTGCAATGCCTGAATCCGGGAGGCATCCCGCGAAAAAGACGCCTCCAACTTCCTGGATGTCGAACTTTTAGCTGACGAACGGAAATTCCAGGACGGTAGTCCTATTCCGACCGACAATCCGTTGAAATGCGAGCCATCCTCATAGGCATGCACATATCCCAGCGACAAACCGGGCAGCAACGATGCCTTTGCATACCGTCCCTGAAGTTCCGCCTCACGTATAAGGGATTCGGCAAGAAAAGCTTCAGCCGATGAACCGTAAGATTCCAGATAATAATCTATGTCGCGGAGCTCGTAAGGGGGATATTCGTCAAGCGCGGAAAGCTCCGCCGCCACATCGGCATCAGACGTAAGCCCCATAATATCGGCCATATACACATCCAGTTGAGCCATCGCCGTGCGGCTTTCCATATTGGCTCTGGCGGCCTCTATACGGGCCTTGTTAACATCTATGATGGTAGCCTCGCCGCTGTCGTAAGCCCGTTTGTAACGTTCATACATCTCAGTAAGGGAAGCCGCTACATCACGTAGCATATCGCAGTCTTTTTTCGCCGCCACGAAATCAAGAAGCATGGTCGTAACCTTCAACCTGAATTCGTTACGCGCCGCCTCCGTGCGGTAACGAGCCGTGGCTGACATGGCGCTTTTCAACTCTCCTCTCCGCGATAAGGCCACGGGCCACGGGAGACTTTGCGACACACCTGCGCTCCATCGGTTCTCCCCGTCCTTCGAGGAATTCCACATATGTTCGAACTCCAGTTCCGGGCCGGGAAGGGCATTTTCAGCATCAAATTCATCAAGCGCGGCACTCTCAGCGGCATCTCCCGCCGCCAAAGAGACATTTGAGGAAACTATCCTGTCCACTATCTGCCCTAACGGTGTAGGAGACACCGCCCCCACCCCCAGTGCCATTGGTAAAAAAATACCGGAAACTATGATATATCTTAATCTCATAAGCTACTATTTATGTTCTATAGAACGGGCTGCCGAACGTCTTTCCACCATCCGGTAAAGAATCGGCACTACGAATATGTTAAGCGCGGTAGAGGAAAACAGGCCTCCCAATATAACAACCGCCAAAGGACTTTGTATCTCATTTCCGGGCACATCGCTGCGTAATGCCAATGGAATGAGCGCCAACGCGGATGTCAGTGCCGTCATTATAATAGGCGTCAGACGGTCGCGAGACCCGGAGGCGATACGCAACGGTAACGGCATCCCATCTTCCTTCAACGAATTATAGCTCGAAATCAGGAGCATACCGTTTCGGGTTGATATTCCGAGGAGCGAGATAAAGCCTATAATCGCCGGGATGTTCAGTTCTCCGCCGGTAATAACAAGTATCAGCACTCCTCCAATCATAGCCAAAGGCATATTTATGAGTATTATCAGCGACTGGCTGACGTTGCGGAACTGTGCATAGAGAAGTATAAATATCACCAACAACGCTAACAACGATGTCAGAGCCAATGTACGTGAGGCAGCAGCCTCGCTTTCAAACTGGCCGCCGTAGTTTACAAAATATCCTTCCGGCAGTTCCACCTCCTTCTCTACCCGATGACGTATGTCGTTGACGGCGCTACGAAGGTCGCGGCCCTCCACATTGGCCGAGATTACAAGGCGGCGGCTCACATTCTCGCGGTTGATGGTGTTAGGCCCCGTAGCAGAGACAATATCGGCCACATTCGACAACGGAATCTTCCCTACCTTCGAGTCAATGGCCATCTCACCGATTTTTGTAGCGGATGCATGCGATTCATCGTCGAACTTAACCACGAGGTCATACGGAAGGCCGCCTTCATAGACCTGCGACACAGTCTGGCCCGCGAGAGCCACATCTACGAAATCGGTAAACTGCTTCATCGTTATCCCGTAACGAGCCAGCATGTCACGGCGCGGGATTATCTCAAGCTGCGGACGTTCAATCTGCTGCTCTATGTTCACATCTATAACTCCGGGAACCTCACGTGCCACATCACGAATCTTTTTCCCTGAGGCATAAAGACGGTTAAGGTCGTCACCGAAAAGTTTTATAGCAATCTGTGCCTCCGTGCCCGACAGCATGGCATCGATACGGTGCGATATGGGCTGGCCGATTTCTATATTCACGCCGGGAATTTCTGACAACTTGGCCCTTATCTCACGCACCATCTCGTTGCGTGAGCGTCCGTCGAGTTTATAGGGAGCCTCAATCTCAGATACGTTTACCCCGAGGGAGTGCTCGTCAAGCTCGGCACGGCCGGTCTTTCGCGCAACCGTCTGTATCTCGGGCACTGACAGAATCAATTTCTCAGCCATACGCCCCACCTTGTCGCTCTCGTCAAGAGAGATACCCGGAAGCGTTGACACATTGATTGTCAGCGAACCCTCGTTGAACGACGGAAGAAAGCCACGCCCCAATGTGAACATAAGCCCCAACGATAGGAGGAACAGCACACCTACGGCCGCCAACACACTCTTTGAATGAACCAGGCACCACTCCAAAGCATGTCCGTACCATTTTTTCAACCTGCCGGTAAGCCACGGCTCCTTATCAAGTTTCCCCAAAGCCTTCTTCCCTCCGAGCAGATAAGAACACAGCACCGGCGTAAGAGTCAACGCCACTACCGTAGACGCCACCAGGGCTACGATAAACGCCACTCCGAGAGGAATCAGCATACGCCCCTCCATACCGGTAAGGAAGAAGAGCGGCATAAAACTCGCAACAATTATGAGCGAGGAATTGAAAATCGGTGTGCGCACCTCCTTTGATGCCTCATACACAACCTTCACAACCGGCTGCCGTTCTTCGGGTGGAAGCGCACGGTTATGCCTCAACCGCTTGTAAACATTTTCCACATCAACTATGGCATCATCCACCAACGAACCTATGGCTATCGCTATACCGCCGAGGCTCATAGTATTGATGCTGACACCCATGAAATAGAGTATTATCACAGATATAAGAATCGACATAGGCAATGCCACAAGGGATATGGCGGTGGTACGCAGATTCATCAGGAAGAAGAAGAGGACGATAATCACCATCATAGCCCCTTCGAGCAACGACTCCTGCAGATTGGATATGGAGTTCGATATGAAGTCCGACTGACTGAAAATATCGGTCGAGATAACTATTCCATGCGGAATAGAGGGCTTCAACATCTCAAGCTCCTCTTCAATCTGCTGCGTAAGGCCGATGGTGCCTACCGCCGGCTGCTTCGTAACCGTCAGCAAAACGGCCGGATGAGCCTTCACCGAAGCCACACCCAAGCGGGGGGAACGCGCCCCCTCCCTGACCTGTCCCACATCGGCAAGCGTAACCACACCGTTTTCATCAGAACGTATAACGGCAGATGCTATCTTTGCCGGATCGGAGGTATTTGTATTTCCTTTTATTATATATTCATTACCATACTCATAAAGCACACCTCCGGCCGCATTATCATTGACCGAGGCCGTGGCTGTCATCACCTCGTCAAGTGAAACTTTGTGGAATTTCAACTTCTCCGGCGACAGAAGCACCTGGAATTCACGTTCCTCACCTCCGATTACCGAGACTGACGAAACGCCTCCAACAGAAAGCAGCCTCGGCCTTATAACCCTGTCAGCCACCGTACGCAACTGACGTAGAGGCACAGTGTCGGAGGTAAGACCGATAATCATAATCTCACCCAGGATAGATGATTGCGGGCCAAGCGTAGGCGCTTTTACGCCGGGAGGCAGTTCTTCGGCTATCACGGCAAGTTTCTCAGAGACAGTCTGACGGGCACGGTATATGTCGGTTCCCCAATCGAACTCAGTCCATACCACAGAGAAACCTGAGGCCGACGATGAACGTACGCGCCGAACCCCGGTAGAACCGTTAAGAGCCGTCTCTATGGGAAACGTCACCAGTTTCTCCACCTCTTCAGGGGCAAGGCCGGGGGCCTCGGTCATAACCACCACCGTAGGAGCGTTCAAGTCGGGGAAAATATCAACCTCGGTCCTCATCAAGGCCACACAGCCTCCGGCCAGAATCAGCCCGGAAAGAATCAACACGACAAGTCGGTTGTATAGGGAAAAATGTATTATCTTGTTAAGCATGACGATATACAGGATAAGGAATCATAAGTTAGGCTTATGAATTAGTGCTTATGCCCTTCGGGCACCACATCGGAAGTTTCTGCCAGACGCACGAAAGTAGCACCCTGCGTAACGACCTTCTCCCCGGACTTAAGGCCGGAAACAATCTCCACCTTGGAGCCATCCGACTCCCCGAGAGTGACAGGTTGTTTCCGATAGGCTCCTTCATGTTCAAGGATGTATACGAAATTCTGTCCCTGCTGCTCAGTGACGGCATCAACAGGGAGGGTTATCACATCGGGACGCACACCTCCGCGCAGATATACCGTGCAGAATGTCCCCCCCACCAACGAGCCATCGTTCACAAGTTTGAAATAAACCGGGATATATCCACCCGTCGCCCCGGCCACTGAAGGCCTGCCACTAAGAACACCGTTATATTTCGACACATCTTCAGCCTCGTCGGCGTAGGCCGTACGGAAAGAAGCGCCGGTAACAGTAGGCACGAAACGGACGTGTCGTTCAGGCACATCAGCCCGTAAACTCAGACTGGAATTTCCCGATATATAGGCTATCGGCTGACCCGCCTCTACAAATTGACCCTCGCTCACAAGCACCTCCATGACTGTACCCGATTTCGGAGAGGAGGCACTGCTACCGGCACTCCCATTGCCTGCAACGGCTGCCCGGGCCTCGTCATAACGCTGGCGGGCGGCATTAAAATCACGCCTCGAGACAATCCCCTCCTCGGCAAGGGGCGTCAGGCGGTCAAGCTCACGCTTTGCCGCCTCCAACGCTATCCGGGCCGCCTCATTGGCATCCCCCCCGGCCATACCCTTAGCCGAGACCGAAGCCAAAGCCTGACCTGCACCTACCACCGCGCCCTGTACCAGCGCCGGGAAGAGATGCACAATCCCGGCAGAACGAGCGGTAACTGCCGAACGGTCGGAAGGATTGCCGGTAAGTTCGCCGGAAACCTCCAAAACAGTCGAAAAATCAGATGGCTGCACCTCTGTAACGACAACACCGAGCGTCTCAGCCCTGTGCGCGTCAAGCATTATCTCACCGTCATGCCCCTTGTGGGCCCCGGTTTCCTCCGATTCGCCGTGATGGTGATGGGCCAGTTCATTAGCTTCTCTGTGGCAACCCGCCAAAGACACAGCCGCCAAGGCACCCAATATCACAATTAATCCATTTATCCTCATAGCTTTCGCCGTAAATTAAATCTAAAAAACAATCTTGAAAAAGTATATGCAAAGTTAGTCGGGATAACGGAAAGAGACGTTATATAATTTCAGCCACCTGTTGCATAATTTTGATAATGCTATAACACAAGAAAGGCTTCGTGGCCGATTCAAACCGCACGAAGCCTTTCTTATATGCACTAAAGTATGGCCCTGCCAATTATCGGCCGGAACCGGCGATAAGGTCTGTAACGCGTTTATTGTAGAGCTTCTCCGTCATAAGATCCTCTATGGAAAGATGCATGCGGTAACGCCAGTAGTGGGGGCAGACCGCCGGTTCGTTAATCTGTTCCTTGTAGGGATTCTCGCGGCGCAGCTTACCATCAATCGAAAGCCAGTCCTGGAGGGGAAGGATGCAGAGCATGGCCGGGGAATGTAGGTGCTGGTCAACAATCTTCTCGCATATCCACGGTTCGGCAAAGAAAGGCGCGGCACCCTGTTCATGGAGCATATTGTTGTAGAAATGCTGTGTCTTCTCCCGGTTCGACTCCCACCATTGCCGTATGCCTCCCATATCGTGGGTGGAGGTGGTACATACGGTATAATAGGGGTAATTAGCCGGATTCCCGAATTCCTCACGCGGATTCTTAGGCATACGCTGTATGTCAAGGGTCAGAATCTCAAGGGCGTTCATCACGGCGGGTACGCAGTCGGGAATCATGCCGAGATCCTCTGCACAGGTAAGCATCGAGGTGGCATCAATAATGGGAGGGAGTTTCCACATTGCCTTACCATACCAGAAATCGTTATGGCGGTGGTAGTAGAAATCGTTATATAGACGGTCAAAGCACCAGCGTTCGTAGTCGGTCAGCGCACGATAGATGTAGGTGTACTGTGCCGAGATTCGCGGATGATACTTCCCTTTCTCATACGGATCCTCTATGAAAAGCACCTGGTCAATCAGTCCGAGCAAGGCATTGCACAGACGGTCGTTCTTCTCATCCTTAGGTTGTGTGGCGAAATATTCGGCCACCTGTCGCTGTGTAGCGAACTCGGGCTTCAGGCGGTAGCGGCCATATCCGGCATCTACAAGGAAACGCTCACGAGCCTCATCGGTATAGTCGCCGAAGAAGTCACGGAGGAAATATTCCATAACGTAAGGAGTGGTCTGCAAGTCTACATCGAGCCAGAAATCATAGTTGGAGCGCAGTTCTTCGGGAGTGAATGGAAGTGCCGGATTGAACATGCCCAACAAACCATGCATCTGATTCATCGGAATCTGCCATATACGGAAGAACCCGAGTACGTGGTCTATGCGGTACACATCGAAGAACTCAGCCATCTTGCGGAAACGGGACTTCCACCAAGTGAAATTATCACGTCCCATCTCTTCCCAGTTATATGTAGGTAATCCCCAGTTCTGGCCAAGCACCGAGAAATCATCAGGTGGAGCGCCCGCCTGCGCGTCAAGATTGAACAAATGGGGGTAAAGCCATGCGTCAGCACTCATGCGTGATATACCGATAGGTATATCTCCCTTGAGTGCGACTTTCAAAGAGTGGCAGTAGTCGCGCACCTCGCTCATCTGGGCGGCAAGATGCATCTGTATCCATTGGTGATAGGCCACTTCCATAGCATGCTCCTTGACAAAGGCATCAACACGCTTCTGGTCGTAGCGGGCCATATCGCCCCATTTCTCAAATTCGGCGGTGCCGTTGGCATCACGGAGCACACAGTAAACCGCGTAAGGTTCAAGCCATTCGCGGTTCTCTTTGACGAACGCCTTAAATTCCTTTGACTTTACAGCCTTCTCGCCCACCTCGGCAAACAGTTCATGCGTAAAGGCGTTCTTGGCATTATTCACGCGCTCATAGTCAACATCCTCAAGGGCGTTCAACTCTTTTGCAAGAGCATCATAATAAGCCTGGCGTTCCTTATCCTTCAACGTTCCCACACGGTTGAGACGCAGGTACATCGGATGGAGTGCGAAGGTAGAATTGGCATTATATGGATAGGAGTCGGTCCATGTATGGGTCATGGTGGTGTCATTGACCGGCAGCACCTGTATGAACTTCTGCCCGGTAAGTGCAGCCCAGTCAGCCATCTTCTTAAGGTCAAGGAACTCACCTACACCGAAATCGTCCTCCGTACGTAGCGAGAATACAGGTATCGCCACACCGGCACCACGCCATGGAGCCTTTGGATTGAAGAACCTCATACCTGCCATAACCATACATTCGCCACGGGTGGCAGGCACCTGGGCAAAACGACGGTTGGGACCACCTTCCCACAGCACATCTGTCGGGACGAAACCCGGTTGGGAAAGGCGTTCGGCATCAGCCTTCTTCAATACCAGAAACTTAAATTCAAAATCTTCAGGAAGCCCCTGCAAAGGCACTGCGGCCTGCCAGGTAGGGAAAAAAGCATCGCTCATAACCACTGACTTCGCAGGATCCCAATTACCAAGCACATCGCAACCGCCCGAAAGTGCCATCACTTCATCGGGAGCAATCATCGGAGCCTGGCAGGAGACAAGCATCTCGCCCGACCTTACCTCGGCCGGCAGAGCCCTGCTCTGGCGTTTGCACACACAGTCGGTAAATACTACGGAATAATAAGGCTTATCCCAAGGCTGGTCCTGCCAGCGGTCGAACACTTCGAACGACTTCACGCCCGGGGCGGTGCGCAGACAATGCCCGTTGCCCCATTCCTCCTTATCGGCTCCATGCTCGTTGCGTATAAAATAACGATAGGTGAAATCAGGAGTATCGTCAGGCAGTTCTATCTGAGTTTTCCAGGTCTGCTCACCATAAAGGCTGAGCTTTAAGGCTTTCGTTCGGTCACCGTTACCAAGAGCCGGAATCGAGCCGGTAACCCAGACCGACTCGCCCCAGTTGGTGCGGTAATCTACATTGAGTTGAAGATTCATAAAGAGTTATAGTTGCTCGTTATATTATTTTATTACTAACTTATTTTCTCAGCGAATCAAAATCTTGCTTTTCTAAAGGAGCGTCTATTTAGCACCCCCACAATTTTCCGCTAAATTACTACAATTATTTCATTACACCAACAACATGTACAAAAAACGGCGTTGTGTCAAAATTCATCTTTTTTGACACAACGCTTCTGTTATATGACACTTTTGGCAATGGTAACCTTATAGTGGCGCCGGACCTCCGGGACGGCAGGCCACCCGAAGAGGCAGAGCCATATAGACGCATCTTCTCAGGTAACACCCTGATTTGCCGCATATTGTATTCAGCTATCAGATATACTCCGCCTCTTCGGGTGGCCTGCCGTCCCGGAGGTCCGGCGCCACTATAAAGTTACCTCGGATAAGGTTTTCCATTGGAAGATTGATGTCTCCGAATTATGACTGATGTCTCCGAATTATGACACATTACCGTGTATCTCTTCCCTATTTACAGTCGGGGACTACAGCAGTTTGATGGAAATGTAGCGTTTGGGATTGCGTTTCACATCTATCAGCAGCGAATCAAGAGACGCGGCACAGGCGTTGAGGTTATCATACAGAGCCTTGTCGTGCGTAAGCGCTCCTAATGTAGAGTTAGGATTGTTGAGTTCCTGCGACAACGTTTTCAAATTGGCCGAAAGTGCAACCAGGTTATTCATCGCCGAATCAATGGGCATCTCGTTGAGCTTGCCGGAGAAAGTAGCCAGGTCGCCACTCATAGTATTAAGATTCGTTGTTATACCGTTTACATCAGACATAACCCGGGGAAGGGTCGCCACGGAAGCGTTAAGCTGACGCAGGGTACGGTCTATATTCAACGTTATCGCATCCAGACGCGTTACCGATGAATTGATAGCCGGATTAGACATCAAGGCGTTGAGAGAGGTAAGCAGGGTATCTACCTGTGTGAAGATTCGGTCTACCGATGGGAGCAGTTTTTCAGAGACATCTCCCATCAGCCCCGTGGCCGTGGCTCCCTCCAAACGGCTACCCCGCTGCTGGAACTCTTTGGAATCAGTGAAATGCAGCACAACCGAAGCCGTGCCGAGCAAGTCCTGCTCTATTACAGCCTTTGAACCCGCAGGAACCTTCAACGCCTTGTCAAGGCTGAATTCTACAAGCACATGTCCCGGGTTATCGTACTCATATTTTATGGTACTCACCTGTCCGACCTTAAGTCCGTTGATAGTCACCGGTGCAGAAACCTGCAATCCGGCCACATTCGTATATGAGGCCGAATAATAGTTGGCAGGCTTGAATATATTCACTCCTTTCAGGTATTCAATCCCAAAAAAGAGAACAGCGAGTGAGATGAGCACACACGCGCCGATTATCATTTCCTTCTTTCCTTTCATAATTATATTAGGAGGTGTTTGTTTGCTTTTTTATCATCTCTGGCAGACAGGCGGGACGGATGTCAGCCACCTATCATCCCTACCCTCTTGCCATATTCCACCACGATGATGAAAGCATCCGGGAAATCCTTACGAATCTTCTCAAGGGATTTTCGGGCTTTCTTCTCTGATGAATAGGGTCCGACTGTGTATTTATACAATCCCCCCTCGAAATAATATTCCGCATCAGAATAACCCCGAAGTTCGGGGGCATGTTTACCAAATGGTCTTCCACTTGCCGCAAGCTGGATTCTGTAATAAGGCTTTTCAGAGGTTCCCTCATCATCGGGAATAGGCTTACAGGCATCTTTCAACGCCGGAGATGGCTTGGAAGAATAATCAGCAGAGTTTCTATCCTCTGAGGCAGACCTTTTCCCTTGGGTATCGGAAGTATTACGCTTTAAAGGCTTACCTATGCGTTTAGCCTCCACCTTATGCCCCACCACTTGCGAACCGTAGGTGTTGAAATAGGCACAAAAGGCATTATAGATAGCCCTCGCCATCTCGTCCTGGCCGTTCTCGGAACTAAGATAATCCTCGGAGCGCGGGTTGCAGATGAAATCAAGCTCTATCAGCACGGCTGGCATAGAGGTGGCCCACAGCACCCAGAACCCGGCCTGCCGCACACCTTTGGGAGAGCGTCCGGCGGTTTCTATAAGTTCCGTATGCACGGCATCGGCAAACTCTATACTTTGGTCAAGACGTTTACTCTGGGATAGCTCGAACACGATATCGCTTTCAAGCGAATTAGGATCAAAACCGGCATAGCGGGCGTTGTTATCCCCCTCGAGTTCCATAACGGCGTTCTCGCGTTTCGCCACCGCGAGATTCTCGGCTGTCTTATGGAGACCCAAAGTATAAACCTGGCATCCTTCCACCGTGGTACGGTTCTTGGCACTCTTCGCCACGGAATTTATATGTACGGAGACAAACAGATCCGATTTCGCGTTGTTCGCTTTCGATGCACGACCGTCAAGCGTGACGAAATAATCGCCGTCACGCGTATAGACAACCTTAACGTCCTCTCCGAGATGCTTCCGAATCAATGCGCCCAATTTCTTCACTACCGCCAAAGTAAGATTCTTCTCATTGGCATGAAGTCCTACAGCGCCAACATCGTGTCCGCCATGCCCGGCATCAAGCGTTACTACGAACTTACGGGTTTCCCCGGCTCGCGGCGCTCCGCCGTAGGGTGCACCACTTGCGGCCACAGGTACAGACATAGCTAAAATAAGCAACGTTGTCATAACTATCGAAGATATGACGCGCCTTAAACCTGCATATGTGTCGAAAAAGTGTCTCACCTCAAAATGAACACGACTTATTATTGATGTCCGAAAGACCAAAAACAGCCGCAAATTTACAAATTTGCCCTCGCTTTTGCTCCCTCATATATAAAAATTTACTAAATACGTGAATTTTACACCCTTTTCGTCCAATTCATCCCTCTCTATCGGCATGATATAACGAGCGTTTATTACGCCATCTTCGCCGGAAGGATGCCCTGAGAGCCAAAATCAATCCTTGGAAAAGGAACAAAAGGAATAGAATGGATGCAAATATGCCTGACAACCACAAAAACACAGAAGAATGGTCTGTTGTTTTAAGATGTTCTACCGTCAGAAGTGCATCCTGTTCCTGGTTGTCACCTCCGGCCAAGGCGCTTACGGTGGATTTACCGACCACACGACCGCTATCAAGCAGCACGAACGACATTATACCGCGCGAAAGCTCTTTAAGACGTGTGTTCTCTACACTATAACATGGATAGGATGCCATTGATATATCCTTCCACATCTCTATGCCGCGCGAGGTATCCCCGATAAGGGCCACCATCGGAATCCCGGCACTGTCTGCTTTCTCGCATAATTCGTTCAGATAATAGGTGTATGATATATCAGCGCGCCTGAGCTCGGGGATAACCAACAGTATCTCCATCCCTTCGGACGATATGGCAAGATCAGTCACGTCGGCCTCCCCGTCGTAAATGGTCAACGCAGGAGGCAGCACGTCCTCCGGCTCTTCACCCGTGCGTTCCACAAAAGTCCATGTGGAATCGGGAATAACATCTGCCGGGAACTCCCGCCGCTCACCGTCCTTCTCATAAATAAATCCGGGCATAGGCATATAATCGACATACTCGTCAAAGTCTTGCGCGAGCATAGTTCCCGGAGGAAACGGGCGGAAGTCAAGCATTGGCTGTATGTTATACCCGTAAAGCCCCACGATAATGGCATAGAGCGTGACGAGAGCCCCGACCATCCACTGGATGGCAGGTTTGAAAAGCCCCTCCCTTACGCGTGGATTATAGATTAGAAGCACCACCAGCATCCCCGTAAGAACGAGATTCTTTATAAACGTCCAGTCATTGTCAATAACCCAGAAATCGCCGAAACATCCGCAATCCGACACCGGGTTGGCGAACGCTATATATGCGGTAAGTGGCAACATAACAGCCATAGAGGCAGTAAGGGCCCACGGGGCAAAGCGCTTATAACATCCGGCGGCAAGCAAGAAACCGAATACAAGTTCATATGCCGAGACCCCCATAGCGAAAATCAGCACCAACGAGCGCGGCTGCCGCATATCCCAGACGGTGAGATATTCTTCCAGCTTGAAAACAAAGCCCCACAAGTCAATTTCTTTCACAAGGCCCGATAACAGGAATACGCTTCCCACAATTAGGCGAAGGCACCATACAGCCACCTTACCCCACGTCGGCAACGTAGAGCGGTTACGGCACCCGCCTGCCTCCTTCAACTCTTTCCCGAGAGCGACCGGGGATTCCGTTACGTTTGATTCTGTTTCCACGGCTAATCCTTTTCCATATTTTCCCGGGCGGTGAGCTTTATTATGCCGAACACCGCATAATTAATCATGTCGCGGTAATTGGCTTCCACCCCCTCGGAAATCTCCGTAACCCCATGGTTGTCCTCGATTTCCTTGGTGCGCATTATCTTCATGAGAATCAAATCCGTGTATGAGCTTACGCGCATCTTGCGCCATGCCTCGTCATAATCATGGTTCTTGTCAAGCATCAGGTGGCGGGTGCGCTCTATCTCTCTGTCATATAACGCGAGGGCTTTATCAGCCGGCATGTCCTTACCCGATGAGAATCCGAACTCACACTGTATAAGGGCGATAATCCCGTAATTTACAATCGCCATGAATCCGTCCAAGATTCCTTCATCGGCCACACGCCGGTTGCCCTTGATTTCAAGAGAACGTATACGATCGGCCTTGATAAGAATCTGATCCGTAACCGAGGAAGGACGCATCAGACGCCAGGCCGAACCATAATCTCTCAGCTTAGCTTCAAAAATATCACGGCATCTCGCCACTGCACTGTCAAATTCTTTTTCCGTATTATGATTATTATCCATGACTTTAATAGGGTAAGCAACTGTCAATTGAGAGTTCAAACATCCTTGCGGGTATAATTCCCGGCTACGGCTATGAGCTTCATGTTTGGAACTATATGTTTCGCAATCATATGCGAAACATCATCGGCGGTAAGCTCTTCCGCTGTATTTAGTTGATAGGCATAATAGTTTTCGGGTAGCCCCAGCGTACGCATTGTATAGATATAATCCATGACAGAGAACGGGGAATCGAGTACTGCCGCCATCGATGAAAGCACCAGCCGGCGCACACCTTTCAACTCCTCTTCCGGCATAGGTTCCGAAGCAAGTCTCTCTATCTCGGCAAAGGTCTCGTCAATCACGGCATCCACATAACGGTTATCAGTCTGGCACGAAACCGTGAGAAAGGTTCCCTCTCCTCTCCCGGCTGCCAGGACAGCGTTTATACCATAGGTATATCCTTTGTCCTCGCGTATATTTGTCATCAGGCGTGAACCGAAATAACCGCCCAAAGCCACCGTAGCCAGTCTTAATTTCGCAAAGTCAGGATGATTCCTTGGCACTGCAGGCACACCGATTTTAACAGCGCTCTGCAAGGAATCTTCCACCAACAAAGTGCGGAAATCACCTCCTTGCGGATAACTAAACGGGGCAATATTTACTTTTAGCGGATTATCCACAGATTTAAACTCTATACCGCCCAGCACCGATTCCACCAACTTCTGTAATTCGGGAGTAATCTTACCTGCGAGATAGGCCGTAGGGATAACTGTAGCCAACGACCTCTCATATAACCTTAAGACACCGTCACGGGTCACACCGAGATAATCCATGCCCGTGAGGAGCGCTGCCCCCGGGTGATTCCCACCGTAGCACATAGGGCGCCATATCTCATTAACCTTTACAGCAATTTTTTTGCGATTGGTCTCGCACTGGGCCGCCAGTTTCTGCCGTTGCGTATCAATAACGTCTTCGGTGAATAAAGGGGAAGAAACCACATCTACAAAAACCGGAAGGACCTCGGCAGCACGACTGTTAAGACCGTAGAGGGTCGCGGTAAAAGAATGAGGATCCACATCATAACGCGTCCAGGCACCGTTATACTCCAACACCTCGGCTATCTCTGCACCGCTACGCGATCGAGTGCCTTCATTTATAGTAGACGCCATTACCTTGGCTACTGCAGGAGAAGGCATGTCGTATGTCCCCCCCTCCCACGACAAAGTGAGACGCGAAACCGGCTGCGAACCGCTGTCAAGCATAACCAACCTTATCCCGTTGGGTAGAAGTTTCTCCGTCACATTGGGTAGTTTCATCCCCGACAGTTCCCGTACCGAGGGGGGAAGGGTGCGGTTTACCTCGTTCATAGTTTTTCCAAGAATTTACGTGCCATTTCCAAGTCCTCGGGCGTGTCAATCCCTATTGTACGGCTCTCGCTTACTGCCACACGTATGGCATAACCGTTCTGAAGCCAGCGTAACTGTTCGAGGCTCTCTGCCATTTCAAGCTGTGACTGAGGGAGCGCGGTAATCTCCCGCAATATCCCGGCACGGTAGGCATAAAGCCCTATATGAGTATAGTATCGGGTTGACTGCGGCCATTCCTCCTTAGGTATGCCACGCATATATGGGATTACCGAACGGCTGAACATCAAGGCGTTACCATCTTCTCCGATTACGACTTTCGGAGTATTCGGATTCTCCAGGTCGCCATACGGACGCTCAGGCGGGAAGGGTCTTACCAAGGTTGCGATTCCCGTCTCCGGGTAATCAAAACATCCCATAACACGGCGTATCTGCTCCGGGTCGATAAAAGGTTCGTCGCCCTGGATATTAATAATCACGTCAGCTTGCGAAGCCACACGCTCATATGCCTCCAGACAGCGATCTGTACCGCTACGATGGTTTTCGGAGGTCATAACGGCACATCCGCCGAAATCTTCGACTACACGTAGGATGCGCTCATCGTCAGTAGCAACCACCACATCGTCAAGCACCTCTTTCACCCGGCGGTAGACTCGTTCAATCATAGTCATTCCTCCCAGGTCGGCCAGCGGCTTGCCCGGGAAACGTGTGGAAGCATAACGTGCCGGAATTATTCCAATGAATTTCAATGGCATAGTAATCTTTATTGAGGAATCCTTTATACGGATTTATAGGCAGGCCTGTAGTTCCGATATTATACGCGAAACGGTATCTGTCGGCGAAGGAGCGCTTATGATGGTGTCAGACATGGCTACTCCTGCAGCACCGGCACTTATAACGTCACGCAGCATCTCTACCGGAAATTCACCACGTGCTACTATATGCAGCCCCGTATCGGCATCTTTCACAGCCTTGGCAATCTCGGCGAACGCGGCTACGCCCTCAGGAGTCGGTTCCACACGGAATGTGACATAGTCCATATCCAGGCCTTTCAAAGCAACGGCATCAGATGCCGTCACACAATCAATCCCAATCACGGCATGTGCCCCCAGACGTTCGCGCACCTCCATGGCCCTACTACGGTCGGCATGGCTGAGATGCACTCCGTGGACTCTCAATTCCTCCACAAGGTCAACATCATCGTCAATCACCAGGAATGCCTCTTTATCGCGGCACAGAGGCAGCAACTCCCCGGCAACATCTTTCAAATCTTCACACGGGGATAGCTCGATCCAGCGGCAACCGCCTTCAAGAACCACCTCGACCTGCTCGCGCACCGACAGCGCCGCCTTTTTATCCGTTACAAACTGCAACATGCTCAAATATTTTAAATAGCAATAGTCTGCCTATTATCCTACAAAGTTACATCTTTAACATGTAACAGCCAAATAGAGTATTTTGATTTTGTTAAAACTTGTAAATCTAAGGCATATCAGTCGGGTTTTGAGTAATTTTGAAAATAAAACAGATAATAAGTAACTGGTCGAAATTATTTTAATGTTTGTCCGAGGAAAATTTTTAGAAG
>CAJUBM010000030.1 GCA_910584735.1 uncultured Muribaculaceae bacterium
TCCCGGAGGTCCGGCGCCACTATAAAGTTACCATTGCCAAAAATGTTATATAACAAAGGCGGTGTGTCAAAAAATGAATTTTGGCACACCGCCGTATTTATCGTCTCAGAGCATCTACCTCTCTATCTTCACACGGGAATAACGGAACCATGCATGATGCAGCGGGAAGTTAAACACCATTATCCCATCCCCCTGCAAATCAGCAGAACACTCGGGCCCGGCATCATTAAATTCCGCGTCATACCATTGCAAAGTGTAATGGTTCTGGAAAATGGTGGGCTTCAAGTGCCCTTTAATCATATATGGATGCCAGGATGAGGAATTGGTTTTGGCGCCATCGACATACAGCACATCGTAGCCACCATCGGGCGTACTGACTAAGGCCAAGGTATAGAAACCGCCGGGACGCGCCCATAGCGGGTCGTTATCCCGGTCAAGAAAAGTCCATAACCCTTCTATCTTGTCTGTGGTTACGGTAAATCGTTCATGCAGTTTCTTCTCGTCCCACTCCGTATGCAGACGCGCCGCCACATCGGCATACTCCTTTACCGCCACATATTCCAGCTTCAAATCCCTATCAGAGCAGATACACACCGAGGACGGTCGGCATTTCATAGGCGCCTCCCCGCCGAAAGATACCAAGCGGGAACCTACATAGAATTTAGCTATGCCATCCTGCACGTCAGCAACCAGCGAATTAGCCCCCTTATGTAAATCCACGTTCTCGAAAAAGTCGAACTCGGCCACCTTATGCCATTTCCCGGAAACATCGGCTGTATCGGTTGTCAGGCGGAGGTATCGGCTGTCATAGGCATCATCAAACCCGGTCTGTCCCCATGAGACCACGCCTCGGCAAGTCGGTTTACCGTTCCTATCCATAAACCTCATCTCCCAGGAAGCCTTTCCTCGGATGGGATTGGAAGTCACCGCCCCACGCGCCTCTACCGAAATTGCACCGGCAGATATATCAAGAGCAATGCAACATGTATCCCCCTTCTTAATTCTGGTAGTCTCCGAAATGTAAGTCTTAGCCGCAACGTCCTCCTTCTCTACATTCCTCCCAAACACCGGCATAGCATGTAGCCCTACCACCGTAGCACCTGCAAATAGCAATTTAGATGGTTTCATTGATGTCTCTTTACTATATCAAGCGCCAAATCAGTGAATTCATCTTCGGGAAGGTCATAAGGGAGCCAGTGGATAGGGATTCCTCTCTTCTCCATCCCGCGCAACCAGGTCATCTGCCTTTTCGCAAACTGATGTATGGCGATTTCAAGAGAGGAACGCATCTCAGCAAAACTAATCCGCCCTATACAATACCAGGTCAGATACTTGTATTCGAGACCGTAATAAATCAAATCGTCAGCCGCAATTCCCGATTCAAGCAAACCGCGAACCTCTTCCACCATACCATCTCTCAACCGGGCATCCAGCCTCTCGGAGATACGATGTCGACGGCTCTCGCGATCTATATCAACACCTATCACCACCGCATCCAAAGGCTCGGGATTATTGGCTGATGCAGCCTCGTCAGGATGGTTGTCATAGTATGTCTGAATCTCGATAGCCCTTACAGCCCGTTTTACCGTGTCCACATCGGTAACATTGTGCAGTTGCTTCATCCCGGCCAACATCTCAGTAAGTTCCGCAAGGGAGTGTCCCACCAACGACTGCCTGAGAGCCTTATTCTCGGGAACCTCAGGAAGGCACATACCTTTCAGCAAGGATTCCACATATAGCCCGGTGCCTCCGCAGACCACAACGTTAAGTCCTCTCCCCTCTATATCGGAAATAGCCTTACGGGCATCCCGCAGATATTCATAGAGGTTGTATTTCGCTCCAGCGGGACATATGTCAATCAGGTGTACGGCAACAGAACCATACTCATCCATATCTTTCCCCGTACCCAAATCCATTCCCCGGTATACCTGCCTGGAATCTGCGCTTATAATCTCCGCGCCCATAGCCCGGGCCAAAGCCACGCCACGCCGTGTCTTGCCCGAGGCCGTAGGACCTACGACCGCCACCAAAGGGAACGAGGATGTGATATTCATATCTGCCATTTAAAACGCTATGGTCTGTACAATCCGATCCGATTCTCAGGCAAGGAATAAACGGAAGTTTTTCTTCACCCTGGCGAACAGACGGCGCAGGGCATACAAAGGCTTATCCTGATTAATCTGTCTTACTCTCAGCCACGTCTCATCGTTATAGTCCACATCCCATTTGCGTATATCTCGGAGACGGAATGTCGGCTGGTAATGCTTTATGTCATACAGACGTTTACCGTCACGGTCATACGTCTTCCAAGCCATGGCCACATCATAGATACGCTTTATTTCCGCGATAATCTCACGAGCCATCACGTGATGACGCACCAATTCGTATATCTCATTCAGAGACAGCCATTCGCCGGTAACCTTCGATTCAGTCACCTGCTCCACATCGTCTATGAACGCAAAATAATGAAATATATTCTGATACGTAACATTATCAGGGCTGCTGTATATCAGTTTTACATCCGCATCCGCAATACCGGTGACATCCTTAAACAGCCTACACGCATCATTCAAGTTCTCACGTTCGCGATAAGGAACCTTCACCACCACAGGTGTATCGAATCGCTTCACTACCGCACCGTTTGAAAAACGCTCCTCTGTGGGGCGCATGTCAATCAATATACGATTATCGTTTATAAGCAGGAAACGTAACGAGGTAGCTCCCGGTTTCTCTACATAGTGTCCCTCATCGTTGCAACAATAGTACACCCACATCGAATAGTAGCGCGAACCGAGGTATATCAGCGAAAGCACATACATCACCATGGGCAACCATAGAAAATAAAAATAGTCAGCCCGGTTGAGATTTACGTTGACATAATTAATCAGGTAATACCCCCAGTCTACAACCGACAGGCATAACGACAGTATCAGAAGCAGGCGCGTCTGGTAGCGCCATTCCTTTCTAAAAAGACCTCCGACAAAACCATGCTCTATCACATTTCCATAACGCATCTTACAACGGCGGCACACCAACGGTTCGGTGCGGTTCAAAAGGAAACATGCCGTCACAAGCACTGTCACCGGAGCAGTGATAAGAATTGCCAAGAGAGGGGAATCGGCTGTAAACGGCTCCCCGGAGGTCTCCTTCAAGGCGCCGCCCGGAGAAAATATGCATATAATGCCGATTACAAATGCCGATATAAGCACTACGCTCGAGACCTCCTGCATAAGTCGCGAACAAGAGGGCACCGGGCGACGGCGCAATACGCCGCGCACAATCTGAAGGGCTATATAGGCCACAATATCGATAGGCAGAAGCCAGTATTGCGGCACGATAGGAGCAAGGAATGCGAGGACAGTAAGCACACCCACTGCTACTGCCCAGTTCCGCCATAAACCGAATATGGCGGCGGTCATTCCCTGTCTGCGTTCATGTGAGCGATACACTGTAATATTATCTCTTTAAATTTCTCTTGAAAAAATTAATCATACGGGAGTAGACAACCGACCGCGCATCGCAGCCGTTGATAGAATGGTTCATATTCGGGAATACGAACATGTCACATTCGAGGCCGGCCTGCTGCAGACGACTTACAAACTCCAGTGAATTTTCAGGATGCACATTGTCATCAGCAGTGCCATACATCAGCAGCAGTGGACATGCCAGCTTTGACGCACGTTCCAACGGCGCACCGGCATCATACCCTGCGGCGTTCTGCTGCGGTGTAAGCATAAACCGTTCGGAGTAGACCGTATCATAATAACGCCAAGAAGTAACCGGGGCGATGGCGACAGCAGCCGCGAAAGGTGACGCATCGTCCGTGGCACACATCAGCGTCTCATATCCTCCGAAGCTCCATCCGGCAATACCGATGGCCGAAGAATCTGCAAAAGGCAATGAGGTAACATAGCGGGCCACATTTATCTGGTCAACCGTTTCCAACTGTCCGAGGTTGCGATATACGGAATTACGGAAGGCTGCTCCACGGCCACCCGTGCCACGCCCATCCACGCAGATTACGACGAACCCCTGCGTTGCCGCATATACATCCCAGTCCATATGCCAGCGGTTATAGACTTCCTGCGACCCCGGACCGCTATACTGCCACATTATAACAGGATATTTCCGGGATGCATCGAATCCGACAGGCTTAATCATATATCCGTTAAGCTCGTTCCCGGCGGAATTCACCGTGAAGAACTCTTTAGAAGGTACGCCCGCATAATTGGCGGCATAAGAGGCATTATCCTCTATGGTGCGCACCTGTTTTCCTTTGCCGTTATACAGGGTATAGACCGGTGGAGTTAGAGCATTGCTGTAATTAACCGTGTAATAGTTCTTATTGGGAGTAAATTCAGCCGATGCCCATCCTTGGGCCGGGGTCAGCGCCTCTTTTTTATGGTTTTTGGAATTCAGACGATATACCACACGGTTCAATGCATCTGCCGGATTGCCGGTCTCCGGCTCGGCCTGATAATAAATCCACCCGGCGGCATCCATGCCATAATATTCTGTGACATCAAAATTGCCGGAGGTAATCTGCCCGAGCATCTGTCCGGCATATGAATAGCGGTAGAGATGGTTCCACCCCGACCGTTCCGAGAAGAGAACCATATCATTCTCTCCCAATACTATATCCTCATATGTCATAGGGTTGAGCCACGCATCGCGGGCTTCCTCTACAAGGATTGATTTTGAGACAGTGGAACGGGGATTTACCGCATATACCTCCATACGGTTCTGCTCCCGATTCAGAGTTACGGCCAACAACCTATCAGGGTCATTGCCTCCGAAACCGATTCGTGGAATATATTCAATACGGCTGTCAGGTAGCTTTATATCCTTGGTCTTACGGTTGTCTACATCGTAGCTGTGGAGGGTTACAACCGAATTTTTCTCGCCGGCCACCGGGTATTTGTAGGTGTAACGACCGGGATAAAGGGCATACTCATCGCGTGGTTCACATGCCCCCTGATAAAGTGTCAGAAAATATTCAGGCACCTCTGTCTCGTCATACTTCAGATAGCATAGGGTGGAATTATCGGGAGCCCATGCCATAGAGCATACCGCCGAGAATTCCTCCTCATATGTCCAATCGGGGATACCGTTGATAATCTTCCCGTGGGCACCATCGGCGGTCACCTCCACCTCAGTATCGTAATCCCATTTACGGATACGGATATTATTGTCGGCAACAAACGCCACCATACGGCTGTCGGGGGAGAATACAGGGGTCTGCTGCTTAGGTTTTTCTTTTGAAAGAGGACGCAATATATTGCGTTTTATCTCAAATATATAGTAACGGGCCTTTGAAGAACGGCGGTAAACCGGCTCGGAGTCAGTCCATACAAGGAGTTTTGAACCATCGGGGGAAATAGAGAAACCCTCAATCTCGCCACCCACCTTATTCTCACGGGTGGTAGAGGTGTCAAGCACAACGCCGCTTTCTTTCCCGTCTGCAGTAAGATGGCTAAGTATCTTGCTGCCGTCATCGGAAATCACAAGATAGCTTTCTCCGTCAGGCATATATAGGGGGGAGCCGCCATCGGATGTACGGTTTGCCGGATACACATATTTTGAAATCCCCGCTATGTCAAGTCGCGGAGCAGCCGCCTGCACCAGGTTATCAGCAACCGCCGCATAAGACATGGCGGCACACATCATAACGGCAAATATATTTATTCTCTTCATATTCGTGTACTTTAATTGTCATCCAACTGTCAGAGGATATGCACCCCTATGGATACGTCATTCTAAAAAAGCGACATCTGGGCCGGATTGTCAGGCTGGGTATTACGCTGTGGCTCGTGATAGCCGAAATCGTCATTGTCAGCCATCTCCGCCCTGCGTGACTGTTTCTTTTTCGGAGCGGGAGTCGACACCAGCCAGTCATCGGAATCAAGACTGTCAAATCCGTCTACCAAGCCGGGGTCTTTCACAGAGATGGCAAGTTTGACGGCTGTATCTCCCTCCTTCTCTACAGAGGGGAAGACCGCGTCCGCCGGAGTGCCAATCGTTTCTTTTGCCGACTTTTTTCTATTTTCTTTATCAGAGCGTTTTCTGGTTTTCTTTACCGCGCGGGATGCCGACCCGTCAGCCTTTTCTATTATCGGCAGGTCATCAAGAAGATAATCTATCGCTCCTGCCGTATCCTGTATAGAATCGACAACAGCGGGCACGGCGGCGGAGGGTGTTCCGGTCTCGGTCTCGGTCTTTGCCTTGGCGCCATACTGCGCCGTTGGTTCGGCTACCGCAGCAGAAGAAACATCCAGGCTTTTAAGCCGGGAAATCTCTCCACGCAAGGCGCTTTCCGATTGTGAACGCTCATAGGCCGCATCTTCAAGCTGCCTACGCAGCGAGTCGGTGAGATCCTCCAGCCGCTTAATCATGGCATCTTTCTGCGCGAGCGACATGTTTTTGTCCCGGAGGTCGGAATCCTTATGCCTGAGCAGCTCATCCTTCTCCATAATCTCGTCCTTATGCCTGCGTATTACGGCATCAGCCTTAAGACGTGCCTCTTCAAGTTGCTCCACCTGTGTCTGAATCTCGCTGACTACCGCTAATTTCTCACGTGTCTTTGAAAGTTGCGAGGATAGTGTTTCCACCTGTGAAAGAGCCTCATCACGGGCAATAGTCAGTTCGTCCACCTGCTGCCGCAGTTCCTCGGAGGTATCTGAAGCCTTGGCCAATGCCTGTTCGGCATTTGATGCTCTCAGCACGGCGCTGTCAAGGTCAAGTTTCAAAGCCGAGACCTCCAACTGCGATTCCGATTTAAATCTACCGAATTCGGCAGACAGCGTCCCTAATGCCTGTTCCCTGTCGGCAGCGGTCTTCAGAGCCTCAGAAGCCCTCGACTGGAGGTCGTTGACCATCGTCTCCCCTAAAGTCTGCTTCAACTGCATCTGCTCAAGAGCGTCTGCCAACTCTTTATTCTCACCGCGCAACTTCTCTATCGTGGCCGAACGTTCGGCATCCTCTGCCTTGGCATTTTCCAAATCCTTCTCCTGTATCGCGGAAAGGCGCAGTTTATTCACCAGGCTCTTATTCTCCAAATCAAGCTGCTCGGCATCAGCCTCCATAGTGGCTATCTGCTTCTCAAGGTCATGCACACGTTCGGTAAGGGCTCTTTTCTGGCGTTCCGCACTCAGTTGCAGCTTACGGGCCTCGGTTGAATCCTCCTCTTTCTGGCGCAATCCCTCGCGAAGCTGTTTAAGTTCGTTCTCCACTTTCAGCATATCAGACTGGCGTAACTCCTGATAGCGTCGCCGGGCCTGCACCTCCAAAGAATCCAAATATCCCTTCATACCCTTCTCAAGGGCGTTATAAAGATACTGCTCCTGACGCGATGTGTCAACCGATGATTCCAGAAAGTCAGGAAGCGAACGATTGAATATGGCCACCACCGTACGGAAAATCTCAGCCGGCACGGCTCCCTCTGTAGCCGTATATCCATCCTGCGTTTTTTCTGTACACACCGATGCTGCCGTCTCATCTATCGAAGCCTGTGAGGCGCCCTTTTCTTCCGCAGACATCATTGCCGCCGAATTGGCATCCGCGTCGGTATCCCTGGCATCGGCTTTAATATCCGAATCACATGCAACGCCATCGGAAGTGATGCCGGAACAATTTTCCTCGCGGCGCTGACGAAGGGGCGTCACCGTAGCGTCAATCCCCCCGATTTCGTCATCATAGTCAGCCGAGTCATCAAACCCGAAAGCACGTCTTAGTTTTTCGAAAAAAGCCATCTGAATTACCGTTTTTGCACAAGTTTTCCTTTCACCCTGACAAGGGCGATGTTTATTAGGCAAATTTACGACTTTTCTACGGTAATAATACTAAGCAAACGACATTATTTTTCCAAACATTTATTTTTCAGACCCGGGGACAGCTCGGCTTTGCATATCGGGAAGTTTCACGACCCCTCTCCCCTTCTTCCCGTTTATACCTATGAGAAGCGGAGCCGGGAACCGTACCACCCTTACAGCCTCCGACTCATACTCGGCAGGCATAGAATCAAGGACGGCTGTATCGAAATAATCCTCCCCGATTCCGACATCGGAATTTTTGGCGAATGGATTTACCGTAAAATAGCCCACTCCCGCCGAGGTCAGATTCTGGAAGAAATGAGTACCCTGGGAGGGTTCCACCCTATAATTTGACAACGTGGTTTCCACGATTAGCCGCGCGGCGGAAATATCAGGCCACCGCACAGGCACTCCGAGCGCGAAGTCGGAAGACCCCCAGCGTCCCGGCCCGATAAGCACATATCCCTCCCCGGCATCGGCAAAACGCCGGTTTATCCCGGCAATTTCACGGGCGGTCTCAGGATTGCGCATCTGCGAGAAACGCTCAGGACGCAGATAAACCACGGTCTGCACGGAATCAGTGGTGCCATGCCCCAAAGCGGTGTTCGAGCGCAGCAGAAGCTCCTTGTCGGGAAGTTCGAGAAGAGCCGGGTCTACGTCATCCTTGCGGTCGATTATCGGACGTATCTGTAGCCAGTATATATGGCCGGCAATCGGAGAACCGGCAGAATCCACCAGACCGGCAAATTCAATCTCCACCGGTCTCTGCATAGCCTGCTGCCCCTTGGTAAGCATCAGGTCTATGGCCGGGGCAAGAGGGAATGAAGCCCCCGGGCCGAGCATATTGGCAAAAGTGGCCAGCTTGCGTCCCTGACCGAGGTGTGTGTCACGAATCATACGGTCGTTGGCATCGTAGGTCGATACCATAAGCCTCAGCACATCAGGACGTGAGGCAAAATCCTGTATATTAATCTGTGCCAGATTGAAAGAATCGTCAGTCTGCAAAACTCCGGCAAGAGATTCGCCGGATACCTCAGTTTCCGAGGAACGATTATCGGCAGATGCCTTACCGGCCCTGTCCTTTACCGGCAGGGCGTATAGCTTGCGCTGGGTGTCGCGCAAAGCCAGATCCAATGTCGAGGTCTGTAGCACACGGGAGCTGTGGCGCGGTGAGAAACGAAGTCCGCGACCTCCGTCTACTATATATTTTCCAAGCCCCACAGCCACCTCTGCCACGCCGTCCTGAGGCTGTTCGTCTCCGAGAGGATAATAGTTCAACGAGCGGGCTACCCCCGAGAAAGATGGGAAATAATAGCCCTCGGCCTCACGCCCTATGACCTCCTGGATTATAACGGCCATTTTCTCTTGGTCTATCACATTAGAGGTAGCGGTCATATAGGCTTTCGATTCGGCATAGAACACCGAGGCATATACACCTTTCACCGCACAGGCCAGATCATCGAGCATCTTCGCGGCGCTTTCCGCCGTAGGAATCATATAAGTGGCGTAAACCCCGGCGAAAGGCTGGTAGTGGCTGTCTTCAAGCAGCGAGGAAGAACGCACCGCCAAAGGGCTGTCAACCACCTCTATCAGCGCCAGAAGGTCGTCACGCACCCTGTCGGGAAGCCGGGCGTCAAGGAACCGGCGCAGAATCTCATCATCGCCGGCATCGCTGAGAGCTATGGGATAAAGGTCGTTCTCGGCCATAAACTCATCGAAGATATCGGTACACAACACCACGGTACGCGGTATGGAGATCCCCACACCCCTGAAATTATCAAATTCCGGATTGCGTTTTATTATCGAATCGATGAAGGCAAGTCCGCGTCCTTTACCCCCCATGGAGCCCTGCCCTATCCTGGCAAAATTGGAATAATGGTCGAAACGTCCCTTCTTGAACTCCGCCACCACGCCACGGTTCTTCATCCTTCGGTATTTCACGATAAGGTCGAAGAACAACTGTTTTACCGCCGGAGCCTCATCTATATCGGTAAAGTGATGGGCGCGCACCACATCGGCGATTGGGAACATGGCCCTGGAATAAAGCCATCGCGAAATGTCGTTGCGCTTGGCATGATAGAGAAGAGACTCTGAGGGGATGGAGAACATCTGCTTCTGAAAATCGTTGATAGACTTCACTCGCATAATCTCCTGTCCGTCCGCCGGGTTACGGAATACGAAGTCTCCGAAACCGAAATTACGGCGCACGGCATTCCCAAGGTCTACGGGAAGTTTTTTGGAGTTCTTGTCAAGGAATATTCCCGAAAATTCCTCGCAAAGCGGACGGTTGTCAGCCTCTGTGGATTCTACTATTATGGGCATATACGGGTCACGGCTACGCACATATCTTGCAAGCCGCAGACCGGCCTTGGGGTCTTTCCGTCCCTCGCGCATAAACGACACATCCGTAATCAGACCGAGCATCTTGTCGGCATACTTGTCATACAGGTGCCGGGCTTCCTCATAATCACGCGCGAGTATTACTTTAGGACGTCCGCGCATACGCAGCATCTTCTCATGCTCGTTCAGAGCCTCTGTCGAAAACAGCAGGCTCTGCCCCAACAGGAATTTATAGAGGTGCGGCAGGATGGATGAATAGAATCTCACCGAATCCTCAACCATAAGAATCATACGCACCCCGACGTCCAGCACATCGTTCTCAGCGTTCATCTTATCCTCCAGCAACTTTATAATAGCCAGAAGCAGGTCAACGTTGCCCAGCCATGAGAACACGTAGTCAATTCCCGAGAAATCTTCTGCGGCAAGACGCCGCGACACCTCCTTCGAGAACGGCGTAAG
The DNA here is from genome assembly GCA_910584735.1 of uncultured Muribaculaceae bacterium. GTDB lineage: Bacteria > Bacteroidota > Bacteroidia > Bacteroidales > Muribaculaceae > UBA7173. Next base: position 10,608 of record CAJUBM010000030.1, read on the forward strand.
CACCACGAACGGAATCTCAGGAAAACCATTTTTAATATCCCGGGCCCCGGTGAACGTCTCACTTATATCCATGCCGGGCATGGCTATTATAAGGTCGAAATGCTTCTGTTCCAGCACAGGAAGAGCCTCCGAGATATGCGATACACGCGTTATGCGCGGAGGAGACGAAAGATTGAGAGATACATATTCATTATAAAGCTGTTCCTCTACCCTGCCATCCTCCTCCATCATGAACGCATCATAAGGTGAAGCCACAAGCAAGACATTGAACACACGGCGCTGCATAAGGTTCTGGAACGCCGTGTCCTTCAAAAACATACGACTTAGAGACTCTTCATTCATGGAGATTGCGCGGATTTATGGAGATTTATGGAAAATGTGCAGATTTATGGAGAATGTGCGACATCCTTACAATACGCCGCGTGAGGGACAGGTATCAGCAACGTTTCAGAGTTTCGATAGCAGCCATGGGGTCGGGTGCACCGAACACGTAATTTCCGGCTACCACAGATGATGCCCCGGCTTCGGCTACCAACGGAGCCGTAGCGGCATTTATCCCGCCGTCAACCTGGATTATGGCTTTTGACCCGTTGCTTTCTATCATCTTACGCAAGCGGCGCACCTTGTCTACCGTGCCGTCAATGAACTTCTGTCCCCCGAACCCGGGATTTACGGACATCAGCAGCACCATGTCCAGCCCCTGTATCACATCCTCCAACATACATACGGGTGTAGACGGATTCAATGTCACGGCGGCCTTCATCCCGGCATCATGTATGGCGTGTATGGCGCGGTCAAGGTGCACACACGCCTCCTGGTGTATATTCATTATGGCAGCCCCGGTGTCGCGCACCCGTGTAACCCACTTCTGCGGTTCCACGATCATCAGATGCACGTCCATCGGCTTCTTAAGAATCTTTCCCACGGCGTCCATAACAGGGAACCCGAATGAGATATTGGGCACAAACACACCATCCATCACATCGATGTGAAGCCAGTCGGCCGATGAGGAATTAATCATTTCAACGGCGCCCTGCAAATTGCTGAAGTCTGCCGATAACAGAGAAGGTGAAACTATCATTATGGAAAGGTATTAGAATTTCGCGAAAAACAGATGAGACGAACCGGGATAGTATTCCACCTATCGCACCGACTTTTTAGGTTTGAAAGCCTGCCAGCAGAGATAGGCCACACATAGGAGTAACAGCACGAAGCCCCCTATGGTGAAATAGGAATTATACTGCTCAAGGGTAAGGAACAGGCGGTCATATGGCACGTTCTTTCCCAGCCAGTAACCCAGCGCGGCCAATATGCAGTTCCAAACTCCGGCACCAAGGGCCGTGAAGATTACAAACACCCATATGTTCATCCTCGCCAGTCCGGCAGGGATGGATATCAGCTGCCTTACGGCAGGGATAAGGCGTCCGATGAAAGTAGACACCGCGCCATGCTTGTCGAAATATTTCTCTGCTTTCTCAACCTTGGCCTGGTCAATGAGGCAGGCATGCCCGAACCGGCTGTTTGCAAACGCATATACAATCGGGCGTCCCAGCCATAACGACAACACGTAGTTGACCAACGCCCCCACAACCGCTCCGGCGGTAGCCACCAGCACGATGAGGGCGATATTCATGTCTCCACGTGTCACAGCTATATATGCTGCCGGGGGAACCACCACCTCCGACGGGAAAGGAAGAAACGAGCTTTCTATTACCATAAACAGGAACACCAGCATATACCCGGCATTCTCATAAAAGAATTGAAATAAATACGAGGCTGAAAACCAATCGGATATGGAGAGATTTATCAGGCAGTCAATCATCAGTGGGTCTAAATTATTTGTAATGTTTGTTCAATTTTTTTCAGATTTCCCGGGAGCGGCAAAAAAATACAAACTCCATCTTTGCAAAGTTACAAAATTTTTTCGGCCCGAAACATAGCCTCATATATTTCCGCCTTCTTTTCCACAGCAAGCGGATATGCACGGGACGTGGAAGGCATACGCCATATGTGGAGGGCGTCAGCCCCCTCAACCATCCGCCCCATGGCCGGAACCTGTGTGCCTGTAATATCGGCCACCACTCCGGCCGCCTTCTCGCCCGTAGTTGCCACAGCATGACAATGGGGCATCTCACGCAGCAGGTCGTAAAGAGGGACGGGTGTAATTATCTCCAGATATTTGTCGGACGCATTGCCTTTAAGACGCCGTACCTGTCGCGCCGTATCGTTGAGGGCAATCTTGCGGTCGGTCATCAACCTGCGGATAGCATCGACATCGAACCTTTTGTTCTCACGGTCGTAAAGAGCCTCCTTGTCGCCGAGAAACAACAATCCCATAATCTTCCAGAAATCATTGGTGCGGTTGGGATAATAGAAGTCCATGCTCCACCGGTGGTTGCCCGGGGGGAATGTCCCCATTATCAATATCTTCGCGCCCGGAGGCACAAAAGGCTCCCAAGGATGGCTCTCAATTATAATTCCATCATTCTCCATACAATATTCAGGCTACAACAATCCAACAGGCTGCAACCCTGTAATCCGGCCTGCAATATCTATAACACTAAATGAGGTAAATGTTTCAGCGACCGGTTAATTTCACGGCCATCGCCGAAGCCGCCTCCCGGCATTTGGCAAGGTCATCATGTGCCGGGGCATGCTTGACCGAGACCGGCTCCGCCATACACTGCATACCGCATGCCTCTATGTGGGTCGTCATCACCTTCAATGCCTGTTGCGACCATGTATGTGAGCCAAGGAGTGCCACTTCGCGGTTCTTCACACCGCGTATGGCCATCGCCTCCATAACGGCAGCCACAGGGGGGAAGAGGGAATCGGAATATGTAGGAGCGGCTATTATAAGGCCGCGATGACGGAATATATCGGCTAAGATATAGCTTAAATCGGTCTTTGAGACATTCAAAACCGATATATCCCTTACCCCGCCGGCGGCAAGAGCCTCGGCAGCGGCCTCGGCCATAGCTTCCGTATTACCATACATAGAGCCATATACGATAGTAGCGCCGTTGTCAAGCGGCTCATAACGGCTCAGGCGGTCGTATATATCCATCACATCAGCGATTCGGCTATGCCATACAGGGCCGTGTGTGGAACAGACCATGTCAACTGGCACTCCCTCTAATTTCTTCATGGCCCGTTGCACGAACATGCCGTATTTACCGACTATATTGCTGTAATAGCGCACCATCTCCGAAAAATATATGTCGGTATTCATATCATCATCGACTACCGCTCCGGCCAAAGCTCCGAAACAGCCGAAAGCGTCTCCGCTGAACAACACCTTCTCCTCTTCCAGATAAGTTACCATGGTTTCGGGCCAATGCACCATAGGTGTCAGACAGAAGCGCAACGTAATATCCGATCCAAGAGGAAGGGTATCGCCGTCCTTTATTGCCAACGTGCCCGACTCAACGCCGTAAAAGCCACGTATCATACACAGGGTCTGCGCGTTCCCCACTATGGTTATCTCCGGGAAGGCCTGGCGCAACATACGGATTGCACCTGAATGGTCAGGCTCCATATGGTTCACAATCAGATAGTCCGGCTGGCGGTCACCCAAAATCTCCTTTATCAGGTCGATGTGGGCCAAAGCATGCCCGGCCTCCACCCCGTCGATTATGGCAACCTTATCATCACCCGTTACGATATATGAATTATAACTGACCCCGTAAGGCAGGGGCCACATTCCCTCGAATATGTTTGAGGTACGGTCGTTCACCCCTATGTAATGGACGTGTTGTGTTATTCTGGTAGCACGCATAATGTATGAATCATATAATGAGGCCGTAACAGTCTCGTTTTCCACAGGCAAAGATACGAAATTCCCAATAATTCACAATAAAAAACATAAGTTGGGGAAGTATGGCCGATATAGTATTTTTTATAAGTTCTTAAACATAATTTAAACCTTTACACCATCCCGTTTGTCTTATTTAAAAGAGTGTATGTGCTATACACGCGTTTTGACTTTTTATTTATTTTATACTATTCATTATGAAAAAGTATCTTGCCGAGTGCGTAGGCACCATGTTCCTCGTACTCCTGGCGTGCGGCAGCGCCGTACTGGCCGGCCCGTCGATAGGCGGCCTCGGAATCGGACTTTGCTTCGGACTGGTGCTGGTTTGTCTGGTTTATACCATCGGCAACATCTCGGGGTGCCATGTGAATCCGGCCGTATCGTTCGCCTTCTGGCTCAGCGGCCGTATGGGTTTCAAGGAATTCGCGGGCTACGTGGTGGCGCAGTTGTTCGGCGCGGCTATAGGCGCAGGCATCCTCTTTTGGTTTGTAAACATGGTTCCGGGCTTTAATTTTGGCGGTGAGACAGGCGCCAGCCAGCTTGCGGCAAATGTCCTCCAGCCGGGCGCGACCCCGGGGATGGCCCTACTTGCCGAAGGGATGCTTACGTTCTTCTTCGTATTCGTAGTGTTAGGTGCCACTGACGCCCGCAAAGGATTCGGGAAATTCGCAGGCATAGGTATCGGCCTTGCCTTAGGGCTGGTGAACATTGTAGGCATACCTGTTGACAATTGCTCGGTAAACCCGGCCCGCAGCTTCGGCCCGGCCCTTTGGACTGTTGATGCCTGGAGTCCGTTCTGGATTATGGTGGTAGGCCCGCTCGTAGGAGCGCTTCTTGCAGCCCTGTGCTGGAGGATAATCAGCGGACGTTCCGACTCGAACAGTATCGAAGGATAACCGCTGCAGGTCAACGGCACATGCCGTAACCATCTACCGGCTGTCCGGCATATGGCTCGATGTGTATATTTACAATAATCTCGTCACCATATCTTTCGCGTAGGCGCCTTTCCACATCAGATGCTATGTGGTGGGCGCCTTCGACTGTTATATCCGAATCCACCTTTATATGGAAATCAACAATCATACGGTTTCCGTTGCGGCGTGACGCGAAATGATGGAATGCCTTTACTCCCTCGGTATGGGCGATTATGTCCCACATTCCGCGACATATATCTGCCGGCAGCGACACTTCAAGCAGTTCCTGCACGGCAGGTTTGCCGATTTTCACCGATACAACAATGATAAACACACTGACTAACATAGCAGCCAGAGGGTCAAGCACCCTCCAATGCTCTCCGAGATACATGGCCCCTCCGATACCGGCCAATGTGGCCAATGACGACAGGGCGTCGCTGCGATGATGCCATGCGTTGGCAATCACTGCCGATGAGCCGATGCGTTCTCCGGCGCGACGCGTGTAACGGTAAAGCCACTCCTTTACAACGATAGATGACACAGCCATTGTGAGCGCAAGCCATGTGGGTCGCGGAAGCTCTACCCCGTGCAGAGCCTGCCAGCTCTTCTCCGCGCCATCAATAAAGAAAACTACAGCCACCGCCGCAAGCACAAAGGCAAGCAACATAGTAGCAAAGGTCTCGTACTTGCCATGTCCGTACTGATAGGTCTCGTTAGCCTTTCGGCGTGACACGCCGACAAACACAATAACGATAATATCTGTCACGAAATCGGAAAACGAGTGTACGCCATCGGCAATCATAGCCTGCGAACGGCCAAATATCCCCGCCAGAATCTTCAACACGCCAAGAAACGCGTTTACCCAGAAGCCTACCCACGTAACATGACGTGCTACCCTCACAACCTCTTCGTCAGAGAGCCTGCCTCCATTACGATTTATATTGTCTCTTTCTTTATCCATAAGTTATGGTGCAAAATTAGCAAATTATTTCCATTTAATTGAGAAATTCAATTTTTCGAATATAGTATACTTGTGGAAGTCAGGAATTTGGGGTAATTTTGCATTAATATGACTGATATTATTCCAAACAACGAACCACATATTGTCAGGGTCAAGGATTTTAGGATTGACGCTAACTATGCCGCTTGGATCTCTGAAATCAAGCGACGCTATCATTCCGCCCAAATCAAAGCGGCTGTAAAGGTCAACACGGAAAAGTTGGCTTTCAATTGGAGTGTCGGGCGCGATCTTGTGATGCGCAAGGCTGAAGAAACATGGGGCAGCGGAGTTGTAGAACAGCTTAGCTTTGACTTGCAAGAGGCATTCCCTCACGATCGAGGATTTGGGAGCCGCAATCTTTGGAATATGAAGAAATGGTATCTCACATTTTCTTCATTGACAGCCCAGAAAAAACTGCACCAGCTTGGTGCAGAATTACAACAAACAAATGTTCAGCAGGTTATAAAACTGCACCAGCTTGGTGCAGAAATTGACTTCCCTTTGGTGCTTGGTCTTGTACCATGGCGCCATCAGGTGAACATCACTACCAAATGTAGGACTGTCGATGAAGCTGTTTTCTATTTAAAGGAGTGTATATTGGGCGGATGGAGTCGTCAGACTTTGGATAATTCGCTTAAAGCTAATTTATACAAGACGCATGGTAAAGCTATCAGCAATTTCCCGGAGTGTTTGCCGGAGGCTCAAAGCCGTATGGCACAGGAAATCACAAAAGACAATTATGATTTCGGCTTTGTCACCGTTCCTGCGAACTACAAGGAAGAACAACTTGAAGCTGCATTGGAACAGAATATAACACGTTTTCTGCTTGAACTTGGAACTGGCTTTGCTTTCGTTGGGCGACAAAAAGAACTGATTGTCGATGGTCGTACTCGCAGGATAGATATGCTTTTCTACCATATCCGCTTAAAAGCTTATGTTGTGGTTGAGTTGAAAGTAAGACCTTTCGATCCTGCATATGCCGGAAAACTAAATTACTATGTCAATGCTGTTGATGAACTACTTAAAAGTATGGATGACAATCCCACTATCGGTCTGTTAATTTGTAGTGATAAAAATGAAACCGATGTGCGTTGGGCTTTTAAAGGGATACAAACACCTATGGGTGTAGCTTCATACGAGAATGTTCAGATTGCTTCGCCATCAAACCTGCTTCCTTCTGCTGAAGAACTGCAAGCAAGAATAAAATTAGTAGAAGAAGAATTGAAAAAGTCTAATGACTAAATTCATTGCGTTTTCTGCATTATCCGCATTTGATTATCATTCAACCTAATGTAGAAAACACATAGAAATGACACTTAACTGTCTCTTTTTTTGACATGACAGCCCCATATAAAGGGAGGCACTGGTCGTAGCCGTTATTACGGGCGTTCCCAATGCCTCCCTTTATAATATGGGGGAATCAAATTCCCGGCCATCAGTCGTGTACCGGGCGTACACTTATACCGATGCTCTTGAATGTATCATCGCACTTTATCGAAGGCTCCCCCTTCTGGTGCTTGGTAATACGGAGAGTATATGCCGAATGTTCAACAGAGTTAGGCTGCGAGCTACGTGGCTTGGGATTGGCGCTCATATAGTGGCTCGTAAGTGGAAGACCCATATTATCATAGGGATCGGCACACATCAAACCCTCGGTTCCCATATATCCGCATACCGGGAGGAATATGGAGTTGCCGTTAGGTCCTGTGACCGTATAGCCGTTCTTTCCCTCCTTCATCCCCCACACGAAGGTACACTTCTCAAGGAGTTCCTCAAAATCGGCTTTGGTCGGCAGACGCCATCCGTTGCCCCAGCGCACATGGGCCACATCATATTTCGTGCCCGAAATATCCTCGCCTAAGTTTTCGAACTCGCCGGTTTCAACGTCCTTATATTTATATGCTCCATCGCCGTACATCGACTGCTTCTTGGTCACACCCCACGCATAATAATAACCGGGTTCGGAAGCTTTGGCAGCCATAACGTTGTGAGAGGCCCATTTTACATTTAGGCCGAGGTCTACCATATCCATCGGGCCCGGTTCAGGCTCGGGATCGACATCGCTCAGAGAGCCCTGCACGGGACGTATGGTGAAACCAAGTTCGGGAGCATCATAGGAAGCCGACTGACCGTACCATGTATCTCCGAAGTTCATCCTGTATGCAAGGTAGTTGACTCCGTCATCCTCCGCCAAGGTGCTGGTCCAATAGAAGCCGCCGAGATTCTCATATCCGTTGGCGTTTGCCGAACCGTCATGATAAAGGCGTCCTGCAGCTGGGAGGAATATAGAGTTCCCGTTATCAGCGGTGACGAGGTAACCGTTAACGCCGTTTCGCGAAGTCCACTGCCAGTCGCAGTTCAAGACGAGTTCCTGCCACTCTTCGTGGGTGGGCATGCGCCATTCGCCGCCGAGTTTTCTACGGGCGACATCGTACTGCGTACCCGATATATCGGTTCCTATCCTCTGTATCGTCTGCCATTCCAGGTTATAATACTTATAGGTGGTATTGTTGTAGACATCCTTGGTCTCCGTCTCGCCCCAGGCATAGAACCCGCCGGACTGCTCGGGACGCGAGGCATCCACATTACAGTTAGCCCACTTCACAGACAACCCCATATCAATGGCCTCCGTATCCTGTGGGGGCGCCTCACCTTCGGCATGGAATGTGATGCGGTCGATTTCATCGACATAACGTTCTTCGGTAGTACCGTCCACTCGGTGAATCTGCATGATGTTGCGCTGTTGCGCCATCGATGTAAACGCCATAAAGGCGCCTGCAAGCATAAGTAATGATTTCTTCATCTGGCGATATATGTTTTGATAACTATCATTATGCATCTGCCACAAAGATATACACACTTTGCCGTTTTACCAAATATTTAGGCCCCAAAATCACATATATCCCGGAAATATTCGCAAATAAGAACACAAACACACCCAAAAGACCAAAGACAAAGCATATATCGCCACATCCGGCACCGACAGTTTTCTAAAAACACCCGACAGTTAGTCACAAAACGCCAAAAACATGGCTAATTTTATGTTTATTTTATTTTATTTAAAGATTTTAACAATATACATATACGCACCTATTCCCTCTTTACGTATCTTTGCCAGAAACAGTGAAAAAACATCAGGAACTACCCTCTGATTCCTAAAAATATATAGACAAAATTCAATCAATCTTTATACGCTTATGAAGCAGTCATTACTCACATTCCTTCTCGGATCAGTTATCGCCGCCTCAGGAGGACTACCTGCAGTGGCGCAGACCGAGAGCCAAGAACCCATATTCGAAATAACATCGAAAGATGATTTCGACTTATGTCAGAAAGATGTATTTTCCTATAGCCGTGACTGCGCATGGGAATGGTACAATTACAGCGGTGGTTATCTCCGTCTATGGTACTCGCTTCCTTACGGAGCGAACAAACATTACACGGACGACTATCTGACTACTCCGGAGATAAATTTTGAATCCGGTTCGATGTACAGTCTCGAGTGCATCCCTCTATCCTATTTCTCAGACAAAGCAAAAGCCGCAACCTTCGAGGTAAGGCTGGGACAGGGGGAAGATATTGAGAACGGTTACAACGTGCTGGCAACCTTCCCCGACCTGCCAAATTCCGGATCTGCCAACGAAGCATATAAAAAAACCGTGAATTTCACAGTCCCTGCCGATGGCAACTACCGCATATCATTACGTGGTTCGAAAGACTGCCTGAAAGTCTACAACCTGAAAATATATAACCTCGGAGTCTCATCTATCCCGAATGATGTGACAGACTTCACCGTCACACCTGATGCTACAGGGGCCACTCAAGCCACCCTTACATTCAAGCTGCCATCAGCCACCCTTACAGGGCAGACTCTATCCGGGGCTGTTACATATAATATATCGCGCGATGGCACATCCGTCAAAGAAGACACAGGCGCTCCCGGCCAGACAGTCACGTGGACTGACACTGCCGCCCCTGAAGGCACAGTCAGCTATTCCGTAACCGCGACCTGCGGGCAAGAGACATCCTCAGCTGTAGAGATTACCACATTCATAGGACTGGAGACTCCGTCAGCCGTTGGCAATCCACGCTTCTCATCGGAAGGCAACGTGCACACACTCACCTGGGAGGTGCCGACCGGAATCCATGGTGTGGATCTAAACCCCGCGACACTGTCCTACTCCATCAGCCGTATAATAGGGAATGACGCTACAGAACTCGGCACAGTAACAGGGAGCACTACCTATACCGATACCTACGCGGCAACCGCCCCCGTATTGTTAAGTTACCGCATAACGGCAAGCAACGGTTCGAAGACCTCCGCACCGGCTGAGACTTCCAAAGTAAAAATAGGTCACATCGACCTCCCATTCTCCGACTCTTTCGCAGAGGGCGTATTCGGCAGTGCTTGGGATTTGGAACAGGTATCCGGCACAGGCAAATGGGAAGCATATGAGAAATATTACATCGGACGCGCAGGTTCCACCGACATATTCCCGGCCGATGGGGACGGCGGCCTTGCAGGCTTCTCCTCCTTCGCTTATAATTCCACCCACTCCAGCCGCCTGGTAACGGCTCCTATAAGCAAGTCATCATCAACCACTCCGGCTGTAGAATTTTATTTCCACCATGACACAGGCAGCACAAAAAACGACCGCGTGCAGCTTCAGGTATCATGCGACAACGGCGAATGGACCGATGTTGCAAATGGCGAGATAAAACGTAAGGATGGCGAAAAAGAAGGATGGGAGAAATACGTAATCCTGTTAGGCGATGCCCTGGCAGCTGACTGCACCACCTACCGCATAGGCTTCCTGGCAAAGAGCGACTATGGCAACAACATGGCCATTGACGCCGTACGTGTGTTCAACGCCGTTGAAAACGACCTCGAAGTCACCCTCGAAGGCCCGTCTAAAATAACCGCCGGAACTGACGCCACACTTACCATCATGCTGTCCAACAACGGAAGCACCCCGATAGCAGCCGATGCCTATACCCTGTCACTATCAACCGACCTGGAGACTGAAATAGAACTGCCTGAGACCCTTTCAGAGATTCCGGCACTATCTGTTGTAAGAATCCCTGTTACAATCAGGATGGATGCTATCCAGGCCAAAGCCGCGTCCTCATATACCTTCACGGCCACTGCAGAATATGCATCGGATGCCGCTCCTGACAACAACACATCGGCGCCGCTGGTTATGAACACACAATTCGCCCAGCATAGTGCCGTAACGCAACTTGCAATCGAGAAAGACGCCGACGGCTCACATCGTCTGGAATGGGAACCCGCAGGCGACCCCACCTACACCCCGCTCTCCATCTCGGAAGACTTCGAGAGCCTTGAGGACGGAGCCACCGGCGATTTCAACGGATTCAAATCCATCGACCTTGACGGCAAGGGTGGCGACACCTGGTATCTCTGTTCCGGGAAAGAACTCAACGTATTCGCCCCCCACAGCACGGTGGAGGTAAAGGGCACAAAAGCAATCGGCGTTACAATCGCCGCCAACACCCAGCAGGACGACTGGCTCATCTCCCCGGCACTGACCGCAGCCGACATATCCACATTCGAATTGAAATTCAAAATAGGATTCCGTGACCGCTCCTACGCCCATACTTACGAGGTGCGATATGCCACGGAAGAGTATGATCCCGCCAACCCGGCGGCAGCGTTCACCAACCTGGTGAAGAAGGAGACATCAAGCGCCTACTCATCCGAACAGATATATGCCAACAACAAACTGAACTCACGCACTTTCTCCGATATTCCGGCCGAGGCAAAATACATAGCCGTACACCTCTGCACAAAGATGTCGTACACCACAGCCACATGGATTGACGATGTGGAAATCCGTGAGATAAATCCGGCACCCCTTACCGGGTATAACGTATATCAAGAAGGTGTAGGACGTTTGAACGCCGAGCCTATCCCCGTATCCCAACTGCAATTCGTCCTTGAGACCATCACGGCTCCGGCCGACGGCTCATCACCGGCCTATTTCGTTACAGCAGTATATCCCGACGGCGAGACCACACCCTCTCCCGTAGTGACACTCAACCTGCCGAAAGCGCCGCAAAACCTTTCTGCCGAACTCCGTCATGATGTATTCTCAGGCAGGAACGATATACTCCTCGCATGGGAAGCCCCTGCCGATGTAGCCGCTGATACAGAGGTAACATATACCGTGAGCATCAACGGGCAGCAGTACGCTTCTACATCCGAAACCGCCTATACCGCCGAAAACATGCCCTCGGCCGAACATGCCATAGAGGTATGTGCAGTTATCAACGGCCTGACAAGCCCTGCAGCGACAACCACACTCGCCATTAACGATGAGGACTATGCGAAGGCATCTTTCTCCGTGACGTCAAATAACGACTTCATACCCGAAGGAATAACCATCTCTCTGATTTCAAAAGATGCACCGGAAGGAACCGAGCCTTACATACTCACCCCCGTTGACAACGCGGCTGAGATAGGCTTCCTACCCAAAGGCAACTATGCAGCCTCCACCTCAGCGCCACTCTATCACCCCTGGAGCACGGACATCGAGCTTGACGGAGACAAGCATACCGTTGTAAATCTGGAAGAGATAATCGTGGCACCGTTCAATGTTACGGTTGAAATTATGGAGGTAGATTGTGATGATCCGATGGCCGATTGCATCGGATATGCCCCGGAATATATCCTGTCCTGGAACCAGCCTAAGCCCGGAGAAGAGCCTATAGAGATGGGACGTGTGACCGACTACAGCATCACCCTTGACGGCACACCTTACGGTGATAACACCATCGAATGTCTCGTGAGACTCGAAGGCATCACCGAAGGTATGCATACCGCCGGAGTACGCGCCAACTACGTCAGCGGGACATCCGAAGAGTCAACCGCCGTATTCTACGGCCTCTCTGCACTCAACAGCATAGAAACGGCAAACGCCGTAGTCACCGGCCTCCATGGAGCCATCCGCATAGCAGTGAACGGCACTACCAACGCCGAAGTGTACAACGCGGCCGGCGTACCTGTCGCCCTACTCAACCTCGCTGATGAGACTGTAATCGTACCCGCCACCCCGGGCATATATATCGTAGCACTCTCAGGAGCTACCGTAAAAGTAGCGGTGAGATAACCACAATCCCCATACACACCAAAGCAGAGAGCGCCGACGATTCGGCGCTCTCTGCTTTTTCCATAAATACCCCTGTCTATCAACAAATTTAAATCCCGGGCGGCCTCTGCAAAAATATTTTTCAAGAAACTGGAAATATAAAACTAAGTTTAGATTTATTAGATTTTATATGCATAACTTTGCTCGGAATACTAACAACACGGAGATAAAGCTATGCGAAATATCCTTATAACAACCTTGTTCTGTACCGCCACAGCCCTCTCATTGACAGCACAATCCGAATCTGCCGACAGCATAAAATCCCGTACCCTGCAAGAGGTCGTGGTGGAAGGACAGTTGCAACGCACATCGGCTACCGTAACAACTTATATCCCCACCTCACGACAAAAGAACTCGGCCCAGACCGCAGTACGGCCATCGTGCAGTCCAATCCGCTGATGAGCTACACCGGCAATCCGACTCTTAAACCTTATAAGAGTTTTGATTTCGGCGCGAGCTACCTCTGGATGCCCTCCAACAGGTTCAGCTTCTCCGTATATGGCAACGCATGGATTGTGAAAGACCGCTACGCATATGTGTACGAAGCATCCTCTACCGGAATTCTGCGAACCATACAGCAGCCTATGGGGAATTACTCACAAGGAAGCTACGGAATTTCAGCCATGTTGCGCCTGCTGGGCAACAGCTTGCAGATTAACGGCCAGATCGGCCAACGTATAGCGCACAACGGCGAGCCATACGGATGGACGAAATCGCATATCAATTATTCCATACAGGCGTTCTACTATCTTGACGGATGGAACTTCGGCATACAATATGTTTCGGAACAGGCATATCCCGATGGCTGCATGGTAGGCACATGGATGAAGGATAAAAGCGCCTATACCGCCATAGCAGGCTGGGGCAATGCCTCGTGGAATCTCCGTGGCATGATTGCCAATCCGTTCCGTTGGAACTGGCGCGCAGGCTCCTCGACAATGAAAAGTGACTACTACGACCTCAATCAAACCATCCATAACCCCAACTATCACTGTTACATACTTCTCTCTGCCACCTATACTTTCGGCTTTGGCAAAAAAGTAAACATCGGTGACGAGGCATCCCAACAAACCGGCACCGCCTCCGGCATCCTCAGATAAAGAAACAGCCTACCATACACTATATGGCGATATACCAAAATCCGGATAAACGCCCTTCCCCTCAAAAATCATTATTCGAGATAGTTTTAGTATTGCCGGATGGTAGTGGCGCCGGACCTCCGGGACGGCAGGCCACCCGAAGAGGCT
>CAJUBM010000031.1 GCA_910584735.1 uncultured Muribaculaceae bacterium
GCAAAGTTCGCATTTATTCTCCTTTTTAACAACCTACTTTTTACATTGACCCGTTTTTCAATGGCTATTGCGTGCTTTCGTTGTTGGGGGATAATATAATTTGGCTGCGTCTGCTGCGTGTTGTGTGCTATATGGTGGCTATCTTACTTCCGTTATGGTATTTTTATCATCGTACCCGTGATTGGGCATGGACATTGGGGCTGGGTAGCTTTCTAATAATGTTGATAATGGGAAACGCCATGGAACTATACGGATGGGATGTTGGCGCATATCCCTTTGAGAGTGCGCTGTTGGTGTTGTCTTTTTGTTATATTGACCGCCCCGGACGCAAACTCGCGGTGTTGTGCGGTGTTGTTTGCGGCCTGATGGTTATGGCGCGAATTACTACCGGTGTACTTGGCCTTCCTATACTTATTGCCGTCCTGTTGGCAGGACGGATGTTACATAATGATAGTGTGCGGGCTTTATGGGGGACAGTGGCGCTTACTTTTGGAGCGATGTTTGTTACTATTCTTACCGTGGTAATCATAATGAAAGGGGATGTAATGTCCTATATGTCGGCTTGGAGTGCAGATAATATTATCACCGGGCATGGCTTCCGGGATATGCTCTACGGCTATCTGAGGTGGGCATGGGACGATGTGGTTTTTTATTCCCGCTTGTTGAAACTGGATGTTGTGATAATATGCTGCTGTCTTCTCACGATTGCATATGGGAAGGTTTTCGGACGTGTCGGCTATCTGGCGGTGATGGCAGTTATATTACTATTTTTGATTTTTAAGAGGATGGGCGATGGCGGTGGTGTTTTTGGAAAATACCTGGTGCCTGTGGTGGTGCTTGTCTACCTCTTCCTTATGGTTAGAGGCAGAGAGGAGAACTGGGCGATTGACAAATGGAAGATATTCTTGGTCTTGGTTTTTGCGTTACTCCCGGCAGTGGGGTCGGACAGGGTTCTCCTTAGATTGACGTTTTTCTATTCCATTCCGTTGCTGATGGCGATGGTCTATAATTATAGAAACGAATTCTTGAAATTGATGTTCCTTTATCTCACTATACCCGCTCTCGCGTGTTGGATATATTGGGAAATTACGAAATACGGGAGCTATTGCCGGGCGGAGGAGTTCCTCCCACGCCATCAATATATACTTGGAGATGGGGAGCGATGCCGGGCTATTGGGAAGCTCTCTGTAGAGATAGACCGGCTGAAGGCAGAGCATAAACGTTTCGGCGTCTTCGGAGATTCCCGATATGTGGCTTCTTATATTTTCGAGGATGAGAAACCGTTCCATTTCCAGGCGTTCCATTATTATTATCGCGAACAGACCCGGCAATGGATTAAGGACTATGCAGATAGTCTCGATGCCGTGGTAATGGCCCGTTGCGATCTCCCTTCGATGACCTATGCGGAGGTTGCCGACCTGTTCGGTCAGTATGGCATGAAGCAGCAGGCAGAGGTCGGAGACTATGTTGTTTTCTCTAAAGATTAAGTAGGACGGATTTAGAAAGAAATAGTATGGAAAGTGAAGGAATGGCGGCAAAGCCGCGTGAGCTAAGGCAGAGGTATTTCCTGACACCGGCAGAGTGCAACCCGCAGGGTCGGATGCCTCTGACGCTGCTTATAAACCGGCTGATAGAGATTGCCACGCTCCATGCCAATGAGATTGGAATCGGTTACGCATCGCTGGTTGGATATCGGCAGACATGGGTGCTGTCGCGTGTGGCGGTGGAAATGACCCGTTATCCGGAAGTGAACGACCATTATGAGATTGCCACATGGATATGCTCGGTGAACAGACTGTTTTCGGAACGAGATTTCTGTATCTACGATTCCGAGGGGGGGTTATCGGCTGGGCGCGGACAGTGTGGGCCGTGCTTGATACGGAGACGCGGCAGGGTGCCGACATATCGCGCATGGCATGGATCGGGGAAATTGCCGATGCCGGGCGCTGTCCGATAGCAAAGGCGTCAAGGCCGCGTCCGTTAGTGGATTATAGGGAGGAGCATTATCGATTCACTTACTGCGACATCGATTTCAACCGACATGTGAATTCCTCGCGCTACATCGAACTGCTCCTAAACCAATGGAGCCTTGATTTCCACGACTGTTACCGGCTGTCACGTTTCGAGATTGCCTATATGCGCGAGGCTTATTACGATGAGGAGGTAGAAGTGCGCCTCCATGATGAGTGTGCGACGTCGGATGGGGATGGCACCCCCCTCTCCACCCGCGCCGAACTCGTCCATGAGGGGCATCCCCTCTGCCGGGCCCTCCTGTCGTTCACCGAGCGGTAGACCCGGTTTCGTGTCAGCAATCCCAATAGGACGATTTTGGAGGGAGGTGGTTCGATTTTGACGGCTTCTTTTTGGGAAGTCGGAAAACTTTGTGTATCTTTGCATTGTTAATATAAAGAATGTCGTAAGGACAGGTTTTTTAAGGTATAAAAAGAGCAGGGTCTCCCCCGTGATGCGGGGCGGGGCGCTTTCTTTTTGCTATCCTTCAAAAAACGGATGAGGGAGCCGTAGATGCTCGTTCTGAATTAAACTTCTTTATATCCAAATATTTACGAATAATTAAAAAATAACATATCATGGCATTGACTTACATGACAAAAGAGGGCTATAACAAAAAGATGCAGGAGATAGCCTATCTTGAATCGGTGGAACGTCCCCGCGTATCTGCCGCTATCGCGGAGGCCCGCGACAAAGGAGACCTCTCGGAGAACTCGGAATATGACGCCGCCAAGGAGGCCCAGGGGCTTCTGGAGATGAAGATAGCCAAGTTGAAAGACCTTGTGGCTAACGCCCGCATAATAGACGAGTCGAAGCTGTCGAAAGACGAGGTCGCAATCCTTTCAAAGGTGAAGATTACCAACATGGCAAACGGCATGACTATAGAGTACACCATAGTGGCTGACTCCGAGGCCAATCTCAAGGAGAAGAAAATCGGTGCCTCTACACCTATTGCGAAGGGGCTGCTGGGCCATAAGCTGGGCGACGTGGTGGAAATACGTGTTCCGGCGGGGCTGATGAAGTTCGAGATAAAGGAAATTTCGTTCTAATAAGTAACTGGACTTAAAAGAGGTTGTAAGCAGACCTTTAGGTTGCCAATAAGTAACTGTTCAAAATTATTCTATACTAACAGGTCTGATTATATCAATGTTTCTCCGGCAAAATTTTTGAATCTTTTCCTCGGACAAACATTAAAATAGTTTCGACCAGTTACTTATCTAAAATTACAAAGATGGCTTCGATATTTTCAAAGATAGCTGCCGGGGAGATTCCCTCATACAAGGTGGCCGAGGATGACCGACATTTCGCGTTTCTGGATATAAACCCCGTACATCCGGGGCATGTGCTTGTAATCCCCAAGAAAGAGGTAGATTATCTTTTCGACCTCTCAGACGAGGAGTATGCCTCTCTGCTGCTGTTTGCTAAGAAGGTGGCAGGGGCTATAAAGCGCGCCATTCCGTGTAAGAAAGTAGGGGTTACTGTAATCGGTCTTGACGTACCCCATGCCCATATCCACCTCGTGCCGATGGACAAAGGGGAGGATATGAACTTCTGCGCTCCCAAGCTCACATTGCCTGCTGAAGAGATGGCAGATATCGCGGCTGCCATAGCTGCCGAGTTTTAATGTTACGGCCTTATTGTTAACAACACTATGAGAAAGATTTCATCCGTGGCGGCAGGCGTTATGATGGTGCTCTTTGGTGCCTGCTCGCACAACAACTGGACTGTTGAGGGCCGTATTGACGGAGCCGAGGGTAAGGAACTGATACTTGAGGCTGCCAATGAATCAGGGGCATGGTACGGCGTTGACACGGTTACTGTCTCTGACGATGGCAGGTATTCATTCCGTGGCGAGGTTTTAGGGCATCCTGAGATATACCGTCTCAGGCTCGGAGAGCAGTCTGCTTATTTCCCGATTGATTCGATTGAGACCATAACCTTGGACGGCAAGGTGGATAACTTTGCCAACGGCTACACTCTTTCCGGTTCCGCCGAGGCCGAGGCCATGCAGCTTGTCAACCAGATTGTTGACAGTGTGTCGCGCTCATCGGCCGGACAGACTGCTGTTTTCGACGAGGGTTTCAAACGCCGCCTGTCGGCCATAGTACTGCGCAATCCGGCAGGGATGACCGCTTATTATGCGATTTTCCGAAGCGTGGGCAATATGCGGGTGTTTGACCCGTCCGTTCCGTTTGACAACCGTATTATCGGTGCTGTGGCAAATGCTTTCAATGAACGTCGTCCTTCCGACCCGCGTACGGCCATGCTTGCCTCGCTGTTCCTCTCCAACCGCCAGCGTCCTGTGGCTCCCACAGATACTATCATGGCTGTAGAAATCAGCCACCCGGATATAAGTCTGGCCGATGTCAGCGGGACTATGCGTCCTCTTTCTGCCGAGACGGGGCGTGGGAAGGTGGTAATAGTGAATTTCACGGCATATTCGGCCGAGGAGTCTCCCGCCATCAATGTAGCCTTGGCCAAGGTGTATGAGGCTCATAAGGGGGGACTGCAAATCTACCAGGTTGGGTTCGATGATGACGAGTATCTTTGGCGTCAGTCGGCAAAGAATATTCCTTGGATTGCGGTCTACAACCCGCCCTCGGCAGGGGCCCGTACGCTTATGGACTTCAATGTCGGAGCGTTGCCTGCTACATTTATCATAAACCGTAACGGCGACCTCGTGGAACGTGTCAATGACCTTTCCCGGTTGGAAGATGTTGTGGTTAAATACCTGTAATCCGATATGGCACTTCCACCCATCCGTCTGCAGGTGCTTATAGCCACGCATCGTCCTGAAGGGATTGCCCGCGTGGCCGCTATGAATCTGCCCCGACTGGAGGATGTGGATTATCTTGTGTCGTGGCAGGATTCGGGTGACATTCCCGTGCCTGTCGAGCTTGAGGGACGCCGGGATGTGCGTGTGATCCGTTTTGACCGCCCGGGTGTTAGCGCTAACCGTAACAATCTGCTTGAACAGGCTTCCGGGGATTTTGTGTTGATTGCCGATGACGACCTGATATACACCGAGGAGAGCCTTACCAACGTGCTTGCATGTATATATGCCCATCCCCATATAGGCTATTTTTCGTTCCGCTATAAAGGTCCCGATAACAAGGTGTACCCCCAAGAGGCTTGTTCACTTGATAAGCCGCCGAGAGGATTCTATCAGACGGCTTTTGAAGTGGCATTATATAATCCTAACCGGCGCAATCGGGAGGGAAGACTCCGTTTTAACGAGTATTTCGGCCCGGGAGCACCGGTGCTTACTGCCGGAGAGGATGAGATGCTGCTCCTTACGGCACGAAAGATGGGGCTCAAATGCATGTATTTCCCCATTGACGTGGCTACTCATCCCGGCCTTACAACGGGGAGCCGTAAGGCTACTCCGGGGGTGGCGAAGTCAAACGGGGCTATCATCGCGCTTGAACACCCGGTTACGTGGCCTCTCCGGGTTACTGTAAACTCCTGGCGTATGGCGCGTAAAGGACGTATGGGTTTCCTTCCTGCATTATGGAATATGGCACATGGCGCAGTCTATGCCCTGTATCGCAGACGTTGGATGCTTCCATCATCGAAATGACAGAATGAGGCATGGAATATGAACTGACTATAGTTATTCCGGTATATAACCGTGCCGGAATCGTTGGCCGTACCCTCGATAGTGTGCGGCATCAGACGTTACGTCCGTTACGTGTCGTCCTCGTTGATAATAATTCCACGGACGAGACCCTGCATGTGTTGCAGGCATGGAAAGAGCATGTCGAAGGACCGGGATTTGAAGTGACGGTGGTAAGTGAGCCAAAGCCCGGGGCTGCCGCTGCCCGCAACCGGGGACTTCGCGAGGTTGCCACTCCGTTCACCATGTTTTTCGATAGCGATGATATTATGCTGCCCGGGCATGCAAAGCGGGCTTTGGATGCTTTCCACCGGGATATTCCACACGATATCGTGGGGTGGGATGTTGAGTATGTGTCGCCGCGAGGAAAGGTCTCTTTAAAGCCGTTCTATGATAAGGATGTCATATGGCATACCATCATGCACGGGTCTATGGCCACCCTGCGTTATGCAGCGCGCACCGAACTTTTCCGTGAGGCCGGAGGATGGGATAATCTTGACCGGGGATGGGACGATATAGAACTTGGAGTAAGGTTGCTTGTTCGGAAACCTTCGGTTTTAAGGCTTGGGGGAGGACCCACAGTAAAGGTGATAGAGACGATAGACTCTATTACCGGGGATGCTTTCTCTCCCAAAGCACCGTGTTGGGAACGAAGTTTGGACAGTATTGAGAGAACTCTCGACCATTTCGGTCATCCAACTATCTGTGTGGATTTGCGCCGTGCCCATCTTGCCGGATGTTATATCGCCGAGGGAGCGCCGGAGGAAGGTTGGCGTCTAATGGCCGGTGTGCTGAAAGATACGCAGTCCCGGTTTATGCGTTTGCTGTTGCGTTTCGCATGTCGTTACACGGCATTGGGGGGGCGTGGAGTGGCCCGTCTGCTCAGGCCGTTCTTTAAGGTATGAAGTTAGATATGGGGAAAGAGGAGATTAAGCCGAAGGTATCTGTTATAGTTGCCACATATAACCAGGAGGACACGTTGGGAGCATCTTTGGATTCGATTCTTGCCCAGCAGTGTGATTTCCCTTTCGAGATAGAACTGGCCGATGATTGCTCCACTGACGGTACACGTAGGGTATGCGAGGAATATGTCCGCCGGTACCCCGGGATAATTCGCTATACGCGTAACGAAAAGAACCTCGGTTGCCGCGATAATTATTTTGATACGCTTCTGCGGTGTCGTGCTCCGTATATAGCCGACCTGGCCGGGGATGATATATGGATAGACCCTACCAAGCTGGCGCGTCAGGTCGAAGTGCTTGATTCCAATCCTGAGGTTACATTGGTGCATACCGGATGGCAGTATATGGATGCGGTTTCCGGCACCGTAACCCCTTCAGGTTATACCGGCACGGAAAAATGGCTGAGGCAGGAGATTGAGGGGAGTGAACTTCTTGAGCCGTTGGTCGCCTCGGTTGATGCCATGGCCGTACATTCATGCACTACTCTTTATCGTAAGGAGGTGTTCATGCGGGCATATGCCTCAGATAAGATGCTGTTCCGTTCATCGGAATATCCCTGCGAGGATTTGCAACTGATGGTGGCGCTGGCGGCTGCTGGACGTGTGGCATATCTGCCGGAGGTAACATTGAATTATCGGGTAGGGAATAGGGCGCAGATTACGTCTCCGGCAGATTCGGCCAAGGCGTTCAGGTTTTATTTCGGAACATTGAAGCTGAGAAGATATTTACAGAAGAAATACGGCCTTTCATCCGGTATGGTGGATTATGCCAATACCGTTCTTGCTTCCTATGTATCGTCAAGGGCTTTCGCTGCCGCCGATTCAGAGGGGATAGCATGCTTGTCGACATTCTGTCGTGCGAACGGTATCGCAATACCTCTGCGCACCAGGATGAAGTCGCTGTTGAGGCATACCGGCCCTCTGTTCCGTTTTTTGTCAAAACGTTGGAGGTAAAGGGGGGGGCGGAACCAAAAAGGACGCGTTTTTAACGCGTCCTTTTTGGTTCCAGAGTTGACTTACCCGGATTCGAACCAGGACAGGCAGAACCAAAAACTGCAGTGCTACCATTACACCATAAGTCAATCCTATTGCCCAGGCCTGGCGAGATGGTTGGAACCACCGCATGATACGGCCTAAAGCAGGTGCAAAGTTAAGGAAATTTCTTTAATATGCAAAATAAAAGTTGTAATCTGCGTAATCTGCGTAATCTGCGTAATCCGCACACTCGCCACACTACAATCAATACCATTCCACACCGTTGGAGTGGGAGGAACGTTTGTCGTATTTGAGGTCGGACAGCAGAGATGATTTCACGGAGATATGGAAGTTGTAGCTTTTATACGGCCCTACCGGGATTACGGAGGCCCGCATTGTGAAACAATGCAGGTCGCGTGATATATTCAGGTTCATATAGGCCAGCTTGTGGGTATCGAAATTGTATGACGCCGTGGCCGAGAACTGCCAGTTCTTAGTGGGGCGGATATTTCCCGAGATAGACAGGTTCTGGGTTATCTTGCCGTCATACTCCATTTTGCGCTTGTTGAAGGCCCCGTAGGAGTAGTTTATAGAGTAGTTGAGCGACAGGCTCCACGGCACACTCCATGGGAGGTAGCCGTCCGAGTCAAGTACCAGGTCATCGCCTGAGCCATCCTTGTTGTCGTTATCGTTGTCGGGAATGGCGCCGGGATTATCCCAGTTGCCTGTATCGCCGTTGCCCTGCGAGCCTGATTTCTTGTCATTGGCGTCTTTCTTTTTGCGGAAGGTGTCGTTGTTGAAAGTGTAGGAGAAAGAGGTGCCGGTGGATGATAGACGCGCAAGACCTTTGCCGGCCTGTAGGCGCGTCTTGTTCACGCGTACAGGGGTGCCTGCATCGTTAAGGGCATAGGTGTAGACGTCCCATGTTGCCGATAGCGAGAGGTTGAACTGGCGCGTCAGACGCAGCAGCAGTGAGGTGTTGATGTTGCTCCATCTCAGCGAGTCTGCGGCGAAGTTGTAGCTCTGCGACACGGTGAAATTCTCGATAAGCGATATTTTCTTCTCGCCGATTGAATCGTTGTCGCTCTTTACTTTCATTTCCAGATTGTTTGCCAAAGATACGCTTACCGCCCCTGTCTTACCCCGGTTGGGTACGCCGAACAGGGCGTTAGGGAACATGGAGTAGACCTTGTTCTGCGGATTCCCTTGCGCGTCCGTGTAATTGTAGGAACCGTAATATCCGAACCAGGATGAACCGAAGTCGGGAGCGCCTGAGAATGAGATTGTGGGGGTAAACACGTGGCGTATCATCTTTACTTTGTCGCCGAGGAACGGCAACGGCTGGTAGAACCCGTAGAGCTTCGTATCCAAAGAGACCGAAGCGTTGAAATCCCACACGTTGTAGAGGCTGTAGGTTGTGTCGCATACTTCGGCCGAGGCCGCCGGATCCCACTGGCGGCGTACTTTCTGGGTGTACATGCGGTCGGTGAGGTTTATCGACGGGGTGAGGTTGAAGTATTTGAATAGTGAGAATGTCGCCGATACCGGGATATAGTGTTTCATGCCGTTACGCCAGTCCTTAATCAGTGATTTTTTGAAGAATTCATCCTGACGGGCGGTGAGAGAGTTCTGTAACTGGCCGGAATAGGACATTCTGATTTTTTCATACCACCGTTCGGCTCCTACGGGACGTTTTCGTTTGAACGGGTATGTCTGTGCCATGGTGACCGTCAGGTTTGGGAACGACACGGCTAGGGTGGAGTCCTGTGTGCGTTGCGATAGGTTCAGCGATGTAGACAGCGACCATTTGGATTGCGGGAAACGGTATGTGAGGTTCACCGTTGAGCTTTTCGTGTTCTCGGTGAACGCTGAGGAGTAGTAGGAGTTTACGTTGTTGCGCGTATATCCCGATGTGGTGAAGTTTACCGATGCCGATAGAGTCATGTTGGGGTTGGCCTTGGAGTCTTGCGAATGGTTCCATACCACCTGGAAGTTCGTGGCTGCCGAGTAGTCGGGATCCCCTTTTTCTCCATAGATCGACTTCAGGTAGTTTATGGAGAAGCGGCCGTTGAATTTGTAACGCTTCGAGTAGGTGGACTGTGCGGAAAGCCCCCACGACCCCTTTGTGTAGATTTCCCCGGTGAGGGCCAGGTCGATATAGTCGTTTATCGCGAAATAATAACCGCCGTCTGACAGGTAGAAACCTCGGTTGTAGTCATCGCCGAACGTCGGCACGATTATGCCGGAGGCGTATTTGTCGCTGAACGGGAAATATCCGAACGGTACGGCCAATGGGAGCGGAAGTCCGGCAAGGACCATGTATGCCGGGCCGGTGACTATGTTTTTCTTCGGGCGGACCTTTGCCTTTGTGAGTTGCAGCCAGAAGTGGGGATGCTCGTGGTTGTCGCAGGTGGAGTAACGTCCGTTCTCGATATAATATTCATCGTTCTCGGTCTTCTTTGTAGTCCCCCCGGTAAGGTAGCCCTCTCCTTGTTGGGTGGCTACGTTCGTGATGTAACCGCGTTTCGATTTGAAGTTGTAGCGCATGGTCTCGGACTCGTATTCCGAGCCGCCCTGCTCAAAGATGGGACGACCCTGAAGTTCGCCGAGACTGTCAGGTACGCCGGTGGCCTCCACCTCCGAACGGTCGAGATCAAGCGATATGTCGGCGGCCTGGAGCTTGAGGTCGCCGTAGTCTACTTTCCCGTCACCGTACATGTAGGTCATCTTCCTTCCCACCATCACCATTGAGTCTGAACAGGAGAATACTACCTGGTTGTCAAGGTCTACTTTCTGGCGGCGTATCCGCGATGGGTGCCTCCCAAGTGTGTCGGGGCGAATCCGTGCGGAGGGGAGTGTGTCGGAAAAAGCCGGAGGGAGTGTGTCGGAAAGGATAGAGGTGGTAGAGTCTGCCGACAGTGGGGGGACGGGCATCAGCCGCGATATTGTTTCCGTAGGAAGAGCCTTCGGCAATGGCGATACATCGCCGGGTATCGGTGTTTCCATGGATGGCCGGAGGGTGTCGTCATAGTGCGGCAGTGACGTAGCCGCAACCGGCCTGTTGCGTGAGAACAGAGTTCCCGCAACAAGGCTGGCAGCGAATACAAGTAATATGTAAAGGCTTCTGTTGTGCAAAATCAAAGTATGCTCAGGGCTTATAGGCGCTGTGCATTTACTGCGCCCGTTCCCTTATCATATGGCCTTGAGCAGGAAATAATTCTTTTTGCCTTTCTGTACCAAGATATATTTCCCGTTGAGGAGCATATCTTCCGAGGTCGGAGTGTAGGGATCGGCTACTTTCTCTTTGTTTATCGCGAAGCCGCCACCCTGGGCGAGTTTGCGAAGCTCACCTTTGGAGGGGAATACGGGGGCGCGGTCGGTGAGCAGGTCGGCAAGCTGTATGCCTTCGGCTATTTCCTTACGCGACACCTCGTACTGCGGTACTCCGGCGAATACGTCAAGAAGTGTGCGCTCGTCAATCTTGCGTAGCGAGTCAGCGGCCTTGTTGCTGAAGAGAATCTGTGACGCTTCCACTGCGGCCTCATATTCTTCGGCGGAGTGGACCATGGTGGTAATCTCCTTGGCAAGACGTTTCTGGAGCGGACGCTGACCGGGGTCTTGGCGCTGCTGCTCTACCAGTGCTTCGATTTCTTCGCGAGAAAGTATGGTGAAAATCTTGATATATTTCTCCGCATCGGCGTCTGACACGTTCAGCCAGAACTGGTAGAACTGGTAAGGCGACGTGCGGGCAGGGTCAAGCCATACGTTTCCGCTCTCGGTCTTCCCGAATTTGCCTCCGTCAGCCTTTGTAATCAGGGGGCAGGTCAGGGCGAAGGCGTCATCAGCCCCTTCCATGCGGCGGATGAGTTCGGTGCCGGTGGTGATGTTGCCCCACTGGTCGGATCCTCCGAGTTGAAGCCGGCACTCCTTGTTGCGGTAGAGCCACAGGAAGTCGTAGCCTTGCAGCAGCTGGTAGGAGAACTCGGTGAACGACATCCCCTGGCCGGCTTCGCCCGAAAGGCGTTTCTTTACCGACTCCTTGGCCATCATGTAGTTGACGGTGATGCACTTGCCTATGTCGCGGATGAAGTCGAGAAAGCCGTAATCCTTCATCCAGTCGTAGTTGTTTACGAGTATGGCGGCGTTGGGGGCATCGGAGTCGAAGTCAAGGAATTTGGCAAGCTGGCGGCGTATTGCCTCCTGGTTATGGCGCAGTGTCTCCACATCGAGCAGCTTGCGTTCCTGGCTTTTCATCGATGGGTCACCAATCATGCCGGTGGCGCCGCCAATCAGAGCTATCGGTTTGTGGCCGCAGCGTTGGAAATGTTTCAGAATCATCACGCCAACGAGGTGGCCTATATGGAGGGAGTCCGCCGTAGGGTCTATGCCCAGGTATGCGGCGGTCATCCCTTTCTTGAGTTGTTCGTCTGTACCCGGCATCATCTGGTGGATCATGCCGCGCCAGGTCAGTTCTTGAATGAAATCCATTGTAATGGTTGGTTTAAAACAGGTTGGCCAGGGCTATGCGTATGCGCTCCATAGCTTCGGCGAGCTTCTCATCGGAGGCGGCATAGCTCAGGCGTATATAGCCGGGCAGGCAGAAGGCCGAGCCTGCCACGGTAGCCACATGGCCGTGTTCAAGCAGATACATACACAGGTCGGAATCGCTTTCGATTATACCTTCCACGGGTATGCCGCCGGGGTGCTCCACACGGTAACGCTTCCCTATATAGGATGTTACCTCCGGGAAAAGATAGAAAGCACCGGCCGGAACGTTAACCTTGAGACCGGGAATCTCGCGCGCGAGGTCTACCACGAGGTTGCGACGACGCTCGAACGCCAGACGCATATCCTCCACGGGCTGCTGTGAGCCGGTGTATGCGGCCTCGGCAGCTTTCTGAGCTATGGAGCAGCACCCTGAGGTTGTCTGTCCCTGGAGCTTTGTAACGGCTTTGGCTACATCGAGAGGCGCGGCCATGAAGCCGATACGCCATCCTGTCATGGCGTATGCCTTTGATACGCCGTTTATGAGGATGAGACGGTCGGCTATCTCGGGGAACTCAGACAGCGAGGTATACGCCCCCGTATAGTTTATATGTTCGTAAATCTCGTCAGATATAATCATCACCTGCGGGTGGCGTTCAAGCACTTTTACCAGTCCGCAGAGCTCCTCGCGGGTGTATACAGTGCCGGAGGGGTTGGAGGGGGAGCATAGCATTATAAGGCGTGTGCGCTCCGTTATGGCGGCCTCCAGCTGCTGTGGCGTTACTTTGAAATCCTGGTCGATACCGGCGGGAACTGTTACATTCACGCCCCCGGCGAGTTTCACCATCTCCACGTAGCTGACCCAGGCCGGTACGGGGATTACTACCTCGTCCCCCTCGTTTACCAATGCCAGCACGGCGTTGCTCAGCGACTGTTTCGCACCGCCGGACACCACTATCTGTTCGGGAGCATATTCCGCGCCGTGTTCGCGTCTGAGGGTCTCGGCGATGGCTTTGCGGAGATCCATAAAGCCGGGCACGGGTGTATAGTGGGTGTAATTTTCATCAATGGCGCGTTTTGCGGCCTCCTTGATGTGTTCGGGGGTAGGGAAGTCAGGTTCGCCTACCGAGAGGTTTATCACATCGATACCCTTGGCACGTAGTTCGCTACTTTTTTGCGACATGGCCAGAGTCTGGGAGGCTGAAAGAGCCTGGATTCTTTTGGAGATACGGGAGTGGTTCATACTTTAGGTATTTGGTCTGGCAAAGTTACTCAAAAAAGATATAACTCCAAAAAACCGTACTTGAAATCATTTACCGTTTCCCGGTGTGTCTCCGGCTACACGAGGGTGGCGGTGGCGGTCAATGGATATTAGGAGGAATGTAACCAGGCCTAACAGGGCCATAAGGGCGGTCTGGGAGGCGATTAGGAGGTTGCCGAAGGCGAGTGCCCGGGTTGTGAAAACGTGGCTGCCGGCGGCTGAGGCCAAGACCGCTGCGGGGGTGAATACCCTCATGCCGAACAGCATGGTGGCCTGATAGGGGCCTATCCCGCCGTTCGACGGAATCCCCATTGAGATGCTCGTTAGCACGTAGCATACCAGCACTACGGTTATACCGTTATCCGCGAGCATTTCGCGTGTGAATGGAAAGGCATAGAACGCAACATAGAGTTGGAGGAAGTATATCCCCCATATCAGAGTGGTGAGCAGCAGCCATCTCAGCTTCCCTTCCATACGGAATATGGCGGCAAACCCCTCCCACAGTCCGAGAACGAACTTCCTGACCCGCAATATGCGTGGATTGCGGCTGAAATGGAGCAGGCTCCATGTCCCTCCGAATAGTATTACAATCAATCCCCAGAACCACGGCGAGGAGAGTATGGAGGCAATCTGCCGGTATACAGCGGGGTAGGTGCTTATGAAGTCAGTGATGGGCCCTCGTGCCACGATGAGTGTGAAAAGCGTGATAAGACCCACGGCCAAAGTGTCGCTCAGGCGGTCGGCAACCATTGAGCCGAACACTTCGGAAAACGGTGCGCGTTGACGGTAGGCTATATAGCCGGAACGCCATACTTCGCCGAGGCGCGGGAATACGAGATTCACGGCATATGTGCCGAATATGCTGTAGCACAGGATGCGGAGCGGAGGGGTGATGCCGTTGTAACGTAACTGTATGCCCCAACGCATCGCGCGGAAGAACATCGGGAGGATGGAGAGTGCCAGCATCAATGCGATATAGCGGAAGTCGCACTGGTGGCGAACGATATCGAGCATGTCGTGGAAATCGATGTCGCGGAACATGACCCAGCAGAGACCGATGCTTACGGCCAAGGGTATGGCTATCTTTACCAGCAGGCTTTTCCAACGCGGGTGTTTAGAGCCCGGTTTATCCTTGACGATGGGAGTGTTTTCATCCTGTTTCATATTGACAAAGTTATGAATTTTGTGGTGGATTGGAAACTTAATATATGTAGGTGATGCTATTTGCTTGCAAAACAAAGTGTTAAGGATTTGTAATGTGTTAAATAATTGTTAAAGGACGTGAATTTTATTGAATGGGATTTTTGATTTGTATAACTTTGCGCCGTTTTAAAAATTTTAAGAATCTGTTTTCACATTATCGGTACATAAATATTTTTGAATTATACGAAGCCCGGTTTGCATGGGCTTCACAGAGTTTCCAAATAAACCTCAAAATTTTTAAGCAATGAAAAAGATTTTAGTAATGGCCGTTGTGGCCTTGATGTCGCTCAGCGCTATGGCTGAGGATCTTTTTGTAGGTGGTTCGCTTTCTTTCTGGCGTAACGATACCGACAAGGAGACAACTATTTCCATACTGCCCGAAATCGGCTATCGTCTTGATGACAAATGGACTATCGGAACTACTATCGGCTATGTCCACACAGAGGAAGGTAAGGATGACGATAAGGTAATCGGCAACCTATTCGAGATTGCTCCCTATGCGCGTTACACATACTTCACCGCCGGCAAGGTGGCTCTGTTCGTGGACGGCGGATTCGGTATCTACACCGGCAAGACACGTTTCCATGGCGAATCCGGCGATGCCGCTACGGCCTGGAACATCGGCTTCCGCCCCGGTGTGGCTTTCCACCTCAACGAGAAATTCACCCTGCTGGCTCATATGGGTTTCCTCGGATATGAGGGCGCAAATAGCCATGCCGAGTCTGTGGGCTACAAGAAGGCCTTCGGTCTCCGTTTCTCGGGCGATGCCTTGAGCTTCGGTATCCATTACCATTTCTAATCCGTACCTAAGATTTTTAAATCAAAGGAATATATTAAGGCGGTGTGTCAAATTCTTTTTGACATACCGCTTCTGTTATATGGCAATTTTGGCAATGGTAACATTATAGTGGCGCCGGACCTCCGGGACGGCAGGCCGCCAAAATAGGCGGAGCCCTATAGACGCGTCTTATTGGATAATATTTTGATTTTCTGCATATTGTGTTTGACTATCAGATGCGCTCGGCCTCTTCTGGTGGCCTGTCGTCCCGGAGGTCCGGCGCCACTAAAAGTTACCTTTCTATGTGTCGTTTTTGTGGTGAAGAATGTGGGCGTGATTTGTGTTTTGGTAGAAAATAAGGGGTGAGATTAATAGTAATATTGGGGGAAAATACTAATTTTGCAACCAATAGACCAATGTGTTCGTCTATAAGGTAATCTATGAAAGGATTTGACAGCAACATAGAACAGGTAAAGCTAACAACAGTAATCGAATCGCTAAAGAACTACTCGGTTGACTACAGCCATCTGGGTGAAGATTATATCATATCACGTATAAGCTCTCACAACACGCATTTCCAAAAATCGATTATGCGGCGTTATGACGGGCTCACGGTGCTTATTGCGGCGAAAGGTACGGTGCATCTTACCGTTAATCTTGACCGTATTACCGTTCCCCCTAATTCTATAGTGTTCATAGCGCCTGAAACTTTTTTCAAGCCCACGGCATGGGAAGGGGATGAACTTGACGTTTACCTGCTGTTCCTCTCGAACCGTTTTATAAGCGGAATAAATTTCGACCTGAACGCGGTTAATACGAACTTGCTTTCTTCGCAGGATCCGATGTTGCAGCTTACCCCCGAACGTGTCGATGTGCTGCGCCGTTATTTCGAACTGCTCCACCTTACATCGTTGGAGGATAACAATTACAGCCGGCATATAGCCCGGTCGCTGGCGGAAGCTGCCGGTTACCAGTTGATGGCTTTCAGCGAGGAGGCGGCGCGGCTGAAAGATGCCGACCAGCCAAGGTCGCGCCGTGCCACGTATGTGCGAAATTTCCTTAGACTGGTGCGTGACCATCATCGCAAGGAACGCGCTATCGGATTTTATGCCGACCGCATGTTTATCTCTCCCAAATATCTCTCCCTCATCATAAAGGAGGCTACCGGCAAGTCGGCTGCCGAATGGATTGACCAGTATGTGATACAGGAGGCTAAGAATCTGCTACGTTATTCAGGCAAGAATGTGCAGCAGATAGCTTACGAACTGAACTTCACAAACCAGTCCTCGTTCGGCAAATATTTCAAACACCTTACGGGTCTGTCGCCTACGCAGTTCCAGAATTCATAAGCAATCCATAGAATATTTTTTACTAAACACATATCTCATTAAGGCCATGAACCAGCAGAACAACGGTTATAATAACAATTATAATAACTATAACGGCGGGTATAACAACCCTCAGCCGCCGTATGGGAATCAGGGGCAGAATCCTTATCAGCCTAACCCTTACCAGCAGCCTGTATACCAACAGGTGTACCAACGTCCGCGCACTAACGGGTTGGGGATAGCCGGATTCGTGCTGGCTCTTTGCGCCTGGATATTTTCATGGGTTCCCGTAGTGAATTTGCTTACGTGGATTCTTGGATTGGTTTTCTCATTTATCGGGCTGTTCAAGGCTCCGCGCGGACTGGCTATCGCCGGATTTGTAATATCGGTGATAGGGATTGTTATCCTGGTTCTTGCGTTGCTGTTTTGGGGCGGGCTGGCTGCTTTGGCCGTGATTTAGAGGGATCGGTAACGATTTTCAATATTTGTGACTATCTGCCGGGTCTCGGCTATGAAAGGATGGTTGTTGTCAGGGATTGGCTTTCCGGCCAGTCCCGCTTCCTTACAGGCATCGGCGATTATGGAGTCGGCATGTCGGCGTGTCTCCTCTACCCATCTTTCAAGAAATAGGTGGATGGCAGGCGATGACATGTCGCCTGCCGTGAAATCCTGTATCATGGATAGGGCAAATTTCTCGGCTGCTTTTGGTGTGGAGGTGTGTAACTCCCTGATTTTTTGAGCGAATTCTCCGGGAGTGGATATTTGGCCGTCCATGACCATATCAACAATCTCATCAACCATATTTTTAGGCGTCACGAAGCCGCAGAGGTCAATCCATTCCTCATCCCGGAGAACCGGGGCGGGAAGTGTGTCCCCGCCGTGTTCCAAGAAAGATGCCATGGTCTCACCTAAATATCTTATAATGGCGGATGTGTACAAATCGATACCTTTCAGCAGCGATTTGCGGCTGATTCTCATCCCGTTGTATAGATAATCTCCGTCTGTGTCGGTGGTTGCCAGTTCTTTTAGAATCTTTAGCCCGATACCCATCTTGGTTATGTTATAGGGGTTCAGGGCATCAAACGTTATCGTATCGTGCCGGAAGGCATACATGCGGTTATCGCGTCGGGGCCATTTGGCTATGTCTCTCGCAGTGCCGCAGCTATTGAGTGCTACGCCGGGAATAAGTCGTGACGCGCCGTCGGAATCAGTAACCAGATAGGAGAATGGGAACGCCGTAGTGTCGGGATGGCCGTAATGACGTCCTGAAACCATTGTGAAATCCCCGATTTTAGCAGGCCACATTATATAGGAGTCGGACGCACATTTCGAGCCGCGTCCCATAGAGCCGTGGTGTATCGGCCCTAACTTATAGAGATGGTTGCTTTGGTTTGTGCCCGACCCTGCGTTGAACATGGTGAACATCCCTCCGATAAGAAGGGTGGATTTATGGTCGGATACCGTATATGGTCCGGCCAGGATTGATGCGGCTTCCCCGTTGCAAAGGCAGCAGTTGGCAAATATCAGCGAGTCGTGGGCCGTGAAGTTACGTAGTATTGCTGCCTGTCCGACGTAGCAGCGGGTAAGCTGGGTGGCATTGGTGACAGTGGCACCTTCGGCTATTATGAAATCGGAGGCTATTACCCCCGGTCCGACTTCGGTAGGAGCTTCATTTGAAGAGTCAATGGTGCCGTTGGATAGCCTGGCAACGCCTTTGAGCCTGGATTTGGCACCGATGCGTACACCGGTTATTTCGCCACAGTCGGTTATCATCGCTCCGGGGCCTATTGCCATCCGTGTGTCTGCCGATTTTTCCGCATGGCGTTCGACCATGAGGTTAAGACGGTGGCGCAAGTTTTCGTCACAGGTCGATATGATGCAAGCCGCCTGGGCCGATAATTCTCTGAAAATTCTCACACACCGCGAGCCTGTCTCGTCCAACACGTTTACCGCCGTCCCTTCGCCGAACCGGCACGGGGTGCCGGGCTTACATCCTGTGGAGAGGAGGGATGTATTGGCGATGATGGCGTTGTCTGCTATGTCGCAGTGGGATATGCCTTGTCCCAAGCGCTCTATAAGCACTTCGTTTCCTATGGTGCAGTCGTGTATGCGGGCGTCGTAAATTCCTGTTGCGGCCGGAATGTCCGTCCCGGGGATTACCGTAGTGGTCAAGGCTGTTCCCAACCGCACATTGCCGGAGAAAGTGACATTGCGGTAGCGGTCCGGAATGAATCCCTCGCTGACATAGACCCGGCTCCAGTCGTCACACCGACATCCGTTCTTTTCAAGAGCTTCTATTTCTGTACGGCTGAGATTTCTCATAGGTATGGAGCTGCCAGGTCTTTTTCAGATAGTTGCGGGATAATTCCTTCCAAGGGCCATGTGATGGCAAGTGTGGGGTCGTCGAATCTCACGGCGCCTTCTTCTCCGGGTGAGTAATAGTTGTCAACCTTATATTCGAAGCGGGCCTCGTCGCTAAGCACGAGGAATCCGTGGGCGAAACCCCGGGGGATGAACATCTGGCGTCCGTTGGTGTCGGAGAGTTCGGTGGCGATATGGCGTCCGAATGTGGGGGAGCCGGGACGCAGATCCACGGCCACATCCCATACGCGGCCTAAGCTGACCCGGACGAGTTTGGCTTGTGCGTGGTCTCCGCGTTGGAAATGCAGCCCGCGAAGCACACCTTTTCGCGACATTGATTCGTTATCCTGCACGAATTCCAAATCTTTCAGCCCTGTGGCGCGGCGGAAGTCGGCCAGTCTGAACGTCTCCATAAACCATCCGCGTTCGTCTCCGAAACGCTGAGGTTCTACAATCCACACTCCGGGTATCTCAGCTTCGATAAATTTCATACCGCAAAATTACACCTTTCCTAACAAACCTCAAAATGCAATGGGGTTTAAGAAAAAGTTCCCATTGAAGTGGATGGATAGAGAGTGGCGGTATATCAATTCTGACATACCGCCACTGTGTGATATGGGTGGATTTTATAGCGTTTTTCGCTATTACCTGTTATCTTACGGCTACCTTGAAAGTGGCGGAGGCGGCACGTACCAGGTATGTGCCGGAGGCGACGGGAAGCAACAGCGGGGAATCGGACGGTGTGCCGGAGTAGATTATGCGGCCGTCAGGGAGCGCCACTGTTACATCCACACCTATGGCTCCTTCTATTACGAGGTGGCCTTGCGATGCCCTTACGCTTATATTGGCTGATGTTTCGGTGCTGTTCAATCCCGACTGGTCAAGGGTGGCATCGTTTGACGGACGCGATTCGCCGACGTTGTAGAGGGCTGTGACGTGGTATGTGGGTTTTGAGCCCGGGGGCAATGTGCGGTCGGTGTACTCTGTGGCCGTAATCGGTGATGTGTTAAGCCGGATTCCGTCGCGATACAGGTTGTAGCCTGAGAGTTCTACACCCATTCCTCTGAAGCCTGCGGGTATGAACGAAATGTCGTCAACGCACAATGCGAAGAGGTTGGCTGACACGCAGCGTATCGCGAAGTAACGTGTTCCTGCCGGGAGTTGGGCAGTGTACTCTTTCCATTCTACAGGCACCTGCGTATCGGCCTCGATGAGTTTGAAGTCTGAGGTAGCCGTGCCGGAGGTGGAGTATAGAATTTCCATGCTCTCAAGGCCGTAGAGGTCGGTGGCCGAGCGGGCGAAGAATTTTATTTCCTGTGCCTCGCCGGTAAGCAGCGGGGATATGAGCCAGTCGTCGTTGTGGTCGCCGTAGTCGGCTATTGCCGAGAAGGCCACGAACATGGTTGTGCCGCTATGACATTCCCAGGCGCTGCCGGTAAGGTTGCCTGCCGGGGCGTTGAAGGCCATGAAGGCTTTGGGGACGGTGGCATTGGGGATGGCGACCGAGCCGTGTCCCACGCCGAGGGTATAGAGACCGTCGGCATCGGTTGTGGTCCATTGGCCGAGGTAATCGGCGGCTATCTCTGTGCCTTCCATGCCGATTGAGAAAGGCACGTAGCCCTCTACGTCATCGGTTATGCGTACGGGGGTGGCGGGACCTAAGTCAGGCTCGTTCCAGCGTATGGCCGCATGGCCGTTTTCCGTACGGGCGGAGGCGTTCTGTGGCGCAGGGTAGATGTTTTGGTGTACGCCCACGGAGACTGATGCGCTGCGGTTGTCGGAGGCCACGCGGTCGCCTTCAGTAGTTACTTCCGCATGGTATACCATTTCTTTAGGATTTACTACGCCGAGGGTTTGATTGAAAGTCACGGCGGCATGTTCGCTCATATCCAAAGACATGCTACGGCTGTCTACCACTTCGCCGTTGAGATAGAGGTCAACGGTGGCCTCGGCCGTATGTGCGCCGGAGTTCTCGATATATGCCGTGAGTGGGAATGGCTGTCCTGCCTCGACCACCTTAGGGGCAGTGAAGCGGTTCATGGTCATATTCGGTGTGGGGAGGTCGAGAATGGAGATGTTGTCGATGAATATGGTGGTGGCGTATTCTCCGAAGTTCTCACCCGTAAGCACAAATTGAACTTTACTTGCTTCTGGGCTGATGGGGACTATGCAGCGCTGCCATCCCTCAAGGCCGGGCTGGGGACGCGCTTCAACTGTGTTCTGACGCAGTTCGCCATCGTTCTCCCAATAGAGTGTCGCCTCTATTCCCCGGTCGGTTCCTTTGGGGTATAGGAAATAGAATACCAAGGCCGGTTCCGCGAGGTTGTCAACCGAGAAGTTCCCGGAGATGAACGAAGCACGGTCGCCTGTAGTGACCCCTACGAAGCGGAGCAGGCCTCCGTCATCGTCCTGGTCTTCGATACCGGGGTTGGAAGAGGGGTTTGTGACAGTCCATGATGCGTTGTCATCGGCGCGTTCCACCACGAATTCGAGCGTGGCATATCCTTCGGCGAACGATTCGTTCACCGGGGCCGGGATGAGTTTCCCGTAGGTTGTGGTGTTGGAGTATTCTGCATCCGATTCTCCGGCGATATTTATGGCGGTTACGCTGTATTGCACGAATTCCTGCGGGGTGTCGGCTTCGGCGGCGCGGTCGGTTAGGATGGTGGCGGTGTGGGCGTCTGCGATTTCGGTCACCGTACGGTCATAGCGCGTCACGCGGTAGGTGACGGAGCCTTCCGGCATCTGTATGCCCTCAATATCAGTGGCGGGAGCGTCCCATTTAAGTATAATCTCGCCGTTGTCCGACCCGTTTACAGCACGGATGTTTGTTACAGCAACCGGTCGGTGTACGCCTATGTACACTTCGGTGCTTTCACGCAGGCTGGTGCCGTTGTCCGATGTCACGGCCACGCCGTATGTCACTATGCCGTTCGGTGCCTTTGTGTCAGTGTAGGTTATCTTCTCCCCGGGGGCACCTGAGATTGTCTCCAACAGGGCGTTGTTGCGGAAAATCTCCACTTTGGATATGGAGGCGAGTGCGGCGCCTGTCATGTCGGTTGTAGGCAGCGTGAATGATAGTTGTGCTGTGAGGGCGCCGTTCTCCCCGGCAAGGGCCGTAAGCCCCTTCACGGGGTTCGGCACGTGCGACCTTACGGGTTCGCTTACAGAGAAGTTGTCAACCCATAGGTAGTAGGAGTCTATGTCCGAACAACTTTGGACGGCGAAATAATATGCTCCGTCTTTATCCGGGGTGAAGTCGCATGTAAGGGTTGAATATTGGTCGGAAGTTATGTCTGTCGGGTTAAGAATCCGTACGGACATTCCTTCTGCGGTAGGTGTGTTGCCGGCCCATAAAGCTATACGTTCGGGATAAACTTTCAAGGGTGAACGCGTTGCCTTTGCGTCTATAGCGACGCGGTAGCTCATTCCTCGCGTCAGGTATACCGGCGGGAGAATCATATAGTCGTTCGCGTTGCTGGTGAGGCATATTGAGGAGTGCATCTGTCCGCTGTCCCAGACCCAGGTCTTTCCGTCTTTGTCGCCATCGACCATTACGAAGTCGTCCATGTCGTCCGCACTGTCGAATGTCATTGTGCAGGGAGCTTTATATGTCCCTACCATGATGGGATTGGAGGGGGTGGGGGGTGTTATGGTGCCGTCAAGTGAGGCTGCCACGGTGTAGTAGTAGCGTGTTCGTGTCGGAGGCTCTGGCAGAGTCTCTGTCATAGAATTGACGGTTACGGTGGTGACGGTGGCATCGGGATGGCGGGTCACCACGTAGGTGAGGTTTGCAGGATTCATATATCCGCCATGCACAGCTTTTGCCGCATCCCAGGAAAGTGTGAATTTCCCGTCTGAATACGCGAGTTTCACATTCTCTACCGGCATCGGGGTGTCGTTCCCGATGAATAGGCGTGTGCGCCCAGTCTCCCCGTTCCCTGCTGCATTTGAGCATGTCACGGCGATGGAATAATCACCCGATGTCTCAACCGATACAGGGATGGACTCGTTCTTGTTCGGTGTGGTGGTGCCTGTAGCTCTCACCTTTCCGTTTGCCTTTATGGTGTAGTTGAGTGTGCCTGTCAGCGTTGTGCCTTCGTAGGTTTTTGTTGGCGCGGTGAAAGATACAGTCCCGTTCAGGGCGCCGTTGGGGAATGTTGCCGTTACAGATGTCGGGGCGGCCGGAGAGTCGGAGTGCGGTGCGGCTTCCGGGAAGTACATGCCGGCTACGGCCTCTTCGTCAAGGAAGGAGTAGACCCTTTTAGCAACGGCGTTTGTCGGGTTTATCTCGTACATCCCGTGCAGGTTGTCGGTATTGAGGGCGTAATATATCTTTCCCGACACAGGCTCATAGGCAGCCGAGGTCATATATTGGTCGGCAAGCCCGGTTTCGCCGATGGTGGATGCATCACCGGTAGCCTTGTCGATTCTACAGAGAGTGCCTTTTGAATTTATTGCGTATATGTCGCCGTCGTCACTTATCGCTATGCCGGTGAAGGAGTGGTCTGACGACTGTCCGTAATTCTTAATCATACGCACCTCTCCAGTCTCTATGTCGAAGGTGCCGAAATAGTAGTATCCGTTGGTGCCTCTTTTCACGAAACACCCATACACCTGGTCGGTGGTGGGGTCGTATGCCATATCCATGGCCTTGAACTCCTCGTCGGCATCGGGTATCTCGGTATAGGTCCAGGTTTCGGTGTCGAAAATGTGGAATTTCATGGACATAACCACATATCCCCCGTTCGGAGCGTTCACTTCCTCGGCGGTGGCGACGAAATATTTGCCGTTGGCGTAGACTGCACCTGCGTTGCCGCATATAAGCTGGTTCTTGGCAACGGACGGGAAATTATAATATGTGCCGCTAACGGTGGGGAAGGAGTATATGCCGTAAACCGGGGTGTCATAATCCCAGTCCCCCTTGTACCACATGTTTGCGAAGGCACGTATCTCGCTACCATTTGAGGTCACGGATTGTAACCCTTTGGGGGCGGAATCCCTTTTGCGTGGAATGTTCCAAGTATCTCCCTCTTCTATGTTTTGGTTAATCTCCGCGTGGATGGGATGTCTGTTCCCGTTTTTGTTGACGCGTGACGGAATCGGGTCAAAAACTATGGGCGTTTCTGCCTGACTGCTGAGTGTGAGAACCGTTGTTGTCAAAAAAAAGACGCCTCTCAGGTGCTTCTTCATCGTGATTTAATATATTAAGGTGTATTTTGTATCTGAGGAGATTTATATACGCAACATATAAAGGCTGGGGTATAGTTTGCCGTATATAATGGCAGTACATGGCAAAATTACGCAAATATTCCTAAAACACAACCTTTATGCCGTGTTTTATGCGGTATTTATTCAAAAATTATGCGATATTACGGTGTTGTCGTATCGGTTGGTTTATTGTTCTTAGATGGATTGTCGGAATGTGTCTTTCTATGCGTTGTTCGGACGTCTATAGTTTGATTGCTGACATGAATTCTATGCAAGTAATTTTTTTTTATGTTGATGGGTGATTTTTATAAAACTGTAATTTGCTAATAACCAAGAAATAATATAATCTGGATAAACATTGTGTGAAATTTTTCTCAAAAAAAAGTCCGGAAAAAGTTTGGCGGAACCGTCAGAAGTGCGTAACTTTGCAGCCGCAAAAGGGGACGGAGACGCCCCGCCGGGAAGGCCCTGAGGGTACAACGCCCGGCGCCGCGAAAAGGTTCGAAAAAAAATCGCCGAAAGATTTGGCGGATTCGAAAAACCTCCGTAACTTTGCAAAG
>CAJUBM010000032.1 GCA_910584735.1 uncultured Muribaculaceae bacterium
CTTTATTTGATGATTTCTAAACTAACGCGATTTTATCGCACCAGTAGTATTCCGACTTTGAAAAAATTAGCATTTATCATCATGACCCTGTTTGCCGGAATATTCGCGGCACAGGCAAAAATCGACTACAACGCCCTTGAGGTGGAAATGAGAATGAACCCCGAACGCTACCGCCAGCTTACACAGCGGTTTATCGACGGGGATACCACCCTTACTTTTGACGAACTTTCAACCGTTTACTACGGATATTCCATGACACCGGACTATGACCCGCGTGACACCTATCCACAGATAGCCAAGGCTCTTGAAGACAAAGACTACGAGCTCGCAGGACAACTGTCTGCACGTGCCCTGCAAACCAATCCGGCATCACTCGAACTAAGCATAATGGACCTGGACGCATCCGAACACGGAGCTAAAGACCCGGCCCACCACCTGCGTACA
This sequence comes from uncultured Muribaculaceae bacterium, assembly GCA_910584735.1. Lineage (GTDB taxonomy): Bacteria > Bacteroidota > Bacteroidia > Bacteroidales > Muribaculaceae > UBA7173. Next base: position 445 of record CAJUBM010000032.1, read on the forward strand.
GCCAAGATGGGGTTCAGGTGCGATATGGTGGCAAACACCATCCTGGAAAGCGGACGCGGCACCAACGCCCACTCCCCTTTCTACGTAATCTCTACAGCCGATATGATGAGGATTTTGCACAACGTGCTCGGTGTAAGCAAGATTATTGACCGCGCCAAAGTCGGCGACATTGATGCCATAAAAATCAACCTACCCGGCAGCGACCGCATGCATATCCTCTATTTCGACAATACGCGCGAAGCCCGCTTCCTTAAGGAACACGGCCAGAAAGCCGACTAACGGCTGAATTGCCGGTCACACACATTCCCCGGCAGACATATCCCACACCCTCTCTAAAGAACAGTAATCACTCTTAATATCCCGATACGAAATTGTCACCTAACGAAAAATGGACTGAGATTGAGCATCTTCCCGAATGGGACGAGGAATTCTACGAAGTCTACACAGCTAAAAAACACGGCAAATGGGTAATGCTCAAGACTCTGCGGCCGGAATTGCGAGATGACCCGAAATATCGGGCTATGATGGAGCGCGAGTTTGACGTGCGTTACAACCTGTGCCATCCCAACATCGTTATGATTAACGATTTCGAGGAAGTGCCGGGACTTGGGATGTGCATCATCACCGATGATGTCTATGGAGACTCACTGCGTAAACTCATCGACCAGAAAAAAGTAACGCCCGAAATAGAGGAGAAAGTAGCCCACCACCTGCTCGACGCGATAGCGTACATCCAAAAGAACCATATAGTACACCGTCCCATACGACCGGAATCGATAATCTTCACGCAGGACATAGGCAACCTTAAGATAATCGATGTGGGGTTTGACCAGCACGAGCAACTATCACCGGCCGATATTACCGAAGACCTCAACAGCTACGGCAAAATACTTGAAGAGGTGCTTGCATCTACAGGTAACACTTCCCAACGGTTACGGACGGTGGCCCAGCGGTGCCAGGTTCCACGTCCGGCCGCCCGCTACCGCGACACCGACAACGTGCGCAACGCCCTGCAGGGAAGAAGTGACCGCCGGCTCTACATAATCCTTATATGCTTCCTCACCGTAATGGTTCTCGTTTTAGGATGGTTTTGCTGGCGCGAGCCGGTGCTCTGACACGAAATCCCATATTACGGTTAGAATCTAACTGATATTTAACACCCTCTTAAGAATAAATGGTAGAAATACGTCCTATATCCACCCAGAAGAGCGATTTAAAAAAATTTGTCGAATTCGGTATCGATATGTACAAAGATAGCCCGTACTTTGTGCCACCGCTGGTCTACGATGATGTAAATACCCTTACCCCGACGGTGAATCCGGCATTTGACTTCTGCGAGGCTCAGTCGTTCATGGCTTTCCGCAACGGGGAACCTGTGGGACGTATCACCGCTATAATCAACTCTGTGGAGAATTCCCGGTGCAACTCACGCAGCATGCGTTTCGGCTTCGTGGACTTCATTGATGACCCGGAAGTGTCGGAGGCTCTGTTCGATGCCGCTGCCGGGTGGGGACGCTCCAAAGGTATGGACTCCATGGTAGGGCCGCTCGGATTCACCGATATGGACCATGAAGGGATGCTTACCGAAGGTTTCGAAGAGGTCGGGACAATGGCAACCATCTACAACTACCCCTACTATCCTATGCACATGGAGCGTATGGGATTCCAAAAAGAAGCCGAATGGAAGGAATTCTTCATCAAAGTTCCCGATGCCATCCCGGAGAAATATAAACGAATAGCCGAGATTGTACAGAAGCGCAATAATCTCAAAGTAAAGAAATACGCCTCACGAAAGAAGATCAAAGCTGACTACGGGGTTGCTCTGTTCGAGCTTATAAACGAGGCATACGACAATCTATATGGATATTGCCCACTGACGCCCAAACAGATACAATACTATATAGATATGTATCTGGGAATCCTGAACCTCGACCTGGTAACACTTGTGACTGATGCCGATGACCGTCTGGTGGCCGTAGGCATCTCCATACAGTCTTTCTCGGAAGCACTTCAGAAAAGTCGAGGCCGGCTCTTCCCGTTCGGATGGTGGCACCTGCTGAAGGCCCTGCGAGGAAAATCAAAAGCCGTAGACCTGCTGCTCATAGCCGTGAAGCCCGAGTACCAGAACAAGGGTGTTAACGCGCTACTATTTGCCGACCTCATCCCCTACTATATAAAGCATGGATTCGAACATGCCGAGTCAAACCCTGAGCTTGCCGACAACTCGAAAGTCCAAGACCAGTGGCAGTATTTCGACTACCGGCAGCACCGTAGCCGCTGCACATGGCGTAAATCCATCTGAAACAAGCCCCATGAGGAAGAGCGATGCAGACCAAGTATGGCTTCCGGCATGTTTCCAGCCGGGAGGAGGAGAGGCCGGATGCGATGAAGCCGGCCGAGGATGCCTGGCAGGCCCGGTATATGCCGCAGCAGTGATACTCCCGGATAGTTTCCGCCACCCCTGGCTCAATGACTCAAAAAAACTTAACGCGCAAAGACGCTACGAATTGCGCCACATAATAGAGGAAGAAGCATCGGCATGGGCAGTGGCATCCTGCACTCCCGAGGAGATTGACCGTATCAATATCCTGAACGCGTCAATCCTGGCTATGCACCGCGCCCTTGACAAACTGGCGGTACGCCCTACAAGCGTTATCGTAGACGGCAACCGCTTCAAGCCCTATGGCACCCTCCCCTGCCGCACATTCGTAAAGGGGGACGGACGTTTCGCCAATATCGCCGCAGCCTCTATCCTTGCCAAGACCTACCGCGATGACGAAATGGAGCGTCTGGCAGCAGAATATCCCGGCTATGCCTGGGAAATAAACAAAGGCTACCCGACGAAGGCACATCGTGCAGCTATCGAACAATACGGTCCCACACCCCACCACCGAATGACGTTCCGCCTACTTGAAACCCAACTCACCCTATTCTGACCCATTCCAACCATGGCAAAGCATAACGACACCGGGACATGGGGAGAACAAATCGTGACCGATTACCTGACGGCCAAAGGATATGCCATCCGCGAACGTCAGTGGAGACTCAATCACTTGGAAATAGACATAATAGCCACAAAAGATGATGAAATAGCCTTCGTGGAGGTAAAGACACGTTCCAATGCCGACACAGACCCTCTTGAAGCCATAAACCGGCGGAAAATGGCACATATGGGCGCGGCGGCAACCGCATACATGCAGCAGTTCGACATCCCGCTAAAACCACGTTTTGACGTTGCCGCCATTACCGGCACCCCCTCAGACTACCATCTCCGCTATATAGCCGATGCTTTCTTCCCTCCCCTCAAGACCTACTGAATATCATCGCAAACCACTCTAAAAGTTTATCGGAATTTACGGGACACAAAGATTCCGTATGTCGGCAAAAAAGCGTAACTTTGCATCCATAAAACACAAGACTATTTATAAGTTTCTATATATCAATTTCTTAAGGTAAAAAGTCTTTATGGATTTCATTCAGGACCTTTTTTGGCCGGGAAATACCAATTTGGCAAGTACACTGGTGCTGCTCTCGTTTGTCATTGCCGCCGGAATATATCTGGGCAAACTTAAAGTGGGAGGAATTTCCCTGGGAGTGACCTTTGTGCTGTTCGTAGGTATTCTCATGGGGCATTTCGGTTATGTCATCCAGCCCGATGTTTTAAAATTCGTACGTGAGTTCGGGCTTATCCTGTTCATTTTCGCAATCGGTCTTCAGGTAGGCCCCGCGTTTTTCTCCTCATTCAAAGAGGGAGGTATAAGGCTGAATATGCTTGCCGTCCTCGGCATAGTGCTGAATGTAGCCATTGTTCTGGCAATCTATTTCATTGACGGCAACACATCCATCGAGGCTCTTGTAGGTGTGATGTCAGGTGCGGTGACCAACACCCCGGGACTTGCCGCAGCCCAACAGGCCGTGACAACTACCGAGGCCGTAGATACCATGTCAATGGGATATGCCGCAGCCTACCCGTTAGGTGTTCTCGGCATTATCTCCGCAATGCTTTTGATAAAGGTTATTTTCCGTATCAAGACCGAGGATGAGATAAAGGCTATCGAATCGGAATCTGAGGCCACCCAGACGAAACCATATCTTGCCTCAATCGAGGTAACGAACAAACTCATCAACGGCAAGACACTGCTACAGCTTCACGATATAATACACTGTGAGTTCGTAGTATCGCGTATAATGCAGTCGGACGGTACCACCATAATCCCAAAATCATCAACCCAGATACGTGTGGGAGACAAACTATATGTCTGCATGACCCCTTCCGACCTACAGAGTTTTGAAACCGTGCTCGGCCCGTCTATCGAGATGAACGATGAGGATTGGGACCAGGCGGCCCCGGAAAACGTGGTGTCACGCCGCATCGTAGTCACACGCTCGGAATATAACGGCGTGGCCCTTGCCACCCTGCGCCTCCACCAGGGTTACAACGTGAACTGTACGCGTGTAAACCGCGCCGGTGTAGACCTGCTTGCCACACCGGGGCTACGCCTCCAGATGGGCGACCGCCTCACAATTGTCGGAGACCTCAACGACATAGACCGTCTGACCTCCAAACTCGGCAATTCCATGAAACGCCTCAACCAGCCCAACCTTATCACCATCTTCGTAGGTATCCTCTTCGGTATATTCGTGGGGTCGATAAACGTGGGGTTCGGCATGAAGTTAGGACTGGCAGGCGGCCCCCTCGTGGTGGCTATACTTCTCAGCCGGTTCGGATATAAATTCAAACTTGTAACCTACACCTCTTCCTCGGCCTCGCTGATGCTGCGCGAACTCGGTATATGCATGTTCCTTGCCGCAGTAGGTATCGGCGCCGGAGCCAACTTCGCGGAAACGGTATTCAACAACACAGGTATGTGGTGGGTAATCTGGGGCTTTATAATCACTTTCGCCCCGCTTGTTATCATCGGATGCATAGCCCGTGGCCTCTACAAGATAAACTATCTTACAATAATGGGTATGATGTCGGGAGGTTACACCGACCCCCCCGCTTTGGCTTATGCCAACAACTCCACCGGCCAGGATGCCCCGGCTGTAGCCTACTCTACAGTCTACCCTCTGACCATGTTCCTCCGTGTAGTCGCCGCCCAGGCCCTTATCCTCTGCTTCATGTAAACGCCATATAACGCTCTTGGCATTGCATCTTTAGAGTGGCGCCGGACCTCCGGGACGGCAGGCCACCAGAAGAGGTTTAACCGAGTTAGAAACGCTAACTATTCTTCAATGAGTAGCTTACGCTTTCCACTCCGCCTCTTCTGGTGGCCTGCCGTCCCGGAGGTCCGGCGCCACTATAAAGTTACCTCGTGTAAAGATTTTTTCGTTGGGAGAAGTTCTGATTTTGACACACCTCCATTTTTTACATATCAGAACGTGAAGGAAATCTGTGTCTGGATTCGCGAGTCCGAGGCTCCTCCGAGAGTCCACGTCCCGCGATAGCCGTAAAGATACTCTATACCCCACTGAAGATAAGAGGTAAACTTATAGAAACAGTTGGCAGCTACATAAGTGGCATAATGGTAGTTCGCAGCCCCTGCCACCATTACCTCATGTCCGTTGGCATCAGCCACACGAGTATCATCTACCGAGGCATAATCCCCTACGTTCCATATACGTGCGTAGGAGCCTACCACATTGAACTGAAGCCGCTTCGTGGCATTAAGGCTTGCACCGAACACAAGTCCCATCATCGGGTTTGCCTGCATCACGCCGGGTTCCGAATCCTTTGGAGTGAACGACAGCGGACGTCCCGACAAATCCTGTATGTAATTGCCTATGCCCTTGCCATATATGCCCTGGAAATTGAAAACCAAAGGTTTCCAAAAGCTGAAATTGCCGGATAGCATAACACCGTAACCCCATAGATTACGCCGTTTCTGCTCCATCATATCCTGATACGCGAAGTTGCGCAATACCCCGGACAGACGTATGCGGTTATTCTCGCTGCCGCTATATTCCACCCACAGAGGGATGTCGGGAACCAGGTGGTCAACTGAGGCATCGACCTGCGTTCCATAATATTCCTTATAGTCCTTCCCCCGATAATAACCATCGGACGAAGAAAACGAGGGCATTTCCAGGCCTACCGCAAAACGGAAACCGCCAAACGACGGAGACTTGTAGGCAATCTGGTAGGCCGTGGTGCCGACATCTCCACACGGCCCCTGCGGATCGATTGTAGGGGGCTGGGCGGCATCGCCGTCCTGTAGCAGCGTCTGGGCCTCACCCACGGTGAAGTTCCTATATGTAAGGAAGGCACGTTTTAGCTTCAAGGCGCTGCTCTGCCCGTTTGTGCCGATTTTTATATACCCGGTAAGCTGGTTGGCCGTTCCGCCAAACGCCACCATTGAGAAATCAAGATAACTGTCAAGCGCATTGATGAAGAAATCACCTTTATGCCCCGTCAGCGCAGGAACGGGAATCTCCCCGGTAACAAACGAGATGCCGGCACCATCCTGGCTATAAAGATTATTACCGATATCATATCCGAAAATAGGGTTGATGCATCCGCCGATCGACATCACGAATTTATTATTATCCGTTTTAAGAGCAAAAGTCGGGGCCGGAGCCGTACCCGGTTCCACAGGTCGTGCCTGTTTAAGCATCTCCTGCACCTCGGCATCAGGTCTGACAATCTCCACATATCCTGCACGGAATATAACATCTTCTTCCGGCTCCTGTACGGGCTGGGAACTATCCGCACTCTGTGCGGCCGCAGGAACTACCACAGACAATGCCAGTACCAGTGTCCCCAAAGATAAGGTCTTCATATAGAAAGGGATTAAAAAGTAAATAAGCAGGACACCCGGTAGTGACCCCGCTTATTCTATCAACGAATTTTAACACCCTTGGTTCATATTCCGAGGTTTTTTAACTATCCTCCCGGTCTCTGGCTACCTTCATAAGCCGTAGCCACTTGCGATAACCGAATATTGCAATCACGGTATAGATAGTATATAGTATAGGATAGAATACCAACCCTTTGTAAATATATAGGGCAACACATACTATATCGACGACAAACCATACAAGCCATTGCTCGGCGAACTTCCGGGCCATCATCCACATTCCGACTATGGACAACGCCGTGGTAAAGGCATCGGCATACGGAACGGTGGAGTCAGTGAAACGCACAAGCACCCAGGATAACAACATCCATAACACCCCCAATGCCACAACAGACACTCCGCAGGCCCAAAAAGGGGTATGGGTAATGCATATTTCAGTCTTTTTCTCCGATATTTCCTTCTTATCCCCACGGCGTTTTCCCGAAGTCCAGACCGCATAACCGTATACAGCGATTATAAGGTAATAGATGTTTATTCCGAAATCGGCATAAAGCCCTTTGGAAAAATAAATCCACATGGATATGGCAGGCATCACCATAGAGGCAATCCAAACCTTGGCATCGGCATGGTACTCCCACCAGAGATATACCACCCCGACCGAGAAACCGAGAACTTCAAGCAACAGATTCCAGTCCATCAGAAATTAAGAGTTACCGTTCCCATAACGTGGGCAGGAGCCTGCGCCGCATATCCGGCATAGCGATATATTACCTTCTCGCCGTTCTCCACATAATATCCGGCTCCGGCATAACCGTTATTGAAATATTTCTCATTGAAAATATTATATATCGAGAATCCGAGACGCAACTTCTTAATGCCATGCAGTTTTTCAAATACGTAGGCCAGATGAAGGTCGGACACGAAATACGGGTCAAGCACCGTCTCTTCCGATTTTGCATTGTTCATATACTGCTTCCCCACATACCGGCTTTGCAGACTTCCTTCAAATCCATGCCATGTGAAATTGAAAGCATTATTGAAGATGAATCCGGGAGAAAAAGCTATAGGGGTATCGCCTCGATTGAACGAAATAGGATTAGTCCATTCATCCTCGTATATGTATTCCACGAAATCCTTTATGCGGTTGCGCGACAACGTGGCATTAACCTGCCAGTCGAACCAATGCACAGGCCGTAGCGCCCCTTGAAGCTCAACGCCCATACGGTAGGAGGAAGGCACATTTACACTCAGCGGATTACCCGTATCGGACAACTGGCCGGTAAGCACGAGTTGGTCCTTATAGTCCATATAATACAGGTTGATTCCGGCGGAAAAGATACGGGAAGAAAAGGTATATCCCAGTTCATAATCAAACAGACGCTCGGCCTGCGGCGCATGTCCGTTGTCGCCATCGGTGAAATTATCGCGGGTGGGTTCCTTGTGGGCCACGCTCCAGGATGCAAACACCCTATGGGCACCGTTGATATAGTTCAGACCAAGTTTAGGGTTGAAGAAATCCCATCGGCGGTCCACATCAAGCACAGCCGGGGCATTTATGTTATAGTCGAAATTGTCTGATGAGCCATCAATTGTGTAATGGATATGGCGGTACTGCATATCGGCAAAAGCCGACAGGTTATCCGATATATCGTAATTCGCCCGCAGATAGACGTTTGAATCGAACTTGCGCCCGGTGTTGTCGTAATAACGCTGCAACGGATCTATATCCCCCACATAGTTACGCACCCAGGCAACCTGGCCGAAATGGTGGCCGTTGAAATGGTTGGCACCCCCTCCGAGTGTCACATTCCATCTGTCTCGTTCATAATTAAGGGTAAGCAAACCGCCGCCGAAACCATTCTGATTCTTTTTAAGGCGTACAAGGTCTGATTTCTTAACCTTCTCTCCATCCGCATTATAGAACGGCGACAGCCCGTATTCTTCAAGAGTACGGTTAGTCTTATACTGGTTGTAATAACCATCATCCTTGGTGTAATGTAACGCGGCATTGAGAAATAACCCATCACCAAGCCGTTGGGAAAGATGAAGTTGGAAATGATGCTGTATGTAGTTGTCCTTCTGGTCGGGATAATATGCACGTCTTCCCTCCGAGTCGGTGTATTCCCCGCAGGGATTATAACGGCGCCCGAACTCAGCCATCTGTTCTTTCGAGGCATAATCCCATGCCATATAGGTTTCCTCCTTGCCGCCGAAAGCCAACAGACGGATATGCGTTCCGGCACTACGATAAGCCGCCTGCCCGAAATAGCTCCATAACTTAGAGGAGGCGCGCTCGATGTATCCGTCCGAGCCCATGTGCGATAACCGCGCATCAAAACTCCAATGTCCACCAAGCAGCCCCGAACCTACACGAAGCGTCTCACGGTTGGTGTTATACATGCCATAGGCTCCTGAAAGTTCGGCATACGGAACCATAGACGGCGTATCGGTCACCATGTTTATACTTGCGCCGAAAGCCCCGGCTCCATTGGTCGATGTCCCGGCTCCGCGCTGAATCTGCACATCCCTTAATGATGAGGCGAGGTCGGGCATGTTCACCCAATAGACATTATGGCTTTCGGGATTATTAATCGGCACCCCGTTGGCAGTGATATTGATACGCGACCCGTCCGAGCCGCGTACACGCATAGACGTGTAGCCCATTCCGGCGCCGGCATCGGAGGTTGTCACCACCGATGGTGTAAACTGCAAAAGATACGGAATATCGCGCCCGTCATTATTGCGCTGTAAGTCCGACTTGTTGACATTCGTAAATGCCACAGGCGTTTTTGAGGTAGCCCTGTTGGCTACGACCTCCACTTGGTTTAGGTTGACACTCAGAGAATCAGCGGCATTATCAACCGATAGCTCTGACGCACTCGCTACGACAGCACCCATGGCCGTCATAGCGACAGGAAGAAACAAATTCTTCATCGCTCTTTTTCTCTACGCCGGTATTACCCGGATCAGGTTCGAAGGGTATATTCTCAGCCATAACCGGAAGAAACGACATACAAAAATCGCCCTTCGCGGTTAGGGGGCACCCCCAAAAATATGATGATAATCTCTTGCAATCGCAGTAATGAACCTGCGATTACGTGACAAAGGTATGAAAATTCACGACATCTGGCAAATTCATATTACAGATTGCACTGATAGTCCAAACAATTCAGAATTTGCAATAACACCCGTAAAATCTTATTTTCACGGAACAACCGCAGAATTCGGGTATTAAACACCTTGAATCTAACCGGAAATGCTTAACTTTGCTAATTAAACATCTGACGCGAACTCTTATCCTGAGAATACTGTCTGTGCACAGAATAGAATAAACATATTGATAAGTAACTGTTCAAAATTATTTTATACTAACCGGTCTGATTATGGATACCAAGACACTTGAATTTGTGACATACTGTATCAGCAAACTCGCGCAGGTGCTGAAAATGAGCCAACGGGAGGTATATAGGCGGTTAAAACAGTCAGGTATATTATATGATTACATTGTGCCATCCTATGACGTGTTGCACACTTTTAGTTCACGTTATCTTGTAGAAGATCTCACCGACTATATGAGGGAGAAAGGAGTGCTGCCGCAATGAAACTATATCATTCATCCAATGTGTCAGTTCTTCAGCCCGACATTATCCATTCCCGGGACTATCTTGATTTCGGCAAAGGCTTCTATCTGACCTCTATTCACGAACAAGCAGTCAGATATGCGCAACGATTTATCAGGCGTCAACGAGAGGCATGGCTGAACGCTTACGAATTTGAATTTAACGCCTCGGAATGGAAAATTTTGGAATTTGATAGCTATGATAAGGATTGGCTCAATTTCGTGGCCGACTGCCGTGCCGGTAAGGATGTTTCTGATTTTGACCTCGTCATCGGAGGTATCGCCAACGACAAGGTTATTCAAACGCTTGACCGATATTTCGAAGGAGAACTGTCGGAGAATGAAACATTAGGATTGCTCAAATATGAACGACCCAATATCCAGTATTGTATCCGCTCGCAGAAAATGCTTGACAATTGTTTGAAACATATAGAAAGCAGACAGTTATGACCGAAGAAAGCAAATTGGCTTTTCAAGCCAGTAAAAGTGCCAATATCATAAAGAGCTTGTGCGCTCTCTATGGATTGTCGTTACAAGAGGCTGCTGATATATACTATCAATCCGACACATCAGAACTAATAGAAGAGGGTATTGCTGATTTGCATTGTCGAAGTGACAAATACCTTGCCACTGTGATTTGGGAGGAACATCAAGAGTCTCACAAATAGATACAGAAAAAGCCTGCACAACCACCAAAAATAACGGTGTCTGTGCAGGCTTGATAAAGTTTTAACGCCTATCCGGCGCGTATGATGTAGCTACTACGTATCAGGCCATGCGGCGGTCAAGGCGTTCACGGATCGCATGAAGGAAGCCTGCCGAATTAACGGCTGTAGGCGTAACACCTTCCATGAGGTTAACGAGGTCCTTGGTGACGATGCCGTCGTTGAGGGTGTCGAAGCAGGCATCCTCAAGCTGGTTGGCATAGTTCACCAGTTCAGGCAGGTTGTCCATCTCGCCACGCTTGCGCAGGGCGCCGCTCCACGCGAAGATGGTAGCCATGGGGTTGGTGGAAGTCTCCTCCCCTTTCAGATGCTTGTAGTAGTGGCGTGTAACCGTACCGTGGGCAGCCTCGTACTCATACTTCCCATCGGGCGACACAAGCACGGAGGTCATCATTGCCAGCGAACCGAAAGCGGTCGACACCATGTCGCTCATAACATCGCCGTCATAATTCTTGCAGGCCCAGATGAAACCGCCGTTGCTGCGGATAACACGTGCCACGGCGTCATCTATAAGGGTATAGAAATAGGTTATGCCGAGACGCTCGAAGTCGCTGCGGTACTGCTGGAACACCTCGTCGAAAATCTCGCGGAAGCGGGCGTCATACTTCTTCGAAATAGTGTCCTTGGTTGAGAACCACACATCCTGTTTGGTGTCGATAGCGAACTTGAAGCAAGAGTGTGCGAAAGAAGTTATGGACTTGTCGGTGTTGTGCATACCCTGCAGCACACCGGGGCCTTTGAATTCGTGAACCACGATTTCTTCACGCTGGCCGTCAACGCCTTCGAACACAAGTTTCGCAGTCCCGGCCTCGGCGGCACGGATTTCCACGTTCTTGTACACATCGCCATAAGCGTGACGGGCGATAGTGATAGGCTTCTCCCAGCTCTTCACGGCAGGTTTGATGGAAGGAATCGTTATGGGCGTACGGAACACAGTGCCGTCCAGCAGCGAGCGGATAGTGCCGTTGGGGCTCTTCCACATCTGGTGGAGGTTGTATTCGGTCATACGCTGCGCGTTGGGTGTGATGGTGGCGCACTTCACGGCCACACCATATTTCTTCGTGGCCTCGGCAGCCTCTACGGTAATCTTATCATCCGTCTTGTCGCGTTCAGGCAGCCCGAGGTCGTAATATTCAGTCTTAAGGTCAACGAACGGAAGGATGAGTTCATCCTTAATCATCTTCCAAAGGATGCGGGTCATCTCATCGCCATCCATTTCCACCAGCGGGGTGGTCATCTTGATCTTTTCCATGGTAAAAATATGTGGGGGTTATTTGTTATGGTTCTGTCTTGCGTAATAGTTCATGAGGCAGCCGTCAGCAAGAATCTGGCGTTCCTCCTTGGTGAGGTTGGTGAAATAGAGCTTTATGTCGTGGATATCACCTGCTGCGGTAACAACCTTGGCATCAGCCTCTTCCTTACCCTCAAGGATGGCCTGGCGTATATCGGGTACGAACACGAAATCACCCGCTTTGTAATCGAACGGAGTATCTTTCGAAATGGTGAAAGGCACGATACCCCAGTTGATACAGTTGGAGCGGTAGCGCTTGGTGGCATACTCATAGCATATGTTGGCATCGCCTCCGAGTACCTTCTGGCAGCTGGCAGCCTGTTCGCGGGCCGAGCCGTCGCCGGGACGGTTTGCGAACACGCACGAACCAAGCGATGTGGTAGCGGCGTCAGCCCCTACTTTTTCAAGCACGGCGGCAACCTTTGCAGGGCATTTCCCTTCACGACGTTCGAGGTCTTCCTTCTGTATACGTTTTGACAGCCCTACATACTCAGGAACACGGCGAGAAAGAGCGAACTCTGAAAGTTTCAGAGGATTGGAGCGGTAGCTGGAGGTTTCGCCCGAGGGGATAAGTTCATCGGTAGTAGTCACCGAGTCGTGGATAACGGCAGCAAGCTCGAGCAGCATATCCTTTTCCATAGGATACATCTTGGGCCAGTCCTTGATATTGGGGCCGTAACGGAGTTCCTCGTCGGGATTCTCGTTATGGAAGCCCTTGAACACGCGGCGTTCGTAGATAGCCGGATCATATTCGTAAGGTTTATGCCCGTTGGTGTATTCCACATCCGTAGCGGCTGTAATCACACCACCGTTGGCAGCAGTGGCGGCGATGGAACGTGCGTCCATAAGAGCTACCAGAGAAATCTGCCCCTGTCCCGGCTTCGACCCCTCGCGGTTGGGGAAATTACGGGTAGTGTGGCGGATAGAGAGACCGTTGTTCGACGGAACATCGCCCGCACCGAAGCAGGGGCCGCAGAACGCCGGCTTGATTACCACGCCTGAGCGCAGAAGTTCGGCAGCGATACCTTCGCGGGTGGTGGCCATATACACAGGTGTAGACTGGGGATAGGCCGAAATTGTGAAGTAGTCGTTACCCACGCTTTGATCCTTAAGTATGGCAGCGGCTTCCGATAGGTTGTCGTAAGTACCGCCGGAGCAGCCGGCAATCACACCCTGGTCGGCGTAAACCTTACCGTCACGCACCTTCGACACCAGGTCAATCTCAATCTTGTCGCCGAAACGTTTGCGGGCATCCTCCTCTACGAGGCGCAGAATACGCTCGGGATCGGCTTGAAGTTCATGGATTGTATATGCGTTCGAAGGATGGAACGGCAGAGCAATCATAGCTTCCTGTTTCGACAGGTCTATGCGTATCATGCCGTCATAATATGCCACCTTGCCGGGACGAAGCTCCTTATAATCCTCGGGGCGTTGGTGAATCTCATAGTGGTGTTTCACCTCGTCGTCGGTAATCCATATGGAGCTAAGACAGGTTGTCTCGGTGGTCATTATATCGATGCCGTTACGGAAGTCCACGGGGAGATTCTTCACGCCCGGGCCTGCGAATTCCAAGACCTTGTTCTTCACGAAACCGCTGTCAAAAACAGCCTTTACCAGGGAGATAGCCACATCGTGTGGGCCGATACCCTTTTTCGGAGTGCCCTCCAGCCATACCAGCACCACCTCGGGAGCATTGATATCCCAGGTGTTGTTGAGCAGCTGCTTAACGAGTTCGCCGCCGCCTTCGCCGACACCCATATTTCCAAGCGAGCCGTAACGTGTATGGCTGTCAGAACCGAGAATCATATTGCCGCACTTCACCATCATCTCACGTGCGTACTGGTGGATTACGGCCTGGTTGGCAGGCACATATATACCGCCATACTTCTTAGCGGCAGAAAGGCCGAACACATGGTCATCCTCATTAATAGTACCTCCTACGGCACACAGGGAATTGTGGCAGTTGGTCATTGCATACGGTATAGGGAACTTTTCGAGACCCGATGCACGTGCCGTCTGTATGATGCCGACATATGTAATGTCGTGGCTCATCATGGCATCGAACTTGATACGCATCTTGTTCCCTTTAGAACCGTCCACATCGTGGGCGCGCAATATACCGTAGGTTATGGTGTTCTCGCGAGCTTCATCAGGGAAGGGAAGCCCGTTGGTGTCGGTGGCGAATCTTTCGCCGTCGAGAAGATAGACACCTTTTTCAATTACTTCTACCATAGTTCTTAACAAGGTTAGATTTAAGGGATTGAATCTGATATATAGTTTTTTGGTATTTCGATAAGACATTCAGAGTACGGAACGTAGGAAGAAAGCCAGTGCAAGCATGTCGGCGGCTCCTCCGGGAGATATACGCCGGGCCGAGAACTCACGGTTCATTTCCGACAAATCTTCCACTCTGAAATTTTCAAGCATTGCGGCGCTACGGCCCTTTACCTCTCGGGCAGCATCAGCCCCGCACCTGTAATAGATGTTGGAATCCTCTATCCGTGACATCAGCATCAACAGTGCGCGATGCGGATTCTCAATATACAGAGCCTCAAAGACCTCTGGATAACCCTCACGCGCATAGTCAAGGGCGGTAGGGATACCGTACTTTGAAGCGACACCCGCGCCATGGGTACCCTCCGCACGTTTGAATGTAGCCGCGATACGCCGTATGGTCTCACGCAGATTATCTCTTCCGGGAGCGTGGCCGGAGGCCAGCAAGTGAGACACGGCAGCGACAGCCAGCCCTAAGGAGAACAATGCTCCCTTATGGGTATTCACGCCGCCCGTAGCTTTAAGCATGGCCTCCTCTCCCGCCATCCCTATAGGCTGCAAATCGGCCGCAGTAGGAAGAACCTCGGAAAAGGATGCCAACGCGATATTTACAAACGGATTTCTAAGCGCCTCCGTGCTGCGGTACATCAGGGCGTAATCCATATCATCATGTGCTCCCGAATCGGCCCGGTCAACAAGCCCGGGTTTGGGAGTAAGGTCAAGTTCCATCCTGAGCGCACGTACAGCAAGGCGCCCTATCATATAGGGCCATGCGGCGGCCGGGGTCAGCGACACACACGGAGCAAGGCGCCCCACGGAAAGCAACCGTCTTACAGCGGAAGCGCTTATAGGTTTAGCCTCCTTCGACATACGAGGGATTTCCACCACCTCTACACCGTGTTTGGGAAGGAACTCCCTCATTATCTCGTTGTAACGCGCCGTCAGAGCATCGGATGGCTCCGTGCCGACAAAACGGACCGTTACGCCGAGAGCCGGGGCGATATGCCGCGCGAAAATATCAAGGTCAAGGAGGATATGCGTATCTGTCGCCGAGGTTATCTCTTTAAGGAAATAGGTAGGAAACGTGGAACGGCTCACCGCATAACCGCTACCCTCCAACACACGCACATTCGCTATGGAGGCGCAGACTTCCGTCAATATCCGCCTACGCTCATCGTAGGTAAACTCCGTTGACGGGTCGTCCGCCACCGGGATAATAAAGAGTGCCTCTACCTGCGATGCCGCATAGCGTATAAGGTGGAGATGGCCGAGGGTCATCGGGTTGACATTCATAACGATGCACCCGCATTTCACGCCCTCTATACGTTCCGAGCCGATACGTCCCAGATATGTAGGCAGGCTCCGGCGGTCATGCTCAAGCAGCACGGCCCCGGGAGCCTCCCCTACACATACAAATCCTAAGCTACGGAATACGGGGGCATATTCCGGTTTGGTGAAGACCTTGGGATTCATTATCCCCCGGCTGAACGCATAATCAAGAATAGCAGATACAAGGGTGTTGGCCATGGCGGTGTCGCGCAGATTGTCGTCAACGGCCACACAGGTCATCACCTCGCCCGACAAAGCGGCTGTACCTACAAGGTTGTCATCGGAATCAAATATACCGACAGCATAGTCGGCCGGCTCGGCACGTAGCCCGGCCCGCGCAAGGAAATTCTCCCTCGCGCGTGACGCGCCAGTCTGCGAAAGCATAATCTCGCGCAATTCAAGACCGTCGAACGTAGTCATGCCACTGTCTTTCGATATACGCCGACAACTCCTGGGGGGAGTGGGCGGCTGTCCGCATACATATACGGGCCGGCTGCCCGCAAAGGAAACACCTCCGTCCGGGATAGCCGAGAGCACCCCTGCTTACGGGCACTCCGTCCTCGCCGATAACGTCTATATCCATTATACGCCCTAACGGATGTGATTCCTCTATGGAAAGTGTTATACGTTTCGCTTCCCCAAGACTTACCGATGCACATATAAAAGCTTCAAAACCCGTATCAAGGTCGTAGCGTTCCTCTACACGCACATCAGCCCCAAGCTTCTCATGCAACGCCGACACTCCGGCATCACCTATACCCACACTCGCCTCCGTGCGCTTCTCGGCGCCGGGGATATTCACCGTAAGCACTATCAGTGCCAGACCGGGATATTCGGCCAGCATATGCAGTTGGCGCTCCCGGCGCCTGTCGCGTGCGGCAAGTAGTTGGTCAAGGGTTATGCCCATTCGTAAAAAGCCTGAAAGGGTTTATCTATTAAAAGCCTTGGGATGTTGACGAATAGCCTTATTATTCAGTCCTCTATGTTTTTAATAACATCAAGCACGGAGCCGTCGCGGTTCATCACCACGCCTACCACCTTATCGCCGAAAGGAAGCGGGGCCGGGGTTCCGATAATAGACAGCGCCTTATCTCTCAGCCAGTTAATATCTACGATATTCAGTCCGGCTGCCTTAAGGGCTTCTGCAAGTTCGGGACGTCCGGGGTTTACGGCAATCCCGTATTCGGTAACTATCACGTCTACCGATTTTCCCGGAGTGATAAGCGTAGTCACCTCGTCAACGATGCAGGGTATGCGTCCGCGCAACAGCGGGCATACTATAATCGAGAGGGCCGAATCGGCGGCAGTGTCGGGATGTCCCCCTATAGCGCCACGTATGATACCGTCGCTACCAACGAGCACATTGACATTGAAGTTAACGTCTGCTTCCAACGCCGAAAGAATCACTATATCAAGGTAATGTACGGCCGAACCTGGTTCGTCAGCGCTGGCATACTCATTGGCCGACACCTCTTTATGCATCGGATTATTCTTCAGCGACTCGGCAGCAACCTTGTCGAAGGACTGTACATCGATAAGACGCCCTATCAGCCCCTCCTCATGAAGTTTCACCATATGCGCGGTGATTCCGCCAAGAGCGAACGAAGCCTTTATGTCCCTGTCAATCATCGACTGGCGGAGATATTTCACAGCCGCCAGCGAAGCACCGCCGGAACCGGTCTGAATCGAGAATCCGTTCTTGAAGTAACCGCTGTTGACAATCACCTTGGCGGCGAGCTGGGCCAGCAGTATGTCGCGAGGGTTCTTGGTATCGCGTATAGCCCCGGAAGCAATCTTCGAGGAATCGCCAACAGAATCGACCTCCACGACATAGTCAACATCGCGCTCGGAAATTGAATTAGGGGTATTCGGATAGGCAACAAGGTCATCGGTGAGAATCACCACCTTGTCGGCATAGCGTGCGTCAGGCAGCGCGTAACCCAGCGAGCCGCATATCGATTTTGCGTTTTCCGAACGTGAATAGCCGCAGGCATTTCCCAAGGGGTCGGATGAGGAGGCGCCAAGGAAAGCCACATCTATATGCAAGTCGCCGGAAGCGATGGCACTTCCGCGTCCGCCATGGCTGCGGAAAACCACAGGCTCTTCCATCAGTCCTTTGGAAATCTCCTTGGCAAGAGTTCCACGCAGGCCGGAAGTCGAAATCTTCGTGATAACACCGTTGCGTATATGGTCAATCAGCGGCGCATGCACATCTGAAAGACTGGAAGCAGCGAGATGTAAGTTCTTGAAGCCCATCTCGGCAAGTTTCCCTACAACGAGGTTCACAACCTTGTCCCCCCCACGGAAATGGTGGTGGAAGGAGATAGTCATACCGTCCTTAAGTCCGCTCTTCCTTATGGCATCCTCCAAAGTGGCAAGTTTCGGACTTGACATCTGGAGGTCGTTACGCTGCTGGTGTATTTTCTCATAGGAGGCCTGGTTAAAGACTTCCTTGTTCATTTTGTGCGCCTGCTCCTGGATTTGTGCGGCGCGTGATTTCAGGTCGTTCATTTCAGGTCTTCTTCTTTGATTATACCGGATACGATTGCAAGGTCTATAACACGCTGGGCACGGATTACTACCGGGCGGTCTACCATCTTACCATTCACAGCGATAACGCCCGAGCCTTTCTTCTCGGCCTCCTTTATGGCGGCAACCACGGCCAGGGCTTTCTCTATGGCTTTCGGAGTGGGAGCGAACACCTCGTTCACAACCTCTATCTGGCGCGGGTTGATAATCGACTTGCCGTCAAATCCGAGGGTATGTATGAATTCCACCTCTTTGCGGAAGGTCTCCATGTCGTTGAGGTTGGAATAAACCGTATCAAGGGCATCGATGCCTGCGGCACGTGCTGCCACGACTATCGTCTCGCGGGCCAGGCGCAGTTCGTCGCCATCGGGAGTGCGCTGGGTCTTTAGATTGGCGCAATAGTCCTCAGCACCCAAGGCTATACCCATCATACGGGGTGAGGCCGTGGCTATGGCATAGGCGTTGCACACACCTAAGGCACTCTCTATGGCGGCCATAATCTTAGTCCGCCCGAGACATCCGATCTCCTTCTCCACACGTTCAATCTCCCGCTCTACTTCGCGCACCTCCTCGGCTGTCTCGGTCTTAGGCATACGGATCACATGGACCCCTGCCTTTACCACGGCCTCAATATCCTTCTTGCCGTAGGGGGTATTAAGGGGGTTGATACGGACAACCATTTCCGTATCGCCGTAATCAACACTCTTAAGGGCATTGTACACCAGCAGACGGGCCGTATCTTTCTCGGTCATAGTCACGGAATCTTCCAGGTCGAGCATTATCGAATCCGGGCCGTAGATATGGGCATCTGCCATCATGCCCGGGTTGTTGCCGGGCACGAACATCATTGTTCGTCTTAGTCTTTCCATGATAGGACAGTTTTGGGGTTAATCTTTCCAGACATCTTTCCCTGTGGCGCGCACGGCAGCCGCAGTGACCCTGGCACGTATGGTGCAGTCAAGAGCCCCTTTGTCCGTGGCATCGACTACGGCGTTTTCCACACCGAGTTCTTCAAGCGTCTCCCTGATTACTTTCCGAATCTGGTCACCGAACTGATACTCAACCGAGCTTTCAAGATTGATGGTCAGACCGGGTGCTTCTGACGGCAGGAGGCTTATGCGTATATCTCCCGACTCCAGAGTTCCGGCGAATGATGGGTTTATAT
Source organism: uncultured Muribaculaceae bacterium (assembly GCA_910584735.1). GTDB lineage: Bacteria > Bacteroidota > Bacteroidia > Bacteroidales > Muribaculaceae > UBA7173. The sequence continues at coordinate 20,174 of CAJUBM010000032.1, forward strand.
TCATGGTCTTTAAGGTTAGATGCGCCAAAGTTAACTATTATTCCCGATAAAACAAGCATTTGACAAATTGTTTAGCAACATAGCTCTGCAATCACACATTTTTCGCGTATCATTTTCCAAGCAAACAGGCATAACTACAGAATAAACACATCTTTTACGCATATCTATAATACAATTTGTCTCAGTCTATACGAAATTTCCTACAGTTGATTATTTTACGCCTCTCATTAATTTTTTTCATATAATCCCTCCATATTCTCCAATAAATTTACGAACGTTCCTTTCTCCACCCGCATTATAAACAAATCCGCAAAAGAGACGTTTCTACTTTAGCATAGAATGTTTCCTTACTCATTAATAATATAACAAAATATGTCCGCACGATTCACAGGGAAAAGAGCCCTTATCACCGGCGCTACCGCCGGCATCGGACTCGCCACAGCCCATAGACTTGCCCGCGAAGGTGCCCACGTGGTGGTAGCCTCCCGCAACATGACCAAGGTGGCATCGACAGTATCCGAACTGCATGCCTCAGGGTTTGAGGCTTCCGGGATGCTGTTTGACGCATCAATGCCGCCACAGGAGCTACAAAAGATGGTCGCTTCCGAGATAAAATCTCACGGCAGGATTGATATAATAGTAAACAATGTAGGCGGCACGGACATGGCCGCTGACGGCCCGGTAGGCACACTCGGCCTTGACCAACTACAGCCGGTCATGGATAAAAATATAGGTTCCACACTCGCCTGCATACGCTCCGCGCTACCCGGGATGTTGGAAAATAATAGCGGGGCGATAGTAAACGTGGCCTCCATAGGGGGGCTGACCGGGGATTTCCGGGGAACGCTCTACGGCATAGCCAAAGCCGGGGTGATAAACCTCACCCGATACATGGCAACACAATATGGCAAATCGGGGATAAGATGCAACGGCGTGGCTCCGGGACTGGTACTCACCCCTGCGGCAGAAAACAACCTTTCTGAGGAAACGCGCCGCATATTCCTACGGCATAACGCACTGCCATATTTCGGCACGCCGGAAGATGTTGCCTCCACCATCGCATTCCTGGCCTCTGACGAAGCCCGCTACATCACCGGGCAGACAATCATCGTCGACGGCGGCCTCACATGCCATAATCCCACGGTAGCCGACCTCACAGAATAGCATTGGAAAACAATCTCTTTTTCGTAAATTTGCAACATGATTGACGAATCGGAGATTTTCAACCGCACACGGCGTTTAATCGGGCAGACCGGCATGGAGCGTCTGAGACATAGCCGCATCATAATTTTCGGCATAGGAGGAGTAGGCTCCTGGTGTGCCGAAGCCCTGTGCCGTACCGGCATCGGCCACCTTACTTTAGTTGATGCCGACCGCGTGGCCGCAACCAACATAAACCGCCAGGCAGAGGCCACTACTGCGACCATAGGTGTTCCCAAGGTTGAAGCGCTGGCCGCACGATTGCGAGAGATAAACCCCAGCATCTCCCTTTCACTTCGCGAGGAACGTTACACCTCCGATACCTCATCGAAGTTCCATCTGGAAGAATACGACTTCATCATCGATGCCATCGATTCCTTGTCCGACAAAGCCGCACTACTCGTAAACGCAGCCGACAGCCGGCATCCGGGCGTGGCCTCTTCCATGGGCGCGGCCCTCAGGATTGACCCCACGAAAATCCATGTGGCAGAGTTCTGGAAGGTGCAGGGATGTCCGTTGGCAGCAGCCCTCCGCAGCAGATTCCGCCGCAACGGCGTGAGATTACGCCGTAAAATAGCGTGTGTTTACTCCGACGAGCCGCCCCTGCCCAACCTCGGAGAGGTTATAACCGATGACGGGACTCTCACATATGGAAAAGTGGCGGCGAACGGCTCGTTATGCCATATCACCGCCACTTTCGGCATGTATCTCGCAGGGCTCGCCCTGCAACATATCCTTAAGAGTCAGAACAATGCCGAATAGGGTACAATAAAGTCGGCAGCCACATCGGTATCTCCCCAGAACGAGGCAATCGTAATCCATACAAGGAGAAGGAGTATCAACACCCCCACCCCTAAAAGGAGCCAGAAAGAGGTCTTGCGCCTGCGCTGACGTTTCACATCCTCCCTCAGACGGCGGTTTACCGCGTTATCCCGGAAACGCTCTTCCTGATTGGAATCCTCTCTATTATGTCTGTATCTCTTATCCATAGCCATAAATTAAACAGTTGAACATTGTAATCATACCTGTATAACAACTATCTTCCTTTGGTAGTTTTTGCAGTATCAATTTTAATAATCGAACGAATATTAGTTTGAAATGGGACGAATCTTAGCAATAGACTTCGGTAGGAAACGGTGCGGCCTGGCCGTCACCGACCCGATGCGCATAATCGCCAACCCTCTTGAGACAGTAGAGACAGCACAACTTATCACCTTCGTCACCGCATACGCCGCCCGCGAGGGAGTGGATCTGGTCGTTGTAGGCGAACCCACCACTATGCGCGGAGAGCCATCGGAATCCACACGCTGGCTCAGGCCCGCAATGGACCGTCTCCGAAAGGCTCTCGATCCGTCAATCCCTATAATCTCCTACGACGAGCGTTTCACCTCCGTGCTGGCCCACCGCGCCATGATTGACGGAGGGATGAAACGCATGCAACGCCGCGACAAGAGCGTAGTAGACCGCATATCGGCTGCCATAATCCTCAACGACTATCTGCAAAGCATACATTAGCCAACAGACTCCTTCCCCCGATTCCGCCAATCAGACCTGCAAATAAGGCCAAAATTCACATAACGGCCACTGCAATACGATACAAATACAAGAATAAGACAATTCCGCTACAACAATAACGCATTTATGGTTGCACAGTCACCATATTGTGCCTATCTTTGCGCCGTTTTTTCGGGATGTAACGTTTCTACAAAATCCTACATGATCCGATTATATGCCGAGGCTGAGAAGCCAGCATAGTGAAATCCAAACAATAAAGCTCTTGACATTCTATTTTATTTCATAACAGCAAAAATTAACATCACAGACATGTTTAGACATTTCTCTAAAATGCTAATTTTTACTCTGCTTGCATGTGTTTCCTCGATAGGGAATGCTGCCGTTGTGTCTGTCGAAGACGCACGTCAGACTGCCATCGAATTTTTCCTTGCAAGCAGGCAGGAAAGATTAGCCTCAGCAGATGCACTGGAACTGGTCTACACCGCAGAAGCATCGTCCAAGCCCCTTTATTATGTGTTCAACGCCCGTGACGGACATGGTTACATCATCGTTTCTGCCGATGACTGCACCATCCCAGTGCTTGGATACTCCTTAGAGAATATTTATAACGTGAAAAATATACCAGCATCCATGAAATGGATGCTGGCAGGCCTTGAGAAGGAGATCAAGGCCGCGCCTTCGATACAGAAACCTGTAAGTATCAGCGAACGACGCAGAATGGCCCGCCGTGCCGGAGCAAACACCAGCCAACATCTTCTCCAGACAGCCAATTGGCGGCAGGAAGCTCCTTTCAACCAGGCAATTCCCGGCAACCCACTGGTTGGATGCGTAGGTACGGCAATGGGTATAATCATGAAATACTATAACTTCCCGCCACAAGGGATGGGCAGTTATAACGGCGTGAACTTCAACTTCGCCTACGACTGGGAAAATATGCGCACCGACAACTACATGTCGGGGTACAACGCGGCGGAAGCTGACGCCGTAGCTACCCTGCTTTATCATGCAGCGGCAAGCGTAGGCACCCAGTTCGGCATGTCTGGTTCAAGCGCATACGAAGTACGTGTGCCTGCCGCTATGGCCAATTATTTCGGCTATAATCCCGGCATATCCTACAAGAAACGTTCGGAAGTCGCATCACAGGAAGAGTTCGACCGCATAGTGGCCGAAGAGATAAAAGCCGGACGCCCGGTGCTGTATTGCGGCCAGGACGTAACGGCCGGACATGCCTTCGTGGTTGACGGATATGACTCCCTGAACGGATTCATACATGTAAACTGGGGATGGGGCGGCCTGTCAAACGACTGGTTCGTCACAACGGCCCTCAATCCGCGTGGCAGTCAGTCGCATAGCTTTAACAACCTTACCACCATCGTATACAACATCAAACCGGGGGACGGTGATAATTCCTCGTGGTCTCCGATTCATATTACAGCCGATGGCGGACAGCCGGGTATGGGTTCCGATCTTACATCCTTGTCTGCCGGCAAGACCTTTACGGTTCGTGTGGGGAATCTCAAAAATGTAAGCTATAACGATTTCAGCGGCAGTATCGCAGTAGCGCTCTTTGACAATGCCGGGAACTTCAAAGCTCTCCTTTGTAACGCCCGTAACTTCTCGTTAAAGAGCCTGTACATGCTCAATAACGGATATTCCGACTTTACTACTGGTGCGATAAAATCGCGTTAGTTTAGAAATCATCAAATAAAGAGA
>CAJUBM010000033.1 GCA_910584735.1 uncultured Muribaculaceae bacterium
GGGGACACAAGGATTTTCAGTCCTTTGCTCTACCAACTGAGCTATGGCACCATTGGGATGGGTTTCCCGTTTTTGCGATGCAAAGGTAGGTGTTTTTTTTTAGATGTACAAATTTTGGGTTACTTTTTTGTGTTTATTCTATTATGGGCAGTTGCTTGGCGGGCATATATGCAGAGGATGGGACATTATATATGGGGCGGTATGAGATGCGTTTAGAGTTCCAGATGGAGTATGGGGTATGGCTTTCCTTCGCTGTCGAGGGCATCGCGTCCGATGACGGAGAATCCGTGTTTGCGGTAGAAGGCTAATGCGCGGAGGTTTTGCTCGTTGACGTCAACCTTACGGATGCCTTTGGTGGTGATGGCGAATTCCAGGAGCTTGGAACCGAAACCTTTGCCCATTTCAGAGGGATGGACGAACAGCATTTCCACCATCTCTTTGCTCAGGCCGATAAACGCGCCCCATTGTCCGTTGCTGTTGCGTATGGCGTAGAGTTCGACATTCGGCATGTAGTCGCGGGGAAGCCTCTGGCGATAAAATTCAATATCGTCTTCAGACAAGAAATCGTGGGTGGCTTTTACTGACGCCAGCCATACTTTTGTCAGCGCTTCATAGTCTTCTCTTTGGTTTATCCTACATATCATGGGCTGCTTTTTTCTCATCCTTGGTTTCGGGTAGGGCAGTTCCTCCCAAAGGGTTTTGATTACCTCGCGGGCTTTACGCTGGTCGGCGAAATCAAGGATGTATGCCTCCTTGGCTCCTTCGTAGGGATGTCCTGTTTCGGCACCGACCATAAGCGGGGCTATCGATGCGAGGCGTTTAACATACGCATTGTTGTCACATGCCGTAATCACGCATTTCCCATTTAGGTGGATTATGTATTCGCCCATCATCTTGCGGCTGCGTACCTCTCCCAGCGGGGAAAGTGCCTCGCAGATAAAATCAATAAACTCTTTGTTACACGCCATATGCTGCTCATTGTCTATTATTAAGTAACTGTTCAAAATTATTTTATATTAACCGGTCTGACTATTTAATGTTTCTCCGGCAAAATTTTTGAATCTTTCCCTCTCTTCATCAGTCGTGTAGCTCGCTACACTCCTTCTTCATCGAGGAAAATCTTCTAAAAATTTTCCTCGGACAAACATTAAAATAATTTCGACCAGTTACTTATGAATGTAAAGTTACAGAAAAATCGCTGTCCTCTATTAATATCTCCGGGAGTAAGGCAGCAGAAAGATGTGCATTAACATATTTTAAGTATTTTTTTCTTGACAATCGAGCCTCATGCATTTATCTTTACAAAAAAATAATGAGATAATCTAAATTTTTGCTTAAAAACGTAAAAGGTAAAGATTGGATTATTACAAAATACCTTAATCTAAAATAATTTTTCCAATGAAGAAGTTTTATTCTGTAGCTGCGATATTTTTAATAGGTGTCCTTATGTCCCAGGCTACGGACATGGTAGGAGAGGCGTTCAGTTCGCAAGGACTGTGGTTTGAGTCTGTCAAGGATAACGGCGGGAACTGGACCGCGAGGGTTGTGGCGTCTTATTCAGGGAGCCGTTACAGCCAGGATGAGATAATCGTGCCTGCCACGGTGGAGAGCCGGGGAACGGTTATGGTGGTTACAGCTATTGGAAAGGATGCTTTTACCGGTTGTGAGAATCTTAGAAAGATTTCCATAGCGGAGGGCGTCAAGGTTATCGGCGACAATAATTTCACAGGCTGCCCGAAGCTGGAGAAGGTCTTATTGCCTTCCGGCCTTATAGAAATAGGGGGTAATTGCTTCAGTGAGTTGCCTTCGTTGGGCAGCATCGTGCTGCCGGAAGGGTTGACTGATGTAGGGAGTGGATCGTTCTGTTCGCTTGGCGTTTCACATCTGGAGCTTGGCTCAATAAGGGAGATTCCGCAAAATTCGTTCTGCAACCTGCCGATGCTTAAATCTTTGGTGGTTCCGGCGAGTGTAGGTGTCATCGAAAGTGGCGCGGTCAGCGATACGGGGATAGAGGAGGTATGGTTTGAATCTGCCGGATCCTCACAGGAGAAGATGTTGCTGCTGACGAACGGATCATTCCGCAACAACAAGGCTCTCCGGCGTATCTATTGCCGTCATAGTACACCTCCACGGGTAGAGGGGCCGGTTAGCGCTGATTTCGACGTTACTCCATTCCAGCATAACTTTCCGTTCCGTACCGATAATATACAGACATTGGAAGAGTTGTCGGCTCTGACCCTCTATGTGCCTACATATTGCGCCGGAACCTATAGCTATGGGCTTCTATGGGAGCGTATGACCATAGCGGAACATGATTTTGAGGCCGGATTGGACAGCGCGGATGCCGATTGTGCGGTGCGGGTAGATGTGGTTCCGGGCGGTGTTTCTGTCTCCGCAACAGGAAGCCGGGTACCTGTGAGGATATGCACTATTTCCGGAATGGAGGTTTATAGCGCTGAAAATGAGTCGGGTAATATCCGCTGTGTGCTTCCATCGGGGATATATGTTGTCAAGGCCGGAGATAGCGTTAGAAAGGTATCAATACGCTAAGACGTGGCATAAACATGAGATGCCGTGGCGGGATGGTGTCAACGTACCGTCAGCCCCGGGTTTATAAACGTAAGATGGCTCGTAGCGCGTGTCACGGCGGTGTATAGCCAGCGGTAGAAATCAAGTGTGCCGTAGGCCTCGGGAGGGATATACCCCATATCTACGAATACCGAGGCCCACTGGCCGCCCTGGGCCTTGTGGCATGTCACTGCATAGGCATATTTCACCTGTAGCGCGTTGTGGTAGGGGTCGGCCCGCAGGACTTTCTTCTGTGCGGTAAGTGAGCCGTTCTGCACCCCGGCATCGTAGAGAGCGCGGTCAAGCACTTTCTGGGCTATCTCGCGGGGGAGCCCGGCGGTTTCGGATGTGAGCGATTCGAGATTCAGCTTTGCCTCCACCGAAGCTCCCAAATCGGGCAGGTAGAGGCGTACATCGGCAAAAAGCACGTCATCGCGTTTTTCGGTGGCATATACCTCTTCGACCACGGCGGTCTCGCCGTTTGCCAGGAAGTCTATGTCGCGATTCTCGCGTGTCCAAAAATAGTTATTCTTCGCCAGCACCAGGCGTTCCCCCTTGGCAAGTACTTCCTCCCGGTCGTAGACTATGCGGCGCAGGGCCAGGTTGAAATCCACCGCCCGGCGGTTGGAGCGTGTTATTATTATTGTCTGCTCCTCGCCATATTGCGCGAAGGAGCGGCGCAGTGTGTCTTCAAGTTCCTCCGGGTGGGCGATGGAGATGTCGGGGAACGGCGATTCTGTAAGCACCGGTTCCGGCAGGGGGGAGGCGAGCATGGCCCGGCGGAGCCATGTGGCGTTGTATAGGATGCCGGAACGTTCTTTTTGGCGCACTGTGCGCGTCATAACGGCGCGTGTCACCCGCAGACCCATATCCTTTAACCTCAAAGGCTCCATGGCCGGTGATGTCAAAGAGCCCACCGGGGGGAGCTGGGCCGTGTCGCCCAAGAGAATCAGGCGGCAGTTGATGCCGGAATATACGTACATCACCAGGTCGTCGAGAAGGCTGTTGGCCGAGGTCTCCGACTCTTCACCAATCATTGATGCCTCATCCACGATGAATACCGTGTTCACATGCGGATTCGGGCAGAGACGGGCCTGCAGGCGTCCGTCAGGTCCCATCGTCGGTGAGCCGTATATCTTGCGGTGTATCGTGCAGGCAGGCATCCCCGTGAAGTTGGCGAACACCTTTGCCGCCCGCCCCGTGGAGGCCATCAATACGGTAGGGATTCCAACCTGCCTGAGCGTACGCACCAACGCCCCCATAACCGAGGTCTTTCCCGTGCCGGCGTAGCCGTTGAGGATGAAGACCGAGTCCTGGGGGGTATATGCCGAGCAGAAGCGTGCCAGCGCCGCTGCCAGCTTTATCTGCTGGTCCGTAGGCTCGAAAGGCATCCCCTCGAGCATCAGTGCCGCGAATCCCTGTATATCCAATATATTATCTTCCAATATAACCACAACGCCGCTTTCGGAGTGTGGTTCGAATCAGGTTGTTGAAAATTATAGGAATCTTAAGGATTTTCTCCGACGGCAAAAGTACAATATTTTTCCTTAAATATGGATGGTAATTTAGAGTATCTTATGTTATATCGGAAAGGGAGGATAAAATTTATCTATTTTCTATTTAAAGATAAATATGCTATCTTTGCAGAAAAGAGAAATAGATGAAACCAATGATAAAATATAGGGGAGGAAAGTCGAAAGAATTGCCTCATATAATGGGACATATCCCTTGTTTTAAGGGGCGATATGTCGAACCTTTTTTTGGAGGAGGTGCAGTATTCTTTTCTCTTGAGCCAGAATGTGCAATTATTAACGACATTAATACCAAATTAGTTGAGTTCTATCGCGGGGTAAGGGATGAATATAAGAGGTTGCGCAAAGAACTTGATGAAGTCGAGTTGTTGTACGCGTCTAATAGGAAGGAATTTGAACGTTTGAAGAAACAATCCCCGGAGGAACGTGTCAAAGATAAAAACGAAGATTTATATTATAGCCTCAGGGCAATGTTTAATGAAACAGAAGAAAAATTTTATTCAGATGCGTTGCTCTACTACTATATAAATAAAACCGCATATTCGGGTATGATTCGCTATAATGCAAAAGGAGAATTTAATGTGCCATTTGGTCGGTATGTGAATCTGAATACCAAATCTGTTACATTGGAACATAGTAGGCTATTGCAGCGTGCCGATATATATAATAAGGATTATAGTGAAATCTTTAATATGTGTGATGGCAATGATTTTATATTTCTTGATCCTCCGTACGATTGTGTTTTTTCCGATTATGGGAATAAGGAGTATAGAGATGGATTTAACGAGGAAAATCATAGACGACTGGCTGGTGATTTTAGGAATCTGCCATGTAAAACTTTGATGGTAATTGGATTGACGCCATTGACAAAGGAGCTATATGATGGATATATAGTGGATGAGTATGATAAAAACTATGCTGTGAATATCCGTAACCGATTTAAATCCTCTGCCCGACATATTATTGTGTCAAATTATAGAGAGGGTTGGAAAGATACATATCTTCGGCATTATGATACATATAATAGGTCGGAAAATGTTCAACTGATGTTATTTGAAGCAACAAAACAATATGGCACGAATTGATAGTAAGGTTCTGTTTCTAACCACCTCACCCAGGACACCAACGAAAATGATTCCTGAGATTTCCTTGTTACATCGTAACTTTGAGGGAGAGTCTTGGAACCATGCCACTCAGGTTGCGTTTATGAATATGCTGCAAGATGAGAATTTTTTCAACGGTAAGGGGGAGAAGGATCCAGCTTTTAGCGCGCGTGACAGAATTACAAGGGCTCCAAAATCGTTGGGATTCGTGATATTGTCTCCTAATATAGCACTTACACCTGCCGGAATGGCATTAATCTCTTCGACAAGGACTGAAGAGGTGTTTCTTCGTCAATTATTGAAATTCCAAATACCTTCCCCCTATCATATCCCATCGGAGCGGGCGGCAAAATTTTGGATTAAACCCTATTTGGAGATTTTCAGGCTAATCCGTTATTTTGGTGTGCTGAAATTTGATGAATTGAAAATATTTGCCTTACAATTGACCGATTACAGGGATTTTGATTTAATTGTACGTAAAATAGAAGTATTTCGAAAAGCAAAAGCCAGCCATGTGGGAAGCTATAGACGTTTTGTCGAGGAATATCTTGACAAGGAACTGCGGGAGGTTTATGCGGAGGAAATATCAGCCGGAAATATATCTGTCAGGGAGAGTGATGGAAATTCGGTAATAAAATTTTTGAGAACCAAAGGACGCAATATGCGAGATTACGCGGATGCCTGTGTCCGTTATCTGCGAGCAACCGGGGTGGTAAATGTCTCGTATGAAGGAAAATCACTATCAATAGTCCCTGAGAAGCAGGTTGATGTAGATTTCTTCTTACAAAATATAGAACGTGTACCATGTTTTGTTAGTGATAAGGCTGCTTATGTTGATTATCTGGGTTCTACCAAATATCCGCTTCTGCTGACAGACAATAGAGAACGGCTTTTGGAGAAACTGTCTGTGGATTTTCCGCATGTGTCCATAAACAAATCAGTAACTACTGAAAAGCTGAAGATTATATATGATGATTTGCTTGAGAAGAGAAAGTCTGCGGTTTTAGAGAAACATATAAGAGATTTAAAGGATTATAAGCTTTACGATGATATACAAGATAAATATCAGCAGATTCTCGCGAATTCACTTTATGATACGCCTCTAATGTTGGAATGGAATACATGGCGAGCTATGACGATGTTGGATGGAGGGAATGTGAAAGCGAATTTATCTTTCGATGATTTTGGGCAACCATTATGCACCGCACAAGGAAATATGGCTGATATTGTATGTGATTATGGCGAGTTTAGTCTGAGTGTGGAAGTGACAATGTCTTGCGGGCAACGGCAATTTGAAATGGAAGGTGAGCCCATTGTACGGCACTTAGCTAAATTAAAGCGGGCTACGAATAAACCCGCCTATTGTCTATTTTTAGCACCTAAGATTAATGATGCGAGTATTGCACATTCCTTTATGCTGCATAAGATGGATTTAACATTTTATGAAGGACATTCGGTGATAATACCATTGCCTATAAGTACATTTCAAAAGATGCTGGAAGATTCCAGAAAAGCTGGCTATATTCCGCAACCTCATCATATAAGAAGTTTTTTTGAGTATTCTAATGAAGTTGCAGATTCTTGTGTCAATGAGAGGGTTTGGTATAATCAGGTTGTCTCAAGGGCTTTAAATTGGTTAGAGCTATAATGGATATAGACTGTCTGAAAATTTTTGTCAGCCGTTTTTTTATTCAGAGATAATATAAAAAGGCGGTGTGTCAAGATTCGATTTTTTGACACACCGCCTAAATTTATGCCCTGTTGTTAAGTTTTTTGTAATTACGGGGCTGGCTCGTTACTTCAGGTTCCATTCGAAGCCGCCGTCGCGGGTGTCCTTTACGGCGAAGCCGATGGAGGCGAGGCGGTCGCGGATGAGGTCGGAGGTGGCCCAGTCTTTCTTCCCTTTGGCTTCGGCGCGGATCTGGAGCAGCAGGTCTACGGCATCGCGGTAGGGCTTGAGGGTTTCTTCTCCCGCAGCCGATTCTTCGGGGCGCATACCCATTATGTCGAACAGGAATGTGGAGAAGATACGGCGCAGGCGGTCAATGTCGGCCTGTGTGGCGGTGGCATGGCCGTCGTTCACGCGGTTTATGATGCTCACTGCCTCGAAGAGGTGTGAGATTACGATGGGGGTATTCAGGTCATCGTCCATCGCCTCGTAACATGCCTGCTCCACGGCTTCTATCTCGGCGTCTACAGAGGAGGTCTCGGAGGGCTTCAGCGATTCCAGACGGCGCCATCCCTGCAACATGCGGTCGTATGCTTTCTCGGCATCGCGCAGGGCGTCGTTAGAGAAATCTACCGTGGAGCGGTAGTGGGCCATTAGGATGAAGAACCTTATGGTCATCGGCGAATATGCCTGGTCGAGCAGCTTGTGGCTGCCGGTGAAGAACTCGTCGAGCGTTATGAAGTTGCCCAGCGATTTCCCCATCTTCTGGCCATTGATGGTGATCATGTTGTTGTGCATCCAATAGCGCACACTTTCGTTGCCGTTCGCGGCCACGGTCTGGGCAATCTCACATTCATGATGGGGGAATTTCAAATCCATCCCGCCGCCGTGTATGTCGAACTGCTGGCCGAGGTATTTCTCGCTCATGGTGGAACATTCCAGATGCCAGCCGGGGAAGCCGTCGCTCCAAGGGGAGGGCCAACGCATGATATGCTCGGGGGAGGCTTTCTTCCACAGGGCGAAATCGGCCGGATGGCGTTTCTCCTGCTGGCCGTCAAGGGCGCGTGTCTCCGTGAGGAGTTCATCGATGTTGCGTCCCGACAGTTTCCCATAATTGTGGTCGGCGTTGTAACGGGGCACATCGAAGTACACCGATCCGTTCGACTCGTAGGCATATCCGGCCTCGATGATACGTTTTATGTATTCTATCTGTTCGATGATATGTCCCGAGGCATGCGGTTCGATAGATGGGGGCAGCACGTTAAGGCGTTTCATAGCCGCATGATAGCGGTTGAGGTACATCTGCACTACCTCCATAGGTTCGAGTTGCTCCAGACGTGCTTTCTTGGCGATTTTGTCCTCCCCCTCGTCGGCGTCATGTTCGAGGTGGCCTACATCGGTGATGTTGCGCACGTATCTCACCTTGTAGCCTAAGTGGGTGAGGTAGCGGAAAAGCACATCGAAGGTGATGGCGGGGCGGGCATGCCCCAGATGGCCGTCGCCGTAGACGGTTGGGCCGCATACATACATCCCCGCGTGTCCTTCATGCAGGGGACGGAAAAGCTCTTTCTGACGGTGCAGCGAGTTGTAAATTACGAGATTGTTGGAACGCACGGGTGTATATGTTTGTGGTCTCTTATGCCTGGAACGGGTTAGGAACACCACCTTCGTTTCCACGGGGCGTCTTGCGCTCTATGTCGCCGAAGGTTTTCTCATATTTCTGTATATTGTCGCGCAGGGCGAAGAGGAGGTTCTTGGCGTTCTCGGGGTTCATGATGATGCGGCTCTGCACACGTGCCTGGGGCATGTTGGGAGCCACGTTGATGAAGTCGATGAAGAACTCGCCGGGAGTATGTGAGATTACGGCCAGGTTGGAATAGTGGCCTGAAGCGATTTCCGGGGTGAGTTCTATCTTGATTTCCTGTTGTTTGTTGTTGTTATCAGCCATTTCTTATAACTGTTAGAGGTTTTGAAATTCTATTTTGATTTTTACTTAAGTGCAAATGTAGTGAATTTTTTCGATTCGCAACATTGCCGCCGCCGGCTAATATCAGCCCCGGCTGTTTATTTTATGATTATTATTTCCGCAGGGGTTGCCGAGCCGTACTGCAGGCCGCTGTGTAGCATGGCTTTCACCGTGTAGCGTCCCTGCGGCACTTCGTTGCCGCCGTTATCTCGCAAGTCCCATACGTAGGGGTACGTGGCCTCTCGCTGCGAGAATACCGTATGCCCGGCAGCGTCTGTAATCTGCAGTGTCGTCTCCGGTGCTGCGTCAAGGAAGTGTGACAGGGTGATTGTGGCCTGTCGCGATGCCGGACGTTCCTCCACGGCGAGGGTTGCCGCTATCGGGGTGTTCACAACGGTGAAGTCTATTGTACGCGCGGACGATATACCAGCCATATTGCGGATTTTCACTTCAATGGAGTGGAGGCCGTCGGGAATGTCCGACATAGGGAATTCGAGTGATGCCGAGCCGTCGGCGTTATATCTCACCATCCCGGCCGCTCCGGAGTATGTCTTGGTGCCGTCAAGGGTCACCATCAAGGATTGCCCCATGAGCGAGGAACTTCCCGACAGGCAGTTGTCATCGGCTGCGAATTCGGCATAGAGTGTCGGCGATCCGTTTACGGCATCGCCGTTGACGAAGGACTTGTCGTTGAGGTAGACGGTCTCTATGCGGGGTGCGGAGTAGCTGCTCTCGTCGAATCCCTCCGGGAGGTCGCTTACCACGAGGCCGTCATAGCTTCCCACGGCGCGACGTCCCCCATCGGGGGTGGCGGCATAGAGGGCTATGCGGTTGCTGCGTCCCGGACGGCTTGGTGTAGGCAGCATGATACGGGCGCTGAATCGTCCCTTTTCTACAGGCACACGCGTCTCGAAGATCTGGTCTTGGTCGAAAGTCGCCGTATGGGTATATTGCAGGCCGTCCTCGGTGCAGGTGGCCGATTCGGAGAAGGGCGCATCATTGATGGCGATAGTAAGTTCGCCGTTGAACGATGAATCGGCAGTGGCATCCGGCCCTACCACACCCTCTACTACGAAGTGGGTGAGGGGTGCAACATTGGCGCTCCCCGTATCGGAGCCTGCCACGGAGGTTACTGTAACCTTGTCGCGGGGGATATACAGCGATATTTCGGGGTCGCCTATAAAGTTATAGCATGCGGTGTTAACGATATTGGTTGAGTCGGTGCGCCCGGTGTCCTGTATCGCCAGGGCCTCACGGTTCACCTTGTTGCGGGCAAGGCGGAATATATCGCCCATAACGGTGTTCTCATCGGCTCCGAAATAAGCCTCCGTCACGGCTTTCCCGATAACATGGTTCGGATCCTTGTAGACTTCGCGGACAGCTGCCACAAGGCCTATTACGCCGCCACGGCGCTTCAGCAGGGCTGTCTTGCCTACGCCGTCCTCGTGGTCGTAGTAGGCAGCGCGGCAGGTGGCCCACATAGCGAAGGGAGGGCAGTCGTAGTTGTGGTTCTCAACAGCCACCACGTCCCAGTTGGCGCCTGATAGACCTCCGGGGCTTGAATGGCCCGAATAGTACCAGTATCCCGCACCTGTGGTGAGCGAGCGCTCTATCAGCGCGGTGAGGCTCGGAGAGGGGAACATCGCGGCATATGCCTTGGTGGTCATTATCGAGGGGAAATTCTTACGGATAAGGGCCTCTGTCTCATCACCCTGTTCCATGAAAGAGTTCTTGGTGCCTGAGTCGCAGCACAGCAATGCGCGGTTGAATGATCCGTAGACCGGGGGATTGCTCAGGTATTCCTCTATTTTATCTACCATTGCATCGGCCTGGGCGGCATCCGAGGCCGGTATTCGGCCTACATTTATATCCATGTCGATAGCCAGGTTGCGGCTCAGGGTCGAATGTACGGTGAAGTTCTCGGAGAGTATGCCATATACGGCATCGGTGGCATAGGAGAGGCCGAGCCAGCCGCCGGAAGAAATCTGCTGGTTCTGGAACATCGGCACATACGCCCCCTCGTAGTCGTTGAGCAGCCCGCGCAGGTTGCGGTTGTCCTGGTTTGTGGCGCCGAACACCAACAGGGAGCGCAGTGTGCCGGGCTTGCGTATGCAGAGCATCTTCAGGAAACGGCGTATTCCTGTAGGGTGGGGTACTCCCGAGGAGAATTCGTTGTATATCCGGTCCTGGCACACAACGGCCACATCTATGCCCTGATGGTCGCGGTGGAGTTGCGCGAGGCGTTCGGCCTGTGGCATGAACGAGGACGCCGCTATGATTATCATACGCGGTGTCTGCATGGCATGGAGATTCTGCGTCTCTACCTGGCCGAGATTTTCCACTTCGTACAGATCCGTTTCCGGGTCAAAGGCCGTGAGTACGGTGTTGATGCCGTTGTTAGGTGTCGCGCTGCGGTCGAAACTTACGAAGTGCCTGTTGTCATCGGTCGCCTTTATCTCCATAACCCTTGGGGCGCGGGGAGAGGTGATATCCCATATCTCTGTGCCGGGCTTCATGTTTGAGAAGCGGGCGTTGTCGGAATTGCTGTTCTGCTCGAACATGAGCCGTTGCTGTCCCCCTTCGGAGAGGTCGTTATGGCGTCGGTAGCACACGTTGATGTAGTCGATTGCCGCGAACCAGGGATTGCGGGCGTTTGAGAAATCAACCTTGATGGTATAATTGCCGTCAGACGCCGGAGCGGGATTGGAGGCGAATGTAGTGGACGACATGCGGGCGTCGCGGTATATTACTTCTCCATTGCGCGATGAGGAGTAATTGGCATACATATTATCCGTTGCCCCAGGGAGGGTCCAGATGCAGTTGCCCGACCGTTCGGCCCCTACTACCATTGCCACTGACACATTCAGGCCTACACGCGACTTTGTATATTTGTATTCCTCCGGCAGGCTCTGGCGATAGGCAGGCAGATGGAATGTGAACTCCCGGACGGGTTCCTCCATCAGGTCGGCAAAGAAGAATCGCGCTCCCACTTCGGGAAGAATCTCCTCCTTTTCAAGATGTACCTGCGAGGCCGATGTGTCGTGCCACTTCGATGGTTCCGTATCGCGGGCCGCCACTGATGCCGGGGCTACCGGCGACTGTGTATCGGTGAGGAAGTAGCAACCATAGTCGGAATAGTAGTTGCGCATATTCACCGGGAGCCATGCCCCTGTGTCCGAGACCCATCGAGCCGAGGTGGAGAAGCCTGCCTCTCCGTAGAATATTATACGTTTTCCGTCATATACACATGGCACAGGCTGGACGTCATCGGGGGTGTCAGCCGTGATTTGCTGAAGTGACAGCTCTGTGCCGCCATAGCCGCATACCGCCACTTTCGACGGGTCATCGAATCCCATCTGTGCCAGTTGTTCGGCAGTTACCTGCTGCATCCCTGTGCGGGATACCTTTATCTTAACCCAGTGTCCCGAGCTAAGTGCCGAGTTGGATGTGAAGTATGAGTCGGTTATTCCTGCCGCATTAGCCGGCATGAATCCAAGGGTCGCTGCGAGAGCGATGATGATTTTTATTAATGAGTGACTGCTATGTGAGGACATATGTCTTGTCTGTGTCTTTTTCAGGTCTGTTCTCATGGCTTACGCCTGTATGGTGCGAATACCGTTGGAATGGTTTCGTACTGTTAATTAACGAGGAAAAGAGGTTTTTATTTTACCTATGTGTTATTTGACACGCAGCCGTCCCGCTGTTGGCGCTCCGGCGATACATATCTCTATGTTCGTACCTATCACTGCCGGGAAAGAGATTCGGGTGAGGCATGGGATGATAATATCGCCCGTGCGAAGAGTGGCGAAACGGCTCAGCAACGCCACGGTGTCGGCCAAGCGCATATCCTTGGACGACAGGGCTATGTCGGAATCCCCCGCATGTATGGTAACGTTACCGTCTATGTCGGGAGCGTCCTTCCATGGCCCTACGGTCAAAGCTCCGTCGAAACAACTGCACAATGCCGACTTATGTTCCGCGTTGCCGTACATAAGTACTGCTCCGGCGGCAACAGCATCGACATACCTGCATGCGAACCGAGGAGAGATGAACTTACCAAGGCGCCCGATGCGGAATACGGGCACTATATGGAACCTCCAGGTGTCATCCTTTTCGGCGAAATCAGGCAGAAATACCGGGTTTCCCTTCAGCACAAGTGACGAATCAGGCATAAGGCTTACCGGGAGGATGTCGGGGGAGGGGGCCTCTTCACGCTCTAAGGCGGCAGAGATTTCCGGTGTCCACATGTCCGGCAGTCTGTTTATTCTGAATATCTTCATCGCAATCTCTTGGGAGTGGTGCTTATGGATTGTGGGGGATCGGTCGACAGCCTTATCCCATGCGGTTGTACATCACAGCCAGATGGGCATAAATCGATGTATTGGCGATGACTACGCCCTCAGGCACCGAGATTCGGTATGGCGTGAAGTTCCATATGGCTTTCACTCCGGCGTCAATCAAGGCTTCCGCCGTGCCTTGGGCATATTCAACCGGCACTGTGACAATGCCGATACCGGCCTTGTGGCGCCGGCATATCTCTCCAAGTCGCGCCAAATCGTAAATCGGTATGCCGTAGCGCTCGGTGTCTACCAGGCGGGGATCCACATCGAAAGCGGCAACAATCTCAAGGCCGTACTGTATCAGGCCCGAATCCTGCATCAAGGCCCGTCCGAGGCTGCCGGCGCCGACAAGCACGGCGCGGTGACGGCAGCGGAAACCGAGGAATTCCTCAAGTTTGTGTTCCAGCAACGGCACCTCGTAGCCAATGCGGGTCTTGCCGCGTATGTCCAGGAATGATAGGTCTTTGGCTATCTGTGATGCATCAACCTTAAGCTCACGGGAAATCTGTGTGGAACTCACATATTCCACATTCTTCTCGCGCAGCAGACGCACATACGCCAGATACCACGGCAGGCGCCGTAGTGCCGGTTCCGGTATCAAATCGCGTTGTTGGTTCATCACATCAATGCCTATTTCTCTGCAAAATTACACATTCTCCCCGATTTACCCAAATCACTGTTAGGGTGGCTCACATTACAGGATATATCCGGGGTATAAGTAACTGTTCAAAATTATTTTATATTAACCGGTCTGACTATTTCAATGTTTCTCCGGCAAAATTTTTGAATCTTTTCCTCTCTTCATCAGTCGTGTAGCTCGCTACACTCCTTCTTTATCGAGAAAAATCTTCTAAAAATTTTCCTCGGACAAACATTAAAATAATTTCGACCAGTTACTTATGCGCGGTTTATCGGAGGGGTCGGTTTTGGTTGATTTGTCTCAGGAAGGGTTGGAGTTTGTCGGAGCGAATCATAACGAAGCCATTATAGACCGTGGTATAACAAGACGGAATTGTTATAAACCCGTTCTGACCGATGGCTCTGATTGTGTTCGGAACTCTCTCAGGGGGAGTTTGGGAGAAGACAATGGCGTCATATCCCGAGGTTACCTCGGCAGGCACGTCCTCCGGCGATGTTGCATCCCGGAAATGGAAGTTGTTGAAATAAGGGGGTAACGTATCGGTGAAGGAGAGGGAGAGGCCGTAGGGGCAGCTGAGGAAAAGTATGTGTGCATCAATCTCGTCCAACGCTTCCATACAGTGCTTGGCGGAACGCCACGAGGAATAATCTTCGGCAGAACCCATAATGGACTGCTGCAATGGAAATTCAGACATGTCGCAGCGATGTGACGAATATGTATTGGTGAATTTCACGGCGAATACTGTCAATGCCGCTACGGCGCAGGCCGATAGTATGTATCTCATCGAAAGTCTTAGCACCGAGGGATAGCGGTCTGCGGTGGCGGCTAACAACGGAGGCAGCGCGAACATTGACACGTAGCGTTCGTACCAATGGTCAGAGCCTAAGGCTGTGAGGGCTACGGCTATGAGACATATGGTTATAGCCCCCCATGGAATAGGGAGGGAGCGGTCGCGGAATAGATGCCAAAGTGGGATTATGAGTATGACACCGGCGAATAGTGGGAAATCAAATGCGAAAATCACACCCCCACTGATATATTCATGCCAAACAGCGGAAAATAACGCGATGAATATAATCCATCCACCGCATATGGCCCGGAAGCATCCTTTGAAAGGCGCAGACATATGGCGCCTGCGAACACATATCAGGGCAACCACCACTGCGGCGGTAAGCGGGAGCCATGCCACAGGCAGTTCGGGGATTCCGACCCATGCCAGCCATAGGAGGCGGTGCCAGTCTGACGGCCCATGGCCGCTTATGAAATTTTCGGGGATGAAAGTCTCAATATATGCTGCCGGAGAGCCGCACATAGCCGAGGTAAGGAGGAGCCATACCACAACGAAGCCTGATACTACGGTGGCATATAGCGGCATTATCGATGATTGACCGCGTTTCCGTAATCTCCACCACACCAATAACAGCGCCAATGGGAGGGTAACGGCCAGTGGAACACGTGCAACCGTGCAGACTGCGCATAATCCTCCCAACGCCAGGCATATCCACCAACGCGGTCGGCGTAGTGTCTCAAGAGCGGTCACTAACAATAATGCCTGGAATGGATATGCCCCCGTATCCCAGTTGAAAAGTGGTAAAACGGCACACGATGCAATTAAAGAACATACCATAAATAGGAAGCATCCTCCGGTCACGTCTTCCCGCCGCCGGGCATAATATAGCGCCCCTATGGCTATTGCCGCTACAATACACAGTCTTGCCAGGCAGCGTAATGCAAAGATTCCGTTGCCGAAAACATCCTGCCATAATGCGCCGATATGGAAAGTAAGCATAGCTACAGGGGCAGTTTGATAACTACGTACGCAGAGGGCCTGGTAGCTTTCATCGCATATCTCCAAGGCTCCGTAAGGAACCCATATGAACTGCACTACCACTCCGGCCAGCAGCATTAGCAGGCAGGCACCCGCGCGCATAAGCGCATGGGTGCCCGTCAGCTTTGCTATCGGTTGCTGTTTAGAGTGAGCCATCGGTTATTGGGCCGTTACGGCGAGTTTGCGGGTGGCTGTGGCTGTCTTGTCGCCTGAAGTCTCATCCGACACAGTGGCACGATAGAGGTATATGCCTCGGTTTACGCGCCTGCCGGCCTGGTCGGTAAGATTCCATACAACCGGGACTGACGAGAACATATCCGACCGTGCGGTCTGGCTTCCTTCCCATACACGGCGTCCCATGAGGTCGAACACCTCGATTGTAACATCGAGCGAGCGTCCGGGGCGGTCATGCGAGATATAGAAATTTGCCTGCACCGATGCAGGGTTGGTGTCGGTGTACACATCATATATAATCGGGGTAACCTCGGCGGCCACATTGAACGTTATGGTTTCTTCGGCCGAATTCGGAGCCGTATCCCACACTCGCAGGCGCAGTGAGTGTTCCCCCGGGGTAAGGTTCTCGAGAGGATATGCGATAGTACCCCCGGGTGTGCCATCGGTGTTAGGGGTATAGAACTGCGACACATCGGTGTAGTTGGTGGCGCCGTTGTCGAGGGTTAGTAGCATCTGGTGGCCGATGCCCGCTGTAGACATGTTTATGGCCCTGTCATCGCTCACGCGGGCTATCAACATCGGTGACGGGTTTACCGTATTTCCGTTGCGGAACGATGGATGGTTCAGATAACATTCGTCAATGGATGGCGGGACATCATCGGGCAGTGCATCGGGATCCATGCCGTAAACGTAGAATTCGCGGTTCACACCGACAGCCTCATCACCTGAATCCGAGACGGCGAACATGTTCAGTGACGCCGGACGGTAGTTGTCGGCCACTTCGGCGGGCATGGAGATGTTGAGGGTGAAACGTCCGTCACGGATAGAGTCGTTCCCTACGAACAACCGTCCTCCGGGCTGGTCGTAGGTGACGACCTTTGAACCGCCGTGTCCCTGCGTGGTATATGATGTTTCTGCGTCATAGAGCGTTGAGGTCAGTATCCCTGAGAAGCCTGAGAAAAGTCCTCCCGATGGATTCTCGATATGTCCTGTGATAGTCACCTGCTGGCGGGCCATGAGGGTGGTAGGCTCCCCGTCGTCGGCATCGGGGGAGACGAAAGGTTCTCCGTTGACTGTGTCAAGCACCACTCGGGGTGACGGCATAGCCATGCGCATGGCGGGGTCACCAAGCAATACGTAGCGGAGTTTGTTCGTGTTGGAAGCCACTACCCCGTTGACGAGGAAGTTGTTTTTAGAGGCGGTGTAAATCTGTCCGATGGTGCGGAGACGTCCGTCTGTATCGCGGGCGAAGGCGTTACGCCCCACCGCATCTGAAAGATAGCCGTTGTCGGCGATATATACCGGACGTGTAGCGGAGATTGCCGCCGAAACGCCGCCGTTGGGGTTCATGAAGAGCAGTTCGGCCCCGGAGACGGTGGGTGAGTCCCATCGCAGGAAGTTGCAGGTGGCCGCATATATTACCGGGAAGTGGCGCAGGTAGAGGGAATTTAGGTCGGAATAAGTAACTATACCTTCTCCAGTCAGTGCATTGGTGGATGCATGCCCTATGTAGGACCACCACATCACGCCTTCATCGAGCATACGGTAGAAGTCGGCGCGGCCCTGTACGCAGACATTAGACACAAGGTCGTACTGGTCTACATATATCTTCTTGAAGAAGAGGTCTTCGCCTGATGCCGATTCCATCATGTATTTCTGTTGCCGCTCCGACTGGTCCATGTGTATGGCGCCGTCCTGGTCATCGGCAAGGAACAGCACGTGGTTGCGCCAGTTACCACGCGGACTTTTGGTTGAATAGTTTATAATCTTGTCTACCGCGTCCGTGGCGTCAGACAGGGAGGTTACAGGCAGTCGGCCTAAGGCTATAGACAGGCGGTCGCGTCCTTTGTCGCGCCCGGAGCCGTCCTCAAGAAACGCCATCACGTCATCGGTGGTATAGGCCGAGTTGTCGCTCAACCCTGCATCGGTGAACCATGCAGGCATTGTTGGATAGCCCAGACGCTGGATTTGTGGTGTTATGCGGCGGTTGTCGAATGTGACGCGGCTCATCATGATAACGTATCGCAACGGATGCCCCTGCGCGGCACCTCTGTCGTACATCATCTTGAAGAACTTTCGGAAGGCCATCACATCGGGAGAGCCTGAGGAGAATTCGTTATATATGGCATCGGGTGTAAGAACGGTGACACTTAGCGAGTCGGGGCCGGGCTGACGGTGGAACTCGGCCAGACGTTCGGCCTGTGAGCGCCATTCCGGGAAGGTAAGTATCACCATATCCGTTACAGGCAGTGAGTGGAGGTCTTGTGCTGCCACACGCCCTACAACGTTAGGACTTAGAAATTTATGTGACTGACTCCAGGCTATGTACCGGCGCCGTGATATGTAGTCGGAGGTCCAGGTAAGAGCATCGCCGGAACGGCGTGTCCTCACTGCCTCTACGTTCATCGGGTCGGTGATATCCCATACCACGGCATCGTTAGGCGCGCCGGGAAGCGACACGGCGCGCTCCGTGCCTGCCAGCGAGAAAGGCACTCCCGCCATTTTCGACATGTCGAGACGGCGCAGGTAGGTGACACTGATATAGTTGAGGTTTGCCAGGCTCACCGAGCCGGACGGTTTGTAGATTACGCCCACACGCATCTGCTCCTTGTCAAGTTTGCGAAGTTCGCGCCGCGAAAGCGATTCTATGCCGTGTGTATGACCGTCAGTGTTCGGATTTACGCGGTAGGAGGGTATGGTATCCGTTTTCTCTCCGTTTACCGGATAACATACGGAGGATGCCACTGAGGAGTTTGCCACGAAGGAGGCTTCCATATAGGCCACGGTGTCGGGCATAATCTCCGGCAGTTCAAGGCGGAATTCCTGAGAGGGGTTGTACCTGAAATCCTCTCCCAAAAGAAGGTGTCCGCACTCGCCGGGGGTCTGCATCTCGTTTTTGTGCCATACGGTGTGCCAGAACGCATTCACGGGTTTTTGTGCTCCCTCTGAACCTGTCTGGGCGGGTATTAACCTTTCTTCCTGCCGGTCGCTCAGGAAGTAATAGCCCTCGGTGGTGAACGGGTTGGTGGCGGGGCGCCAATAGGAGCCGTAGCCTTCCTCGGCCCACCATACTCCCTGGCCGTAGAACACCAGTCCGCGTCCGTCAAGCCATACCGAGGGAGTCTGGGGCATATCGTCAAGATAGCTTTCGTCAAGGATTTCCGGAAGGCGGCGCCCTCCATAGCCGTAGACCTTTACTTCCGAGGGGTTTGAGAAGCCGTAGCTACGCAGGGCTGATTCCGAAAGCAGATACATTCCGTCCTCTTTAACTGAAATTTTCACCCACGTGCCTGATGCCAGTTTCGAATTTGTGGCATAATGGCTTACGGGGAGGGCCCGGGCCGTGAAGATGAAGGAGGCCATAACTGCAGCTATTGTCAGCCGCATTATATGGCTCGCGAGGGACGGGTATATGTTTTTTAGAAAGAATTTTGACTGTGTCATATTTAAGAGAGGGCCGGCTTTGTTTTTGAATGGAGCCGACAAACCACTTATATAACGGCGAATTCCGATGTTTATTGCCGTCCTGCCGGGGTGACGTTATCGGAAGATGGCCGCGAACGGGGCGTGTGGCGATAGGGCGTTGAGATCCACGGATGTCGGTACTCCGTCAATCCTCCCCCGGTGGGAATACTGCCAGATAGCCCAAGGCACGTCCTCTTCAAGCGGCGGGTCGGAAAAAGAGCATATCCAGAGGGGGTAATTGTCGAAATTCCCCCGGATAAAGCGGTGGTAGCCATCTTTGTTGGTGTAGAAGATGGGATGGCAGCCGTGGGCTTCGAGATAGGACACCATGTCGCGGAGCCGCTCCACGATCCGTGCGGTGGCATGCCCGTCGGGGTTTCCCCACTCCTCGATGTCGATGGCGGGTGGAAGTTGCAGATTCCTCCCGCGTAACGCCCACAGGAAGTTTATGGCCTGCATCTCCCCATCGGAATCGAAACGGAAAAAATGGTAGGCGCCTGCCGGGATGGCGTTGCGGGAGGCTTCGCGCACGTTGGTGATATAGTTGCGGTCGAGGAAATCGGTGCCCTCGGTGGCCTTGATGTATACGAAACGCACCGATGAGTCAGCCCTCAGGCGTTCAAAATCAATATCGCCGTTATGGGCCGAGATGTCTATCCCTCGGACGGGATAATCTTCCGCCGAAGGGTCTGCACCCGGTGCAAGCCAGCGGTCATAAGCCATATATCCCCCCATGCACAGCAGGGAGACGGTTAGCGATATGGCAAGAATCCATAACCCGCGTTTCCGCGATATTTTGCGTGAACTGTTATCTGCCATACGCTTCGGGCCGTTTTATAAATTTGCGCAGACAACGTGCCAGGGCGAAAACCGATGCCATAACCATCACAATCAATGCGGAACATGGGACGTCGACAACCGTGGCCAGGGCCAGCCCCGTCAGGCAGCACAAAAGCGACAATAGCACTGACACACCCATTATCGAACCGAATCGCCGACAGAATACCTCGGCTGTAAGCTGGGGTAGGGAAATCATAGACATAAGCAACATAACACCTACCAGCCGGATTGTCAACACGATGCAGAGCGCCACAAGTATGGTCATAACGGTAGTTATCATTTCCACGGGAAGTCCGCTGACACGTGCGAAGTCGGGGTCGAAGGCACAAATCACAATCTGGCGGTATTTCCAAATGAAGAATAAGGCTAACACCAGCGTGAAAGCGCCGAAAAGCCATAGGTCGGAGATTGTGATATTAAGTATGTTGCCGAAAAGGAATGAATTTAGTTCGGGCACGTAGCCGGGTGTAAGGAAGACGAACAGCACTCCTAAGGCCATTCCGAGCGACCATATTACCGCTATGGCCGAATCCTCGCGCACACGTTGCCGCTCTGACAGCCATTGTACTCCGAGGGAGGAACCAACGGCGAATACCGCTGCGAGCGCTATGGGGTTCCACCCCAGGTAGCAACCGAGACCCAGGCCGCCGAAACAGGCGTGAGTCACTCCCCCTGATATGGCCACCAGACGGCGCGCCACAATATATGTGCCCATCATGGCGGCTGCCACCGAGATTATCACCACGCCGATAAGGGCGTTTATAAAAAATTGATATTCAAAAAAATCCAAATTCATTCCATATCACAGTGTTATCCATGCTGCTTCGCCCGGGCCTCACGGGCCTCGGCTACGATAAGAAGGAGTTCGTCCCTTACCGGGAGAGGGAGGTTTATTCCGCGAAGCTGCAACGAGCGGCCCCAGGGTGCTATATCGTCCGGCAGAAGGGTGAGCAGGATGTCGCGGAACTGCTCGGTCTCTTCTTCGTTATAGCTCTCGGACGGGCGTCCTATGTACGCGTCAAGTTCCTCATCGTCGAAATATTCTATCTCCGTGCTTACGGAGGCCAGTAGGGAGTCGCGCTCACAGGTGACGTGCATCCCGCAGCAGGCACCTTCCTCAAGGTTGTTGCCTGCCGGCGGATCGGTGACCTTGGGTGCGTTGATTGTGCCATCATCCTCTTCCCGGCGGTGGAACAGCCACAACACCAGCCCCACGGCTACGAGTACTCCGAGTATGATAAGTGCCGGAATCATTCAGGTTCAACGTTCTTTAATGTGAAGCCTAATGATTCAAGCGCTTCCCAATAACCGGGATAGGACTTTGCGACACATTCGGCATCACGTATTATTATACCGGGTATGAAAACCGCTGCCGGAGCCAATGCCATGGCAAGACGATGGTCGCCACGAGGGTCGAATACGGGCATCTCGGTTATCGGAAGCCGCCTCCCTTCCCATTCCAGGCCGAAATCGCGTATGCGCTCTATCTCGCAGCCGATACGGGCCATCTCCTCTACGAGAGCTCCCAGTCGGTCACACTCCTTTATAGCCAGCGAGCGCAGACCTACGAGACGGAAAGGAACTCCCAGGAGGCAGCATGCCGTGACAAGCGCCGGAGCCATGTCCGGGGTGTCGCACAGGTCGAGGTCTACACGGCCGAATACCTCGGGGGAGGGTTGGAGGTCGATGGCGCCGGGAGTCTCTTCCGATGGCGCGGTGACTACGCCGAGCTGGCCGAAACATTCTATCGCAGCTCTGTCACCCTGCATGGAGTCAGGGTTCAGCCCCTCCAGAGTTATCCATCCGGCAGAGACAGCGGTTATCTCGTAGAAAAAAGCGGCTGCCGACCAGTCTCCCTCCGCGTCATCCTCCGAAAGAGGACGGTATGCACCCGGCGCTACGGTGACTGACAGCGGGGAGCGTTCCGACGGTATGCCTCGCCGGTCCATCATACCCAGAGTCAGTGCGATATACGGGGCCGAGACCGGCTCCCCGTCAAGATTCACGGTAATTCCCTGTCCCATCAGCGGAGCCGCCATCAGCAGTGCCGATACGAACTGAGAGGACACCGTGGCATCGACAGTCACGATTCCACCCTGAAGCCTTCTTCCCTGTATCTTAATAGGAGGATAACCTTCCCTTCCGATATATTCAATGTCGGCGCCACACTCTCTGAGTGCCGACACCAACGGCCCTATAGGACGCTCCGACATGCGGTCTGAGCCGCTCAGGGTAATCTCTATGCCCGGCAGTGAGGCCGCGTATGCCGTAAGGAAACGCATGGCCGTGCCGTCATTTCCGAGATAAATCTCGGCGGCATCCCCGGATTTTATCTTCTCCAGGGCGTCACGTAGCATTTCCGTATCGGAACAGTCGGGGCAGCCCGGGACCGGTGCCCCGGGAGTCATGGCTGCAAGAATCAGGGCGCGGTTTGCCACGCTTTTAGATAAGGGAAGCCTCACAGAGGCATCTTCTATTAATTCTTCAGGGGGGAATATCGCGTAATCCATCAGTTAAGTAACTGGTCGAAATTATTTCAATGTTTCTTTGGAAACATTGAAATAATCAGACCGGTTAATATAAGATAATTTTGAACAGTTACTTATTTGTCATTAATAGCTCTTTCAAGACACTCCAAGGCCGCCTGGAGGCAGCAGCGTGGAGTAGCGATGTTCACACGCATGAACCCTACTCCTTCCGGGCCGAACATCTCGCCGTCGTTGAGAGCCAGGCGTGCGCGGTTGGTTACAAGGTCAACAAGCTCGTCATGGGTAAGCCCCAAGTCGCGGAAATCCATCCATATGAGGAATGAGGCTTCAGGCTCCACCATCTTTATCTGCGGCAGACGCGAGGCAAGGAACTCACGCGTAAAGCGTATATTATCCTCCACATAGGCTACAGCCTCGGCGAGCCACGGCTCCCCGTTGTTGTAGGCCGCCTCCGCCCCGATTGTCGACACAAATGTAGTGGCGTTGAACTCGTTGGCCTCCAGCCATTCGAAGAACGGCTCGCGTAGTTCGGGATTCTTCACCACGCACCATGAGCTTACCAGTCCCGGTATGTTGAACGTCTTCGACGGGGCGCCGAACGTCACGGCCACCGCCTCGGCATCCTCGCCGCATGCGGCGAACGGATAATGGGGCTTGCCGTAGAGCACCAGGTCGCCATGTATTTCGTCCGAAATAACCACCACGCCATAGCGGCGGCATATCGAGCCGATTGCCCCTAACGTCTCACGATCCCATTGCAGGCCGATAGGGTTATGGGGATTGCAGAGAATCATCATGCGGGGACGCTCGCGGGCGATAATCTCCTCCAGTCCTTCCAAATCCATGCTGAAGGTGTGGTCCTCCTCCGAAAAACTCAACGGGGCAGTCACCACGATGCGGCCGTTACCCTCTATGACACGCTTGAAAGGATGATAAACCGGCGGCTGGATAAGCACCTTGTCGCCACGTTTTGTGAAGAAGTTGATGGCGAAGGCTATACCCTTCACCACTCCCGGCACGAAAGTAATCTCGTTGCGGGCAACCTCCCAGTCGTGACGGCGGCGAAGCCAGGCCGTAATCGATTCCCAATACCCCTCGTCGGGCAGCGAGTAGCCATATATGGGGTGGGCGATACGACGCTGGAGCGCCTCGGTAATCTCGGGGCACACCGGGAAGTCCATATCGGCAATCCACATCGGAGTGAGATCCTCCTTGCCGAAGAAACTTTTCAGTTCGTCGAATTTCGTGCAACCCGACCCGTGGCGGTCAATCACACGGTTAAAGTCATACCTTTTCTGTTCGGTAGTCATCAGCTTTCCTGTTTTAGTTTAGAGTTTTCATGGTATTCAGTGCCGCCGGCACACAATCTCCACAAAATTACACATAAAATTCCATTCCCCCACATTCCCGTTCCCCAAATCCGCCATATGCACTACGGCTCTTTCCAAAAAAATCAAAAAAACACAATCCCCCTCTTGCCGTTTCAAAAACTTTGCGTACCTTTGCATCACCAAACACGATGCCCAGGTGGCGGAATGGTAGACGCGCGCGTTTCAGGTGCGCGTGCTGAGAGGCGTGCAGGTTCGAGTCCTGTTCTGGGCACAAAATAAACCCCTTAACTAATT
>CAJUBM010000034.1 GCA_910584735.1 uncultured Muribaculaceae bacterium
CCGTCCCGGAGGTCCGGCGCCACTACCATCCGGCTACTATAACTATAAAGCAAAGGCGGTGTGTCAAAATTCATTTTTAACACACCGCCTTTGCGGATTAATTACTGGAGGGTGCCGTTGTTGGCCTGCTCAATCATCTGCTGGTCGGCGGTGATGTAGATTTCAACGCGGCGGTTCTGGGCACGTCCGGCAGCGGTATCATTGGATGCCACATAGTCAGCCATAGGAATACCCTGGGCAGTCATGCGGGTTACAGGCACACCGGAATTAACGAGGAAACTTTCAACAGCCTCGGCACGGTTGGTGGCAAGAGGGGCGTTCACCTTCATGGAGCCGGTATTGTCGGTATAACCGTAAATCTGCACATTAGTGTTGGGGTTCTGCTTCAGCGAATTTGCAAACTGTGCGAGTTCGGTCTGGGCGCTTGAATTAAGAGACGATTTCCCTGTGGGGAAAAGTATGCCGCCGGGGAAGGTAACCTTGATGGCAGCAAGGCCGTTCTGGTCCTCCACGCGCTGTACATCGGCGTTGGGAAGGCTCTGTTCAAGCTGCTTGGCCTGGTTATCCATCTTCTTCCCGATGAGGGCACCTGCACCTGCACCTACGGCTGCGCCCACGGCAGAGCCGATGGCTGCACCCTTGCCACCTCCGATGAGAGCGCCGATACCTGCACCGAGGGCGCCGCCGCCGCCACCACCGATAAGGGCTCCCTTGCCGGTATTTGTCATAGAGTTACAACCTGTCAGAAGTATGCCGGCTGCAAGAAAAGCCGCGCATAATGTCTTTAACGATTTCATTTTTCCGATTTTTTAGTTGTTAGTTTTATGATTTCTATAGTACTTGTACAAAGTTACACATTTTATATTAAGTACAACATGATAAGGGGGAATGTTTTTTAACATATTAAAATTATCGTGCCTGTTTGTGCTTTTTCAGTCGGGATTTTGTAATTTCGTGGCGGTTTAACCTAAATCTATATGGAATCCATTTCGTGGAAAGCCCCCTCGAGAAAGGGCCAGCTTCTATCACACCTCGGCGCTCTGCTCGTAGTAGCGGTATGGGGCGGCTCGTTCGTTGCAACCAAGGTCCTTACCGAGAACGGTCTGGGCCCCGTGGAGATATACATCTATCGTTTCGTATTGGCATACCTGCTTATGCTCATAAGCTGCCACAAACGGCTCTTGGCTCATAACTGGCGCGATGAGATGCTGTTCCTCATATGCGGCCTTTGCGGCAGTTCGATATATTTTATCGCCGAAAACACCGCTGTCACTTATACCAGGGCATCGGATGTGTCGATGATAACCACCCTGTCACCGTTGCTCACGACCTTATTGATTGCGGCCCTGTACAAGTCAGAGCGCCCGGGCGGCTGGTTCTATTGCGGTTCGGCCATAGCGTTCGCAGGAGTAGTGTGCATTGTTTTCAAAGACGGGTTCAATCTGCAACCGGCAGGGGGACCCGACTCCCTGTCAGCTACCATAGGCGACCTCCTCGCACTGGGCGCTGCTTTCTCATGGGCAATATACAGCGTTGCCCTGCGCAAACTGGCAGCAACATATTCGGCTAAGTTCGTGACGCGTAAGACATTCTTCTACGGCCTTATAACGGCGCTTCCGTTTTGGTTCATCTCGAAAGAGCCCGTCTCATCGCCGACAGTATTCCTACGTCCCGATGTTATTGGTAACCTGCTCTTCCTCGGAGTGGTATGCTCCGTGGTGTCATACGTGATATGGGCCGCCGTAACCAATAAGCTCGGCTCCATAACCACCAACAACTACCTCTATGCCCAGCCGATTTTCACCATGATTATCGCAGCTGTAATCCCGAGCCTCCACGACCCCATCACAATCTTAGGATGCTTCGGCTGCCTCTTAATCATAGGAGGTTTATGGCTTGGCGACTTCATGGCTTCCAGGAAGGGCAAAATCTAACAGGGGCGCCAAAGTAGAGAAATAGTGGAAAGACAGCCCGTCAAGGAAGGAGGGTTCAATCTCCTCCACATCCTTGCGATTCTCTTCCGGCAGCAGTATGTCGGTAATCCCGGCCCGTTTCGCGGCAAGGATTTTCTCTTTCACCCCTCCGATGGCTGTGACACGTCCACGCAGGGTTATCTCGCCAGTCATAGCTACCGAGTGACGTACCTTGCGTCCTGTCAGGGCCGATACTATAGCCGTAACCATGGTTACACCCGCCGACGGGCCGTCCTTGGGGATTGCGCCTGCAGGAACATGCACGTGTATGGCATTGTTTTCAAGTAGTTCGGGAGATACGCCCAGATCCACGGCATGGGCGCGTACATACTGCAAAGCCAATGTCGCAGATTCTTTCATCACATCGCCGAGATTACCCGTAAGAGACAACTTGGCATCCTTGCCGGGAACCGATGCCGCCTCGATAAATAGAATCTCCCCTCCGGCGGCCGTCCATGCCAGGCCCGTCACCACGCCGGGAATATCATTCCCCTCATAGCGGTCGGCAATACGCGTGGGACGTCCTAAATAATGCTCCAGTGCAGAGGGTTCAATAACCTCGGGCATAGCCCCTCCCCTCATGTTTTCAAGCACAACCTTACGCACAATCTTCGACAGCGTCTTTTCAAGCAGACGCACACCGCTCTCCGAGGTATATCCGTCAATAATACGTTCGATTGTCTGCTCCGGGAACCTTATAGCTCCCTGAACGATATTATTGGCAGCCAATACTCGCGGCACGAGATGACGACGGGCAATCTCAATCTTCTCCTCCGTGGCATAGCCCGAAAGTTCTATAATCTCCATACGGTCCAGCAGCGGTTGCGACAACGTCTGGAGGGTATTGGCCGTTGCTATGAACAAGACCTTCGACAGGTCGAAATCGACATCAAGATAATTATCATGGAAATGGCAGTTCTGCTCAGGGTCGAGCACCTCGAGCAAAGCTGCCGCAGGATCTCCCTTATAGTCGGCCCCGATTTTGTCCACTTCGTCAAGCAGCAGCACCGGGTTCATAGAGCCGGCCCGTTTCATAGCCGCGATTATCCGACCCGGCATAGCACCTATATATGTACGGCGATGGCCGCGAATCTCAGCCTCGTCATGTAGGCCGCCGAAGCTCACACGCTGGTAGTTACGCCCCATAGCCCGGGCCACGGACTGTCCCAGCGAGGTCTTCCCGACTCCCGGAGGGCCTACCAGACAGAGAATCGGAGCATGGCCGTCAGGGTTGTTCATTATGGCGGCAATCTGCTCCAGGACGCGCTCCTTTACCTTCCGAAGTCCGTAATGATCCCCCTCCAGGATTTGTTCGGCATAATTGAAATCGTTGTTCAGTTCAGTCGACACCCCCCAAGGAAGAGCCAGCAGAGTTTCAAGATAGCCCGAAAGCACGGCAAAATCCGGCGAGGATGGATTAGTACGGGCCATCTGGGCTAAATCGCGGTTGACAGTCTGGCGCACATCATCGGGAAGAGGCAGAGCCTCGGCCTTTCGGCGCAGTTCCTCCGAGGGGTCGTTGTCGCCATAAAGCTCACGGCGTATGGCATCCATCTCCTCCCGCATAAATGCCTCCCGGTGGCCGCGTTCCATCTCCATACGCGCCTGTTCCTTAAAGGAATTGGATAGTTTCACCTCCTCGATTTTCTCGTTCAGCATCACCAAAAGACGTGTGCCGCGTTCGGGCAGGCGGTATATGCCTAACAGTTCTATCTTCTGCGCTACCGACAGGGGGAACGAGGTGGAGACGAAGTTTATAACATCCTCCTTGGGGAGATTGTCAAGGGTCATGGCCATAGACATATCTATCTCTCCGCCGAGTTCGCGGAATTCCTTGACGCTGTTGCGAATCTCCCCAACAAGCGTATCAAACGCCACACCCGGACGCACATTCGGCTGTATTATGGGCTGCACCGATATAGATATTATATCTGAGGAAACAGCGCCATCGGACGTGGCATCGCCCAAGACCCTGTATTTACGTATGGCGCGTACTACAGCCGCCTGCGTGTTATCGGGAAGCTCGAATACGTCCAATACCTCCACAAGCGAACCGTATTCGCACAAATCTGCTGCCGATGTGACATTATCCTCCGATGAATCCCTCTGGCATGAAAGCCCTATCATACGCTTCTCTTTCTTGGCGAGCATGGCTATCTTCTTGGCCTGCTCACGCACCAGCGTCAAAGGCATGGTTATGCCGGGGAAAAGCACCAGGTTGCGCGTGGGGAGCACCGGTATGGAGGAAAAATCATCCGGGAAGTTCGGTTGTTTGTCAGAATTTATAATCGTCTGGCTCATCTGCACTATATGGCAGGAGGAAATGCTATTCTTCTTATTGTCGCTCATGATAATTGCGGAAGAGTTCCGAGGGTGCAAAATTACAAAGAATTTCCCAAAGAGAGAGCCAAATCCACCCTTTCAAAGACAATTAAAAAGCGCCACGCCCGATGAAAGTATGTTTTGTAACATGAAAAATTTTATTGCTCTTAATAAAAAAATCACTAATTTGCGGCCAGTTTTAATAGCGCATATGGTTTTACTTTTATTTTTAAAGCATATCGCGCCAAAATGCTTTCTCTCCATATTCCCTCTCCCCGGCCTATGCCGTGTTAGAAAAAACGTCTACTCTTATCTAAAAGCTAATAACATGAAGGTTTATCAAACTAACGAAATCAAAAACATCTCTTTGCTCGGCAGCAAAGGCTCTGGTAAAACCACACTCGCTGAAGCCATGCTTTACGAGTGTGGAGTTATAAAACGCCGTGGCTCTGTAGATGCCAAAAATACCGTATCGGACTACTTCCCCGTGGAGAAAGAATACGGCTACTCGGTATTCTCTACCATCTTCTACGCCGAATTCCTCAACAAGAAACTCAACGTGATAGACTGTCCGGGGGCTGATGACTTCGTAGGCAATGCCATTACAGCCCTGAACGTCACCGACACCGGGGTGATTGTCCTGGATGCCCAGTACGGCGTGGAGGTTGGTACACAGAACATATTCCGCACCACGGCAGCCCTCAAGAAGCCGGTTATTTTCGCCGTAAACCAACTTGATGGAGAAAAGGCCGACTATGAGAACACCTTGGAACAGATGCGCGAGATTTTCGGCTCAAAGGTAGTACCCATCCAGTATCCGCTGTCTTGCGGCCCGGGCTTCAATGCCATGATTGACGTCCTCCTCATGAAGAAATATTCATGGGGTCCCGATGGTGGCGTTCCCACAATAGAGGAAATCCCCACAGAGGAAATGGAGCGCGCACAGGAGATGCACCAGGCCCTCGTGGAGGCAGCAGCCGAGAACGACGAGACCCTCATGGAGAAATTCTTCGACCAGGGACACCTCACGGAGGACGAGATGCGCGAAGGCATACGCAAAGGCCTGGTTGACCGCTCGATATTCCCCGTTTTCTGTGTAAGCGCCCTCAAAGACATGGGAGTACGCCGCATGATGGAATTCCTCGGCAACGTAGTTCCTTTCGTTGAGGACATGCCCGCCCCTGTTGACATGGCAGGCAACCCGGTGGCTCCCGACAGCAACGGACCTCTCAGCATCTTCATGTTCAAGACCACAGTAGAGCCGCATATCGGGGAAGTACAATATTTCAAGGTTATGTCCGGCACACTCAACGCCGGAGCCGACCTTGACAACGTGACACGCGGCGGCAAGGAACGCCTCGCCCAGATATACTGCGTGTGCGGCCAAATAAAGACCCCGGTCGACAAACTCTGCGCAGGCGACATAGGCGCATCTGTGAAACTCAAGGACGTACGCACGGGCAACACCCTTGATGAAAAGGGATGCGACATACAGTTTGACTTCATCAAATACCCCGCGCCGAAATATACCCGCGCCATCCGCCCCGTCACCGAGAGCGATGCCGAGAAACTCTCGGCAATCCTGACCCGTATGCACGAGGAGGATCCCACCTGGGAAGTAGAGATGTCTAAGGAACTGAAGCAGACCCTGCTCAAAGGCCAGGGAGAGTTCCACCTGCGTACCCTCAAATGGCGTGTGGAGAACAACGACAAACTCCCCATCCTCTTTGAGGAACCTAAGATTCCCTACCGAGAGACTATCACCAAGGCCGCCCGTGCCGACTACCGCCATAAGAAACAGTCGGGCGGCGCAGGACAGTTCGGCGAGGTACACCTCATCATCGAACCCTACACCGAGGACGCCCCCCTGCCCGACACCTACAAGTTTGGCAACCAAGAGTATAAGATGAGTATCCGCGATACACAGGAAATCCCCCTACAATGGGGCGGCAAACTGGTTGTTCACAACTGTATCGTCGGTGGCTCCATTGATGCCCGCTTTATCCCCGCAATCGTAAAGGGCCTCATGGACCGCATGGAGCAGGGACCTCTCACCGGCTCATATGCCCGCGATGTACGAGTCTGCATCTACGACGGCAAGATGCACCCGGTAGACTCGAACGAAATATCATTCCGCCTGGCAGCCCGCAACGCATTCTCCGAAGCGTTCCGCAACGCCAATCCAAAGGTTCTCGAACCCGTCTACGATGTAGAGGTAATGGTGCCGTCAGACGTTATGGGAGACGTTATGAGTGATCTGCAGGGGCGTCGCGCCATAATCATGGGTATGTCCTCAGAGAATGGATTCGAGAAAATCCAGGCTCGCGTACCCCTCAAAGAGATGTCGTCCTACTCGACCGCGCTGAGTTCCATTACCGGCGGCCGCTCATCGTTCACAATGAAGTTCTCCTCCTATGAACTCGTTCCCGGCGATGTTCAGGACAAGCTGCTCAAAGAGTACGCCGAAACCAACGCCGACGACTAATCCACGTTCAAGCCAACCTTCATCCTAACAAATACCCACTCGGCGATGTGTCAAAATTCATTTTTTGGCACATCGCCCTTTCTTCTTCCCGCAACCTATATATTTCAGGTACGGACTACCCTGCCGAAGATTAAGGCATACGCTGCGATATTCTCCCTATGTAATTTTGCGTCATCAAAATACGCGAAACATAAATATTCAATCACCAAAAATACTTTATCGCTATGAGACACATCAACGAGATTATCGTGCATTGCTCGGCCACGCCGGAGGGAAAAGACTTCACAGTAAGCGACATCGACCGCTGGCACAGAGAACGGGGATTCAACGGCATAGGCTACCACTATGTCGTCTACCGCGATGGCAGCTATTATCGTGGACGCCACATAGAGAGAGCAGGCGCCCACTGTCTTGGGCATAACGCACGTTCAATCGGAATATGCTATGTGGGCGGATGTGCCGCTGACGGGCATACGCCGAAAGACACGCGCACCGAAGCTCAGAAAAAGACACTCCTGACATTGCTCCGGGCCATGCGGGAGCGTTATCCAAAAGCAAGAATCTGCGGACACCGGGATTTCGCAAACAAGGCCTGCCCCTGTTTCGATGCCACAAAGGAATATGCCGCGATATGAGACAGAGACAGACCGCCGCAATCTCCGTAGGAATATTCTTATCGCTCATGGCCGCGACCTTATATGGCTGCACACGTACGTTATACCTCCCTACGGAGACAGTAGCGCACCACATTGACTCTACCCTCCATATCTCCCTACAGCAACAAACGGACTCTGTTAGTGAGCGATATGCCATAACCCTGCTGATAAAGGATTCCGTATCTCCGAACGTAGATTCCACAGGGAGGATCACAGGCTTTGACCGATGGCACTATGAAAAGGAATCCACACATAGGTCGGACATCGGTATAAGCAGAAACAAATCCTACACCGAGAACCATACTACCAAAAGGGACTCTTCAACCAGCATTACTTCTGTTCCCGTTCAAAACCCCGTGTCACGGTGGGATAAATGGAAAGAAGACCTGGGATGCGTTCTTATCGGAATCATCCTGACGCTTATTCTAATAGCATTGCGGAAAATCATAAAACGATAGAAAAATTTCAAATTTTTATGTCCGTCCTACTGAAATAAAGATAAAATTCCCTAACTTTGAAACGGGATGTGCCGGATATACATGCCGACACATCCCGCTGTTCCATGGAATAGATTAATATCATACTCAGGTTCTAAGACATGACAGAGCATAAAACGACATATCGCTCCAGGATTGATTGGTGGGTATGGTGCATATTTATATTTGTGATCGCGGTTATAATATGCATCGCCATAGGGTCGCCATGGTGGCTCTCCTCCCTATACGGGGTAGGCATACTTACACCGCTTATTATAGGCACACTTGGGATAAAATACACTATATGCGGACACACCCTTACCGTATATCAGTTCTATCGCCCGCTACGGCTTCCAATCGACAAGATAAAGGAGATAAGATATTGCCGGAGTTATCTTGCGGGAGCCGCGATGTCCTCACGCAGGCTATCAATAAAATTCTCAGACCCGAAGGTCTTGAAAAGTTTTATGCCTATTGAAATATCACCGCTTGACCGCGACGGATTTGTCAGGCAATTAAAGGAAATTAATCCCGATATTATAATTATCGGCAGATAGGGTTTAATTGCCACTTGATTTTTTAATTCTATTTATGTTTTTACCTATCAGGGAGTTAATTTAGAGTTAAAGTAATAATCACTGCTAAACGTTGGTTTGTTATATCAGTCAAAAACGACAAATAACAATAAACAACCAAACGACAAATCATGAAAAAGAAATTTCTAAGTTTAGCACTGATAGCTCTCTCGTTCGCCGGTTTCTCCAGCATGGCCCAGACAAACCAGACATGCCCTGTATCACAGGAAAAGGTGCAATGTCAGCGCACTAAGAAGGAGTGCAACAAGGGAAAAGCCCGGTGCAACCCTTTCGAGGGCCTCACTCTTACCGATGCCCAGAAGGCCAAACTTGAAGAACTGAGGACACAACGCGCCGCAGCACATAAAGACCGCGCAAAAGATGTAAGAGCCGACCGTCATCGCAGGGATTCTCTTGGAATGGCTGCACGTCGTGCCGACAAGAAGAAATATCTTGAAGAGGTAAAAGCCATCATCGGTCCCGACCAGTACGTAATTTTCCTTGAGAACATGGTAGTAAACGGTGCTCCTGAGCACCACAAAGCCTTCCGCCAGGGCGACCGCAGGAACCATGCTACAGCCGGAGAGCGTGGACGCAGGAGTGACAAAGCCCGTAAGCACGCATATAAAGGTAAAGGTCAAAACCGTACAAATACCTCAGTCTCACAAGGTTCCCAAGCTACCAC
Source organism: uncultured Muribaculaceae bacterium (assembly GCA_910584735.1). Classification (GTDB taxonomy): domain Bacteria; phylum Bacteroidota; class Bacteroidia; order Bacteroidales; family Muribaculaceae; genus UBA7173. The sequence goes on from CAJUBM010000034.1 coordinate 9,173, forward strand.
ATCGGCCAATTCATAAAGCCCATCCATCCTCCCGCATGGGAACATAGGTTAATTAAAAACAAGTGGCTGTGTCAAAATCTAAAAAACACTTCTCTTACTCAGAACATGGTCACTTTAATGTTGCCGGATGGTAGTGGCGCCGGACCTCCGGGACGGCAGGCCACCCGAAAAAGCTCAGCCGAATTAGAAACGCCAACTCCCCGTCAAATAACAACTTACGTTTTTAGACTCCGCCTCTTCGGGTGGCCTGCCGTCCCGGAGGTCCGGCGCCACTATAAAGTTACCATTGCCAAAAGTGTTATATAACATAAGCGGTGTGTCAAAAAAAATGGATTTTGACACACCGCCTTATTTTTAATAGAGTTCTAAATCCTTATCAACTATCAGGGGATATAGATTTTGGCAACCTTTGTACCACGACGCATGATGTAGCAACCACGTCCGGGATTGTTGACACGCATACCCTGCATATTGTAATACTCAACAGGAAGGTCTGAATCGTCAGCCTCAACATCAACAATAGCATTGGTGTCATCATACTCGCCAAGATCTTCTACACCGACCTTGCCATCACCGGCCATACCGCGATAGAGATGGTCGTGTATGATATTGGTAACATCATCAGTCTGGCGACCGGCGCCATCGTTGAACACGATACCTGTAGTGCCGGTAGGAACTGTGTACTTATAAATCTGGTCTTTCACCCAATCCATCTGTACGCCGGGCCATGTGGTGGCATCTACCGACCAGTGATGAATTTTTACTGCCGACCATGCCGTGCGGGAATTGTCGTAATAAACGGTTACGCCTTCAGGTTTGGCAATCTTAGTGAATGTAACAGAGCCGGTGCGTGTTTCCGAGCCGGTAGCGCTCCAGCTTACTGTGACGCTCTCGCCAATAGACATATCAGAACCGATGGTGAAAGTTGCGGTACCACCGTTGATGGCAACCTGCGAGCCGTCACCGATACGATACCATGCGGAAGTGCAGTTGCGGGCAGAGGCAGTAACGGTAATCTGATCCTCGAAGAATGAACCACCGTTGGGCGAGAAACGTACCACGGGGTCCTGCACCACTACAACATCGTCAATCTTAGTATAACCCGAACCACCGTCCCATTCAAAGAACGTATCTTCAGTGATGCCGGTTATATCGGCGGTCTGGCCGGAACCACCGTTATTGATGATGCAGTTTACACTCTCGGTATCATCGGCTGTGAAATAATAATATGTGTCCCCGCCAATCTCCTTGGTCGATGTAAGCTGGCGTCCGGGCCATGTGCCGTTAGGCTCAGCCTTTGCGCCGGCGCTGTTCGTGCACCATACATAGAGGTAGGGAACTTTTTCAGATTTAACATATATGGTGATTGTTGCGGCGGGATCCACCTTGCGATATACGGCTGAGCCGGTCATCTCGGCCCCATCTTGACCCTTAGCTCCCCAAGTAACGGTAACACGGTCGCCATAATTCATACCTTCACCTACAGTAAAGGTCTTTTCAGCACCCGAAGTTAGATTTACCTTAGCCTGCGAACCTACCTGGAACCATCCGGATACGGCAGAGGCGTTCAGGGTGGCGGTTACGGAGAGTGTCTCGGTCTTGAAGCTGCCACCGTTGGGATTGAAAGTAACGGCAGGCGAACCAACAGCGTCCTCAGCGGTATAGAACTCGGTCGTGCCGGGATCCTCGAACGAAGGATTTCCTCCACGGGCAACAGCAGAAGTGGCATAGATGAACTTGCCATCCTCACCGACTTTGCCACCCTTCCAATCTTTTACAAGTACACGCAGCTGTCCTTGGTTAGAGGGAGCGGAAACAGTGATTTTGCCGCCGTTGGCAGTATAGGACTGACCCGTAACCAGGTCGACATAGGTTCCAGCAGGCACACCTGTAAAGGTAGCGCCGCCATTGATTGCCACAAGAGCATAGCTCTCATTCTTATAGGCACGTTTGAAAGCCCAGCCGCCGTTGGCGGAGCAGCCATCGAATGTATATTGTCCCTTGCGGAGTGCAGGCACGGCTGCACGAATCTGGTTCAGACGTATGATATGCTGCGAAAGGTCACCGCCAAGGGTGGTCTTTACATTACCGCTTGCGGTGTATTTTGCAAAGTCAGAAGCGCTTACACTTCCTTCAAGGTAGTGTCCGAAGTAGGCACGGCCCGAGTTCTTAACGGGCATGTCCGTACCGCCGGCATCAACTTTCTGACCGGCCTGGAACTCAACCTCGCTGCCATAGTATATACAGGGGATGCCACGGAAAGTGAACATCAGTGACAGGTTTTCGGCCCACTGTGCGGTTCCGCCGTTGAAACGTGTACCATCATTCGGACCCGGGCAATAGTCGTGAGAGTCAACATACACCACGTTGTAAGAGGCATCGTTGTAATACTTGTCACCTTTCTTCGCAACATCAACAGCTGCGGCCGCGTTATTGAAGTTGTAGTGCATAGGGAAGTCGATGATGGAGAATCCCGAATAGTCGGAGTAGTCGGGAGTGTGCCATGCATTGTTCTTCATGAACACATTGTCGGAGGTACGCTGCTCGCTGGGTTCCTCCAGACAGAGGTTCATGTTACCATACGTGTTGTCATTCCCTTCGAGGATTTCGATATTGTCCCAATAAGTGGGGTCATCGTTCCACTGGTCAAGGATTGACTGGGGCGACTTCCAGGTATAGAAATAGCTGGAGAGATTAGGCTGGTCGCGGTAGGTAACATCGCTGTAACGTGCGCAGCACTCACCAAACATAAAGAACGGGCATCCGTTCAGACGCTTGCTCTTATATTTTTCAGCAATGGCATGGAACTGGGGAATGAACTCCTTGTTGAAAGTAAGGCGCGAGATATGGCCGGTGGTATCAATACGGAATCCGTCTACACCCATCTCGATAAACTTGCCGTAACATTCCACCAGATAGTCGCAGACGGCAGGGTTCTCGGTGTTGAGATCCACGCAGTCGCCTGCAATCTGTCCCCACCAGCGCGAAGGGTAGTCCCAGTTCCAGGCGTTGGCAAGGTGGTGCCAGTAATTGTGGTTGTCAAGATTCTTGCCGCCGGTATTCTTAAGATACTGGAAGCGACGGGCATACTGTGTCTTGCCGTCAACATCGTTATAGTCGGCGCCGAGTTTGTCGGCATTGGGGATAATCGAAGCAGATACCGATGCCTGGTTGCGTATATCCTGGCTGCGGGTAAACAGATGTGCGAAATGTGCCTCACCGAAGTTGCCGGTATGGTTCAGAACTATGTCAAGGATAATCTTCATTCCCTTGGCATGGGCGGCATCAATGAGGTCCTGGAATTTCACATCTTCCGACGAGCCCCATTCTTTGCGGCTCTCATAACGCAGGTCTACGTTTGAGAAATCCATGGCATGATAGCCGTGGAAGTCCGTACCCGAGCAGTTCTGTACAATCGGGGTAATCCATACGGCGGTGAATCCGAGAGCCTTGATATAGTCAAGTCTGTCTATAAGCCCCTTGAAATCGCCACGCCAGTCGGGGTCGTTGTTAGCAATCTGCACGTTCTGGTGATCCCAGCCGCAGACATTGTTTTTAGGATCGCCATCGTAGAAACGCGTAGTCATGGCGAAGTAGATGGTCTCATCGCGGAAGTCGGTACGGTCGCCCACGAATGTGGCACCCATAGCCGAAGCCGTAACACAAGCCATCATGCCGGAGAGCAGAAGTTTTTTAACTCCGTTCATAGCAAAATACTGGTATTAGTGAATGTAAGTAAAAATATAATTAAAAATTATAAGTGCTACAAAAACGGACATCACGAATGTCCGGATCAGTATGGATTAAAAAACGGCACAAAGTAGGCCGAAACATAGACTTTTCCGGCTGCAAAATTAACCAAATTTATTGTATCTTCAAAATATTTTTAATCTCATAAAAATTATCATCCTCCTTTTACTTTCAAATCCGGCTAAGAAATCCTCCTCTTACCTCAGCTTCTGACCTTATAGCACCACAAATTTCACGCCCCATATTTTACATGCAACAGATAAAAAAATCAATTTAGATTTTGTCATCTCGGAGAAAAGAATTAATTTTGCACTACAATTTCAGGCGGTAATAGCTCAGTTGGTAGAGCATCAGCTTCCCAAGCTGAGGGTCGCGAGTTCGAGCCTCGTTTACCGCTCAAATCACAAAATGCTGGTGGTTATAAATTTAACCATCAGCATTTTTCTTATCGCGCCACGCCCACATTTTTCATCCACATGGAACTGATAACCTACGAAAACATTCTGCTGATAGGCTCGGTGCTGCTTATTGCCGGAGTTATTATAGGAAAGGTAAGCTATCGCGCCGGGCTGCCATTGCTATTAATATTCCTCCTTGTCGGGATGCTGTTCGGCACAGACGGATTGGGAATCCAGTTCAGCGACATGCATACGGCCCAGTTCATAGGCATGATTGCCCTGTGCATAATACTCTTTTCCGGCGGTATGGGCACAAAGCTGTCGGTTATACGGCCTGTAATCCTACCCGGTGTGCTGCTGTCCACCGTGGGAGTGTTGCTTACGGCGCTTATCACCGGGCTTTTCATATGGTGGCTCTCCGGGATGGCCTGGACCAATATCCATTTCGCCCTACTCCCTTCGATATTGCTCGCAGCTACTATGTCGTCGACCGACTCGGCCTCGGTGTTCGGCATACTCGGAAGCCAAAAAGTCGGCTTGAAGAACAATCTGCGCCCGATGCTCGAACTCGAAAGCGGCTCGAACGACCCCATGGCCTATATGCTGACCATCATACTCATCGAGGCTATAGGGCTTGGAGGCAATCTGCCCACAGGCAGGCTTGTGACGCAATTGCTCCTACAGTTCGGTTTCGGCGCCGCAGTGGGTATAGCCATGGGATATATCTCCCTGTGGCTTGTGAGAACCTACAACCGCATGGGAGCATCCAAGGGAATAACCGAGGATTCGGGGCAGGCAAGCGCCATGACATCCATACTTATCCTCGGCTCTGTCTTCTTCACATTCGCGGCAGCTTCCGATATAGGTGGAAACGGATACCTGGCGGTGTATCTGTGCGGCATAGTGATAGGCAACGGCAAAATCGCCAACCGTAGCGGCATATTAAAGTTCATGGACGGCATGAGCTGGCTGGCCCAGATTGTTATGTTCCTTATGCTCGGACTGCTCGTAAACCCTCACGAGATGCTTGACGTGGCCGCAGTTTCACTAATAATAGGAATATTCATGATTGTGGCCGGACGCCCGTTAAGCGTATTCCTCTCACTGGCCCCGATCCGAAACATCTCGTTCCGTTCGAGGTTGTTCGTGTCGTGGGTGGGTCTCAGAGGTGCCGTGCCTATAATATTCGCTACATATCCCGTTGTGGCGCAGATAGAGGGCGCTTCCCAGATTTTCAATATAGTGTTCTTCGTAACCCTCCTGTCGTTGCTGGTTCAAGGGACATCAATCGTTACTTTGGCAGAGGAGCTCGGACTATCAAGCGGCGAGGAGAAAAGCCATGATGATTTCGGCGTGGAGCTACCCGAGGATTTGCCGACATCGCTCCACTCCATCACCCTTACGGACGAAGACCTACGCCGTGGCAACAGTCTGAAGGACATGAATCTGCCGGAAGGGTCGTTGGTAATGATGGTAAGGCGCGGGGAGAAATACATGGTGCCGAACGGGCGTCTGAATCTATGCCCGGGCGACACCTTACTTATAATCAAGGAGCACGATGAGTCGGCAGATGCCGGGAAATAAAAACCGACAACCTTTTTGAGGAAGGTCAATCAAAATGTAACTTCATTTTAAAAAGTGACATGGAGGGCCACACGCAGTCCGGAGCGGTCGCGCCCGGGCACATCGCGGTAGGTAAGGCGCCACACATAGTCTATACGCAAGCATTTCAGCAGGTTGTCTATACCCGCCGAGATTTCCATATACGGGCGTCCATGCATCTGTGTAAATCTTACATTAGAAGGGAATTCAGGCAACCATCGTGTGTGGACAGGGTTGTTCTTGTCCGAAAGATGCCCCAGCCAACCTCGGAAAGCCACCACCTCTCGCAGCTTCAGCTTCTTCAACAGAGGCACATAATTGAACAGCGCGCCGTTGGCCCAATAGGTCACCTCCCAGCTACAAAACGAATCGCCCATAAACTCCATCGGAGTGAGAAGGGCATAGCTCTCAGGCTGGATGGTATAGGACAGGTTGGCGTTAGGCGTGAGCAGAGCCGGAAACGGCACGGAACTCCATACATGGCCGCCCTTTACCAAGAAATCGGCAAAACCGAAAGCCGAAAACCAAAAACGTTTCTGCAACGACAGTTCTGTCTTATTGATGCAATAACGGCTCCCAAGAAATCCACCCGGCGCGAACGTATGGCTGAGAATAACCACCGGCGCGTCAAGATTTATCGGAATACGCGTTGATTTTGACTGGTAGAACTTCTCTCCCGGGGCATACCGCAGCCTGACAGAGAACATCGTCTCGTCATAATGGCTGAAGCCGCCTCCGTCAGGGAGACGGAAACTCACGAACTCAGATGCCTCCTGACGTTCCCACCCGGCGGATGCGCTCACCGAAAAGTTGTTCGGAAGTTCGAGCGTATAATCCAGTGAGGCATCTCGCTTGTAAGTCATCAACTCGTTCTTCTGGCGCTTCAAGGCAAGGAAGACGTTGTCCTGGTTAGTGAAAAGATAATGCTGGCCAAGCTGATCCACATCGTAATGCGAGGACACTTTAATGGAATGTATCGGGAACTCGCGTGAGTGATAACGTTTGGCATTGAAAGAGTATTCAACCTCCCCTCCGTATTTCACCTTACGGTCATGGAATCCGTAGGCCACATAGCCTCGTGCGAACCAATGGGGAGAGAGATTTGCGGTAGTCAGTCCCCCTACCCTCATCCTGAATCCCTCCAGGGAGTTGCCTGAGAAGAAAGTGTTCACAGGCCCTATATCGAACTTCGAGGGATTTCCCGTGGCAACATATCCTCCTATGAGGATGCGGAGCACTTTTTCAGAGTAATAGTACAGAGGAACAGAACGCAGACGCGCCATAAGGGTATTTATCCGCTTTTCATTCGAACTGACCTGCATCATACGTGCCGCATCCCAATATGCATCGTCGCGTGAATATGCCCTCGTATCGGTCAGCACATTGCCCATACGGTCAAACACTCCTTTTTCCTCAGGTTCGGAGAATGAGAAATCACCGTAGGCCGTGGTGCGGCGGGCAAAAATCCCCTGCGTACCCTTTATCACGGCCAATTCGATATAGAAATCATCATTCAATTTCAGGCGCGAACCGTCCGAAGCCCGGTCAAACTCCTGGGAAATCTGCAATTTCTCTATGAAATTCAGATTGATGGACGGGGGCACGTTCATGCGTACGCGTTTCACAAACATCGCCGTGTCACCGGCCTCCACATAAAGACGCCCGGTGAACCCGAATGATGCCGGATTACGTGGGGCAAAACTCAGTTCCACCAGTCTCTCCCCGGTCACGGCATCCTGTACCGTATCGGTAAGATAGAATTTATAGAAATCAGGGGCTATCTTCGACAGCGGACTTACAAAACGGTTCTGCAAAATGTTTATATCATCCTGATATAGGTCAATCTCGCGGAAAGCATCTTCAAGCAGGCTCTGCATACTCTGCAGATCGGTCACCTCGTCGACGCCGTTCTGCCTTATCCCCCTTATAAGCTCCTTCTCCCCTTTCGGGTCACGGCGATATACAATCTCCGATACTTTCTCCTTTACCGACAATGGCAGAATCTGACGGCCGGTAATCTCCGATGTATCAACATGTTCTTTAAGGAAAGCGAACTTTCCACGTGTAGAATCAGACAGATGCATATCGTTCAGGCCGAAAGAGATACGCTCATGCTTGCTATAGGAAAAGAAATCGTTGCGCCTTGGGTCGGTAAGCTCCCCGGCCGAACGTATGCGGCGCATGAACTCCACCGCCGGATTATTCTTCTTTGAATAATGTTCCTTTTTCTTCCTTACAACGACCTCTTCCAGGCCGACTCCCGATGCCGACATGGGGACACGGAGAGCCGTCACGCCGGGGTTTATCGGGAATCTTTTCTTGTCGTAGCCCATAGCCGAAACCTCAACCTCGGAGCTACGGCCATCGTCAAGCACGACCTGCGCCCTACCCTTCTCATCGGCAAGGGCGCCTCGGGGCGTTCCTACCACGTAGACAGCCACATAAGGCACCCCGATTCCCGTAACCGAGTCGACCATCTGAATCTCCAAAGTGCGTCCCAAGGCTGGAACCACGGCGAAGATGCACAGTAGTAACGATATGGCTGTTCTTGCTATTTTTCCTAATTTTGCAAAAAACATTCTGAAAATGGCAAAAGAGATAGAACGCAAATTCCTTGTGTGTAATGATTCCTACCGCGATATGGCTACCATACGCATACCCATTCTACAGGGATATATAAGCCGGCGCCCCGAGGGAACGGTGAGAGTGCGCATATTCGGCGATAAGGCATACATCACCGTAAAAGGGAAGAACCGGGGTTGCATACGAAGCGAATGGGAATACGAAATCCCTATAGCCGATGCGCAGGCGATGCTGGCGGAAGTAACCGAAGGCTCCATTCTCGAAAAGGAACGCCTCGTAGTGCCGTACCAGGGACACCAATGGGAAATAGATGTATTCCACGGAAGATTCGAAGGCCTTGTCACAGCCGAAATCGAACTTCCTGATGAATATGAAACGTTCGAAACACCATCTTTTATAGGTGAAGAGGTGACAGGCGACCCAAGATACTTCAATTCTAATCTTTCCTGACAAGAAGCACAACGTTCTCCACATGGTGGGTGTGGGGGAACATATCCACAGGGCGCACACGCTCTACCCTGTATTTTGCGTCAAGCAACGCAATATCACGAGCCTGCGTGGAAGGGTTACAGCTTACGTAGACAATGCGCCCGGGCTCGGCACGGAGTATCGTGTCGACCACATCCTGATGCATCCCTGCCCTGGGGGGATCGACAATCATTACATCGGGACGTCCGTGTGCGGCGATGAAATCATCTGTAAGGACATCCTTCATGTCTCCGGCATAGAAATCAGTGTTATTGATGGCGTTTACAGCCGAATTTACCTTCGCGTCAGCTATAGCTTCAGGCACATACTCTATCCCGACCACTTTGCGGGCATCGCGGGCAACGAAATTGGCTATCGTCCCGGTGCCTGTATAAAGGTCATATACAAGCTCTCCACCGGTAAGTCCGGCGAATTCCCGCGCGGTACGATAAAGATTTAGTGCCTGCCGAGAATTGGTCTGATAGAAAGATTTCGGCCCTACGCGGAAGCGCAGCCCCTCCATCTCCTCCTCGATAAAATCCCTGCCTGAATAGAGGCGCACATCAACACCGTCCATCGAATCGTTGGCCTTGGTGTTTATTGCAAACATGAGCGATGTCAATTCCGGGAAACGCCCTTTAACAGCCTCCAGGACGCAGTTTATTTCCTCCGGGGAATCTTCTCCGAAGGATATTATCACCATAACCTCGCCGGTGGAGGCTATGCGGATCATCAACGTGCGCAAAAGGCCGTGCTGTGCCTTGAGGTCAAAGAACGACAGATTGTTCTCACGCGCATATTCCTTGATAAAGACGCGTATTCGGTTCCCCAAATCGTCCTGAAGATAGCAACGGTCAATATCAAGCACTTTATCGAAAGCTCCCGAGATATGGAAACCCGCCCCGGAACGGTCTTCAGGGTTCTCTCCGGCACGTATCTGATCCCATGTGAGCCAGCGGCGGTTGGAGAATGTGTACTCCATCTTGTTGCGGTACTCCCATATATCCTCCGAACCAAGAATCGGCGAAATCTCAGGCAGGGGTACCTTGGCAATCCTCGTAAGCGCATCCACAACCTGTTGCTGTTTGGCCTGTAACTGCACCTCATAAGGCAGATGCTGCCACCGGCAACCGCCACATGTGCCGAAATGGGAACAGCGCGGCTCAACGCGGCACTCCGATGGCCTAACAAGACGTTCAATCCGTCCCTGGGCATATGAGGAACGTTTCTTCTCTATCTTGATGTCGGCAATATCGCCGGGAGCACCATAGGGCACGAACACCACCATCTCCCCCCAGCGGGCAATAGAATTTCCTTCGGCAGCAATGCCGGTTATCTCAAGTTCCGGAATCACCGGCTGTTCTTTGCGCTTCCTCGCCATGTTTATAATATCTTAATTATAGGTATCCATCCGAAACATAAGAATGTTTATAGATGTTCTATCCAAGGCACAAAGTTAGCACATATACCCCAATAGAATGTTCGATTCTTAACGGTTTAATAAAAATTTAACAGAAAGAGTGTGAAAAATTGGCCTGATATATGGAGATATTCATCTAAAAGACGTAACTTTGCAGAACGCCGTAATGCAGGCTACCGTAAACGCCGTCTCGTATAAGACGGAGTGACATGCCTCCGGGGCTGTAGCCGTGTTAAGGACATTGAATTAGATTACTGTATAACTAATTACCAAATAAATCCACCCAGATGTCAAAGAAAATCTACACTTTTGGCGACGGCAAGGCTGAAGGCGATGCTTCGATGCGAAACCTTCTCGGCGGTAAAGGCGCCAACCTCGCTGAAATGAACCTGCTTGGGATGCCTGTGCCTCCGGGCTTCACCATTACCACCGAGGTCTGCACCGAATACACCCAGTACGGCCGCGACGAAGTTGTGAAAGATATAAAGAACGATGTAGAAAAAGCCATCGCTCATGTGGAGGCTCTCACAGGTACGAAGTTCGATGACCCGAAGAACCCCCTGCTCGTGTCGGTACGTTCAGGCGCCCGTGCCTCCATGCCCGGCATGATGGATACCGTGCTGAACCTCGGTATGAACGATGCCACCGTTGCATCCCTTGCTGAAAAAAGCGGCAATCCCCGCTTCGCCTGGGACAGCTACCGCCGATTCGTGCAGATGTATGGCGACGTTGTTCTCGGCATGAAACCGAAATCGAAAACCGAAATCGACCCCTTCGAGGCAATCATCGATGCTGTAAAAGAGGAAAAAGGTGTGAAATTCGACACCGAACTTTCGGTTGACGACCTCAAAGAACTGGTGACCCGCTTCAAGTCCGCAGTAAAGGAACACACAGGCAAAGACTTCCCCGAAAGCGCATGGGAACAACTTTGGGGTGGCATCTGCGCCGTGTTCGATTCATGGATGAACGAACGCGCTATCCTCTACCGCCGCATGAACCAGATTCCCGAAGAATGGGGAACGGCCGTAAATGTACAGGCCATGGTCTACGGCAACATGGGTGACAATTCCGCTACAGGCGTAGCCTTCTCACGCGATGCTGCCACAGGTGAAAACATATTCAACGGCGAATACCTCATCAACGCACAGGGCGAGGATGTCGTAGCCGGTATCCGTACCCCCCAGCAGATTACCGTTGAGGGTTCGCGCCGCTGGGCCGCCCTCCAGGGAATCTCCGAAGAGGAACGTGCGTCAAAATACCCCTCCCTTGAAGAGTCCATGCCCGTATGCGCTGCCGAGCTCATAGCCATCGCTGGCAAACTCGAGAACTACTTCAAGGACATGCAGGACATGGAGTTCACCATCCAGGACGGCAAACTCTGGATGCTCCAGACCCGTAACGGCAAACGCACAGGTGCCGCCATGGTACGCATAGCCATGGAACTCCTCCGTGCCGGCGAGATAGACGAGAAGACCGCCCTCCTCCGCATGGAGCCCCAGAAACTTGACGAACTCCTCCACCCCGTATTCGACAAAGCCGCCCTCAAACGCGCCACAGTCGTTGCCAAAGGACTTCCCGCATCACCGGGTGCGGCTACCGGCCAGATAGTATTCTTCGCCGATGATGCCGAAGCCTGGGCCGAGAAGAAACAGAAAGTGGTACTCGTCCGTATCGAGACCTCGCCCGAAGACCTTCGCGGTATGGCAGTTGCACAGGGTATCCTTACCATGCGCGGCGGTATGACCAGCCACGCAGCCGTAGTTGCACGTGGTATGGGCAAGTGCTGCGTATCCGGCGCAGGCGAAATCAAGGTAGATTACGAAGCCCGCACCGTAGAGATGGGTGGAAAAGTCTACAAAGAAGGCGACTGGATCTCATTGAACGGTTCCACAGGCGATGTATATGACGGCCAGGTACCCACCGTAGAACCCGAACTCGACGGCGATTTCGGCGCCATCATGAACCTCGCCGCAAAATACACCAAGACCCTCGTACGCACCAACGCCGACACCCCCCGCGACGCCCGCCAGGCACGCAACTTCGGCGCACAGGGTATCGGTCTGTGCCGCACCGAACACATGTTCTTCGAAGGCGACCGCATCAAAGCCGTACGCGAGATGATTCTTGCCTCCGATGTGGAGGGACGTCGCAAGGCCCTGGCCAAACTCCTCCCCATGCAGCGTGGCGACTTTGAAGGCATCTTCGAAGCCATGGACGGCTACGGCGTAACCATCCGTCTGCTCGATCCCCCTCTGCACGAGTTCGTACCCCACCAGACCGCCACTCAGAAAGAACTGGCCGAAGAGATGGGCATCACACTCGCCGAAGTAAAAGCAAAGGTTGACGCCCTCGAAGAATTCAACCCCATGCTCGGCCACCGTGGCTGCCGTCTCGGCATCACCTACCCCGAGATCACCGAGATGCAGACACGCGCCATCATCGAGGCCGCCCTCGCCGTGAAAGCCCGTGGTATCGACGTACATCCCGAGATTATGATTCCTCTGGTAGGATCGCTCAAAGAAATCCAGAACCAGGCCGACATAATCCATATCACCGCCGCAAAGGTATTCGAGGAAAAAGGCTGCTCACTCCCCTACCTCGTAGGAACGATGATCGAAGTACCCCGCGCAGCCCTGGTTGCCAACCAGATTGCCGAGGTAGCCGAATTCTTCTCATTCGGCACCAACGACCTCACCCAGATGACCTTCGGATTCTCGCGCGATGATGCTCCCAAGTTCCTCAAATTCTACAAGGAAAACGGCATCATCAAAACCGATCCCTTCGAAGTCCTCGACCAGGAAGGCGTAGGCCAGCTCGTAGAGATGGGCGTAAAGAAAGGCCGCGCCACCCGTCCCGACCTCAAGATCGGTATCTGCGGCGAACACGGCGGCGAGCCCTCTTCCGTCAAGTTCTGCGCCAAACTCGGTATGAACTACGTATCCTGCTCCCCCTTCCGTGTGCCCATCGCCCGCGTAGCAGCGGCCCAGGCAGCCATCGAAGACTAAGATTTAGTCTGACAACATAAGCTTCATAGGCTGTAACACTCCGAAACAAAGGAGGTTACAGCCTATGCTGTTCTTAGGCGGAACGTACACTTGGAAACGCTTATAATTGCCAAGTTTTCGAGATTTGCATACACCAGTGCATACACCGCGTACACAGGGCGCATACACCGAGCATCCACCAAAGCATACACTAAAAAATCAAACATAAATGGCAAATCTTAAAGCAGTTGTGAGAAAGCAGAGAGCGGACGGGATGTACCCGGTCTACATCCGCATTGTACATCGCCGCAAAATGGGTTACGTTAAGACTGACAAAATCATAGGCCCAAAGTCATTAACCAAGCAAGGCGACATCAAAGATGCGGTCGTGAATGAGTATTGCTCTAACCTCATTCTCCGCTACACGGATAAAATCAACCGTAAGGATATTTCGGCTTTCACAATGAAGGAGCTAATTGAGTACCTTACTTTGGACGATGGCGAGCAATGTTTCAGCGAGTATGCGCAGCTGCATATCCGCAGAATGGAGCAGCGCGGCCAGATTCGCAACGCCAAAAACTACAAGTTGGCCGTGCAGCATCTTGAACGCTACATAGGCACCAACCGGGTAATGTTCTCGCACCTCAGTTCTGCGGTCTTGAAGCGATGGATTGAAAGCCTCGCCATGACAAACCGCGCCAAGGAAATGTACCCTGTATGCGTCCGACAGATATTCAAGGCGGCGTTGTTGGAGTTGAACGACGAGGAACGCGGCATCGTGCGCATCAAGTTCAATCCGTGGCTGAAAGTACAGATACCGAAGTCCGACAACGGCGTACAGCGCGCCATCAGCGCGGAGGCCTGCCGCGAGTTCTTCAACCGCCCCCTGCCGCAGACAAAGATGCTGTCCTCGCTTCCCGAACTGGGCCGCGACGTGGCCATGCTCGTTCTCTGCCTCGGCGGTATAAACACCGTCGACCTTTTCGAGATGCGCAAGGATAATTACCATAACGGCGTAATAGGCTATAAGCGAGCCAAGACACGCCATGCCCGACGCGACGAGGCATATATTGAAATGCGCGTTGAGCCTTTCATTCGCCCGGTATTTGAAAAGTACCTCGCGCCGGAGGATGACGAGTATCTTTTCAATTTCCATGTCCGCTACTGCGATTCGGACAGCTTTTCGGCCAACGTAAACAACGGCATAAAGAAGATATGCGCCGACATGGGGATGAGAAAAGAGGAATACTACTGCGTCTATACGTTCCGCCATACATGGGGCACGATAGCACAGAATGACTGCGATGCCAATCTCTATGAGGTGGCCTTCGGCATGAACCACAGCCACGGGCTGAAAGTAACACGCGGCTACGTAAAGATAGACTACTCCCCTGCATGGCGGCTCAACGCAAAGGTGATAGACTTCGTATTCTTCACCGACAAGCCGAGCAAGCAAGGACGTGCAAAGGATATAGACGAGCCGGAGGAAAAACTGTTCCGCCTCTCCAAAAAGATGATGGTCTACGCGAGGGCCTATTTCAAGGGTGCTGTGTTGGCCGAACTTACCGACATTGGATTTAACAATGTGGATGAAGTGATTAAAGTACTTGCAGCAAAGCTGCCGAAAGATATTGCCGCCGGTTGCGCCGTGCAGTTCAGAATACAGAACTGCGACAAGGGCACCGAAGTAGTCTACGAGCGCACAAAAGGCAAAGG
>CAJUBM010000035.1 GCA_910584735.1 uncultured Muribaculaceae bacterium
CTCTCTTTATTTGATGATTTCTAAACTAACGCGATTTTATCGCACCAGTAGTAACTTCTTATCATGAAAAGACTCATACCGGTTTTGGCGCTTTGCGGGGCGGTAGCACTGCCGTCTGTAGCAAAAGACCGCATGACCCACAATCCGAAAGCCACCAACACCGAGACCATACTCCATGTGTGGAGTTGGAATTTCCCCACCATTGCCGAAAACATGAAACAGATTGCCGATGCCGGTTTCACGATGCTACAGACATCGCCGGTGCAGCAATGCTATAACCCGGAAGGGCAGTCAAAGAAATTGTTTGACAAGAATGAGGGGAACTGGTATTATTATTACCAGCCCACGGATTGGAAAATCGGGAACCAGATTGTAGGCACTCGTCAGCAGATGAAGGAGATGATGGACTCGGCTGCAAAATATAATGTCAAGGTTATTGTCGATGTGCTCCCGAACCATACCGCTTTCGATATAGACGCCGTAAGTCCTGAGTTCTACAAGGCAGTAGGGGGGAGGGATAAGATGTTCCACTCCAACGGCCTTACCCCTATATCCGACTATAACGACCGTGTGCAGTGTACACTACAGGGTACCGGCGGTCTGCCTGACGTGAATACGGAGAATCCCGACTTCCAAAAATATTATATGGAGTTCGTGAACGAACTTCTCGGAATGGGTGTGCGCGGTTTCCGTTATGATACGGCCAAGCACATAGGTGTACACTCCGACCCCGTGGATAAAGCCTCCGGGGTGAAGGAGAATGACTTTTGGGATGTAGCTACGGGGCGTAAGGCTGTAAAAGGTGTTAAACTTTCGTTACCTTATGATTCCCTTTTCGTATATGGCGAGGTGCTTCAAGACCGGAATGTGCCGGAAGCAGAGTATGCCGACTATATGGGACAGACTGCATCGTCTTACGGCCATGTACTCCGTCAGGCTTTGGAGAAAGGTTCTGCCAACGGTGTAGATCTCAAGCAGTGGTATCATGAGGCAGCCCCCGAGTTCCTCACCACATGGGTAGAGAGCCACGATACATATTGCAACGCCCACGAAAGCGCAGCATTGACAGACGACCAGATACGCACAGGCTGGGTGTTCCTTACCGCCCGTCAGAACGGTGTGCCTTTGTTCTTCTCCCGTCCGATGAACTCCACCAGAGAGAACTACTGGGGTGACAACGTTCTTGGCGCAAGAGGTAACGATGAGTTCTTCCATCCCGAGGTTGTTGCCGTAAACCGATTCCGTACGGCCATGGAGGGACAGACCGAGGATTTACAGCAGTCTGACAATGGTCAGGTTCTCCTTGTAAATCGTGGCAAGAAAGGGGCCGCCGTGGTCAATATCTCTTCTAACGCGAATTTCGTAGATCTTCCCACAGGACTGCCTAACGGCACATATCGCGATAAGGTTTATAATCTGGAATTCAAAGTGAAGAATGGCCGTCTCAAAGGACTGGCCTCGCCGCATCGCACATACATCCTCCAAAAATAAGGATTTAGAGTATAATCATCAACAAGTCGGTGGGTCGGAAATCATCTCCGATCCACCGACTTGTCTATACGGCGTTCTACAGTAGTAACTTCGAAGAGAATATATTATCCAATCACCCCGATAACTTCGAGAATAAAAGTTATTATCATGGATGATAATACAATAATTCCGACTTCGATAAGAAGCCGCTTACTCCCTCTGATTTTTTTCGGAATAACTCGGTCAAGTCCGAAAAAGACTATACAAGTCACAGTAGCGCAGATTAGGTAAAAAGGTAAATCTCTCATAAGGTTCCTGTTTTTTCTTATCAGACGCGAAATTTATGGGAAAATTGCAGATGCTCGCAAAATAAAACCAACAGCCTTTTTATTTTGTTCCGATTTCAAGAGAGGTGTTGTCGGACATTGCAATAAACCTCTGCATTTTTTTGTGAAATTTCTTAAAGTTACTAACTTTGCCATAGCCAATGAAGATGGATAATAGCCACATACAGGAACAGCCGAAAGAGCCGGAAGCCGGAAAAGGGTTCTGGAAGAAAGTCGTTGACAAAGGTGTCGGATTCTATAACTATCTCATGGGTGGCGTATGGAGCGACACCAGGCGCACGTGGCAGGTCAATCTTCTAAAGACCATCAGTCTGTCGGTGAAGTCTTTCTTCAATACAGACCTACAGGTAAGGGCAGCGGCCCTGACTTTCCAAACGGTACTGGCCATTGTGCCGGCATTGGCTCTGTTGTTTGCCATCGGGCGCGGATTCGGATTCCAAAACCTCCTCCAGACCCAGCTGTTCAACTATCTGCCGGCGCAGAAGGAGGCGCTTCAGCAGGCTTTCAAATTCGTTGATTCATATCTTGCACAATCA
This sequence comes from uncultured Muribaculaceae bacterium, assembly GCA_910584735.1. Classification (GTDB taxonomy): domain Bacteria; phylum Bacteroidota; class Bacteroidia; order Bacteroidales; family Muribaculaceae; genus UBA7173. Next base: position 2,354 of record CAJUBM010000035.1, read on the forward strand.
TCCGAAGGGCTGTTTGTAGGCATCGGTATCGCTTTCCTGTTGTGGACACTCATCTCACTTATCTCTAACGTGGAGGACGCCTTCAACAAGATATGGGGGCTACAGCGAGGGCGCTCGATATGGCGTAAGCTGACAGACTATATGGCCATATTCCTTATCCTCCCTGTGTTGATGATTTGTGCCAGTGGTATCACCGTGTTCATGTCCTCTACGTTGCAGAGTGCTCTGCCGTTCGACTTCATGTCGCCCGTTATAAGCTATCTGCTTGACTTCGCGTCTTTGGTGCTGACATGGCTGTTTTTCGCAGGCACCTATATGCTTGTGCCTAATACCAAGGTGAAATTCAAAAACGCCTTCATGGCGGGAATATTGGCCGGAACTGCTTTCCTTGTACTTCAGTGGCTTTTTGTTTCGGGACAGATATACGTTACGAAATATAACGCCATCTATGGGTCGTTCGCGTTTCTGCCGTTGCTGCTCATATGGCTACAACTGGTATGGCTCATAACCTTGGCCGGAGGGGTGTTGTGCTACTCATCGCAGAACATCTTCCAGTTCAGTTTCACCAACGCCATCCTCAATATTTCCCGCGATTATAAATGGCGCATCACCCTGGCCGTGCTGTCAGTGGTGAACACCCGGTTTGATAGGGGAGAGAAGCCTCTGCCTGACAGCGTTATTGCCTCCTCCTACGGCCTGCCAATATCGTTGGTTACCGATTCGGTAAACCTCCTTGTTGATTGCGGCCTGCTCCAACGGGTGGTTGTGAATAACAACGTGGAAACGCTTGCCGTGGCTCCGGCCAAAGACCCGTCTAATCTTACTTTGGCAGACGTTGTAGAGGCCATAGGAAAGCATGGCAACAGCGGATTCATCCCGGGGTTCGCGGAACGTTTCGCATCGCTCAACTCCGTTGTCAGCCAAATAAGGGTGGCAGCTAAGGCCGAGGCCTCGAAAATCCCCCTGAAACAACTCATTGTAGAAGAAATGCTACCAAAAACGAAGCATAAATCCTCAAATAATTAACCATTTAAAATCTTACCGAAATGAAAACCCAGATTGCAACAGAAAAAGCCCCCGGAGCTATCGGTCCTTACAGCCAGGCCATCGATTGCGGACCATTCGTTTACGCCTCCGGCCAGATACCTCTGAACCCCGCTACCGGCGAAATGGCAGAAGGCATCACCGAGCAGACCCGCCAGTCGCTTGCCAATGTGAAAGCCATCCTTGAAGCTGCCGGCCTCACCATGGCTAACGTTATAAAGACCACCGTCTTCCTTGCCGACATGAACGACTTCGCTGCAATGAACGCCGTTTACGCCGAAGCCTTCCAGGCACCGTTCCCCGCCCGTTCCGCCGTGGCCGTCAAGACCCTCCCCAAGAACGCCCTCGTAGAAATTGAAGTTATCGCCGTCAAAGAGCTTTAATTCCGCCCCCTAAATATAACAAGTAATAGGACTTCCGACCAAATTACGCGCCGGAAGTCCTATTAGTCTGTATCTATGAGTATTTGGATTTGGCTATTCTGCATATTTTTTATAACTTTGTCACCGTGGTAATAATTACGACAGTAATAAAATATGAAGTTTTATAATCGTACTAAGGAAATAGAAGAATTACGGCGGATACAAGGACGTGCCTTTAAGTCCCGGTCAAGGATGACTGTAATAACGGGGCGACGTCGTATAGGCAAGACATCGCTTGCTCTGTGTGCCACGCACGGTGAGTATCCTACAGTATATCTATTCGTCAGCCGAAAAAATGAGGCTGCTTTGTGCGAGGAATTTACAGGGCTTATATCAACGGCTCTCGGTTGTTACGTGCCATCGGGAATCAAGTCATTCAAGTCTTTATTTCAAATGCTGATGGAGTTTGCGAAGACTCGTAAGTTCAACCTGATTATTGATGAGTTTCAGGAGTTTTTCAATATTAATTCATCGGTGTTCAGCGACATGCAGAACATTTGGGATTCGTATCGCAACGATACGCACGTAAATCTGTTGCTGATGGGTTCGGTGTATTCGATGATGCACAAGATATTTGAGAGTTACCACGAACCCCTGTTTGGTAGGGCAGATGCCACCATACGTCTTTCAGGGTTTGGTACAGAAACCATGAAGGAAATTATGCACGATTTCCGACCCGACTATACCAATGATGAATTGCTTACATTCTATTGTGTCACTGGGGGTGTGCCGAAATACATCGAGTTGTTATGCGAGGATACCGATTTGTCAATTGATGGGATATTCAACTATGTTGTCCGGGAGAATTCACCATTTATAGATGAAGGTCGCAATCTGTTGATTGAGGAGTTTGGTAAAGATTATGGATTGTATTTCTCGGTGCTAAACTGCATCGCGTCTGGGGTAAACACGCAGGGCGCAATAGAAAGTGCGTTGGGAGGCGTGACTGTAGCAGGGCATCTAAAGCGATTGATTGAGGATTATTCGCTTATCAAACGAGTGCGCCCTATAATGTCGAAGCCACGTTCCCAAAATGTGCAATATGAAATTACCGACAATTTCCTGAAGTTTTGGTTCAATTATTTTGATCGAAACCAGACATTGATTGAAATGGGCAACTTTGACTTTCTTCGTCAGATTGTTATATCCGATTACCCGACATATTCAGGTCTTATGCTTGAAAAATATTTCCGGCTCAAAATGATGGAAAGCCAAGAATATATTAACATAGGTTCTTGGTGGGAACGCAAAAGAGGTAAAGAAGCCAATGAGATTGACATTGTAGGCATCAAGACCGATGACAGGACAGCCGTGATTGCAGAAGTGAAGCGCCAGCGCCGGAACTACGACCATAAGGAATTTATGGAAAAAGTCGAGCGTATCAAGTCTTGTCTGCTTATGAAATATGAAATAGAACCCCGATTGCTGACATTAGAGGATATGTAAATGTAGATAAAATGCTGTATTCCAACTCGAATACCTTGTTATCTAAGTGATTGTGTCAAAATCAAAAAAGCATTCTCTTACTAAAAACGTGGTCACTTTATTGTTGCCGGATGGTAGTGGCGCCGGACCTCCGGGACGGCAGCCCACCAAAAAACTCAGCCGAATTAGAAATGCTAACTACCCGGTAAAAGACAACTTACGCTTTTAGGCTGTGCCTCTTCTGGTGGCCTGCCGTCCCGGAGGTCCGGCGCCACTATAGAGTTACCATTGTCACAAGTGCTATATAACAGAAGCGGTGTGTCAAAAAAGATGAATTTTTACACGCCGCCTGTTAAATATGATTGCTAAAGTGTTGATTGAGAAAACTGAATGGAGGATAGTGAGGACTGCATATAAAATGTTACAGAATGTGGATTATGTAAAATTATGTGTGGGGAAGAAATTTGTCCGGTAGATTTTGAGGAGTTTGGATGGTAGCGAGAATTTCCTGTGCAGAATTACCGGGAAAATTATTGGTGACGTTTGAGTTTGCCGTTGGCGGTGTGCGGAAGATGGTTGATGAAATAAAGGCGTTTGGGGATTTCGAACTTGTCAAGTCTCAGATGAAGGATGTTTTTGATGGTTTGTGCCATCATCATTTGTAAGCTGTGGTTATCGGTATTTTCATTTCCGGGAAGTTCGGCATACATTACCAAACGTTGTCCCCATTTTTCATCAGGTTCGCCTGCGAGGTAAAAATCCAAAGGAATAAATTCGGCCAACTTTCGCTCTATTGTTTCCGGGAAAAGTTTTATGCCTCCCGAAATAACTACATTATCGGCACGTCCGAGCCATTTGAAATGGTTGCTATCGGTCAATTCTACTATATCGTTGGTTTCTAACTGTTTGAATGAAAAATCTTCGGCATGTATGATAAGACGGCTGTCGGCGGTGGTAGAAAATGAGATTCCCGGGAGTGCCTCATATTCAGGTTGCCCCAGCGGACGAAGCGCCACATGGCTACAAGTCTCTGTCATTCCGAATGTCGCGAACGAACGAAATTTCGCGGCGTCAGTGGAAATCATCAGTTGTTCCTGCGCTAACGATAACGGGGCACCTCCAATGATAATATTCTGTATATCAGCGAGATAATCTGATTTCAATAGACCGTCAATCTGGGATGGGACTATAGGAAGGAGGTCGATTTTCCCATAGTGAGATTGTAGCGGATGGTTTGACGGTGGTTCCATAATAAGTCGGCACTCTGCGGATAGAGCCCTCACAATCATCATTTTCCCGGCAATATATGTAGCAGAGAGCGGGCAAACGAGCAATGATGACGGGGTGATATTGAAAAATCGGTTTGTAGCCTTTGCAGAGACCTGCATATCATGTTTTGACAAACGAATTTCTTTCGGCTCCCCTGTAGACCCCGATGTGTGGGCTATGATATAGTCGTTGCTGTCAAACCATTGCCTAACAAAGTCAAGACCTTCCGAGGTGAGGGTCAGACGTGAAATATCGTGATTACTCATATGTGCCAATCCAATTCCGGAAAAATGAAATGTCTATAAGGGTTATAACCTAAGGTTTCGCCGTTCAGGAAAATCGGAGATTTGATATTGTTGGTGTATAACTGTCCTGTTCCGAGCCCCTGTGGCATCTCGGGGTCGCGCAATGATACCCACTGGCCTATCGCTGCCAGTCCCAGGTCGGACTCAAGGGCGGAGGTAGCCCACCACCCTATCCCTTTTTCAAGGGCTATGTCAATCCAGCGGTCTGTTTCTTTGAACCCTCCGCAAAGAGAGGGCTTAAGTATAATATAGCTTGGGGCGATTTTATTTAGCAGGCGATGCTTGTAATCATTGGAGTAAAAACCTATTAGCTCTTCATCAAGTGCCACCGGAATCGGCGAGAGCGCCGCTATGCGGGCCATTTCATTGATTTGCCCCGCTTTTATTGGTTGCTCTATAGAATGGATTTGGAATTCGGCCAGCCTTGTAAGGCGTTCCAATGCGTTGTCCGGTGTAAAAGCGCCATTGGCATCCAGCCGCAACTCTATTTCCTCGGGTGAGAATCTGTTGCGGATAAGACGCAGCAACTCCAGTTCCTTCTCAAAATCAATACCTCCGATTTTTAGCTTGACACATTTGAAACCGGCGCGTAGTTTATCTTCTATGCGCCGGGCCATGGTGTCACGGTCTCCCATCCATATTAGCCCGTTTATCTTGAGTGTGGTTTCACCCTTAGCCCAGGACGAGGAGTAGAATTTCTGTGTACCCCCGGATGCCAAATCGTTGAGAGCCATCTCGAAACCAAAACGGATGGAGGATATTTGCGGCATGCCCTCTAAATCGGATATGTTACGGCAAGCCTCTGTAAGGATAGCCTCGTAATCAGGGGTATCCTCTGCACTAAGCCCCCTGAAAAGGGGACACTCCCCCCACCCTACGATCTCAGGAGACGCGTCATCCCACACCTTTATAATATAGGTGTCCTTGGTGAGCATCCTTGCGCGGGATGTTATGGCGGTCTCTTTGAAATGCAGGGTGTAGGGCGCCCAAACAGCATGTAGCATCAGCCCGGGAATTTGGTGAACTGACCGAAATCAGGGTCTCTTTTTTCAAGGAAGGCATTTTTACCTTCTTGGGCTTCAGGCATGGTATAGTATAACAGCGTAGCATCACCGGCAAACTCCATAAGACCCGCCTGGCCGTCCAACTCGGCGTTCAGGGCGCGTTTTATCATCCTTATAGCCATAGGTGAACGCTTAAGGATGGTCTCACACCATTCCACCGTGGTGTCTTCAAGCTTATCAAAGGGAACTACAGTGTTTATCATACCCATCTCCAAAGCCTCTGCTGCGGTATATTGGCGGCATAGGAACCATATTTCGCGGGCTTTCTTCTGCCCTACGCAGCGGGCGAGGTAGGAGGAGCCGAATCCGGCATCAAAACTGCCGACCTTCGGGCCAGTCTGGCCGAAACGGGCGTTCTCCGATGCTATAGACAGGTCACACACCACGTTCAGCACATTCCCTCCACCGATGGCATATCCGTTAACCATGGCGATTACGGGCTTGGGGATAGAGCGTATCGCCCGGTGTAGTTCCAACACATTGAGACGTGGCGTACCGTCAGCATCGATATACCCGCCGTTACCTTTATAGTTTTGGTCTCCTCCAGAGCAGAAAGCCTTGTCACCGGCTCCTGTAAGTATTACCACACCTATCTCCGGACATGCGCGGCAATATTGCATTGCATCGAGCATCTCGGAATTGGTTTTCGGACGGAAAGCGTTGTAAACCTGCGGGCGGTTTATGGTTATCTTTGCTATACCGTTATATTTTTGGAATAATATATCCTCATATTCCTTAATGGTTTCCCAGTTTCGTGTCATTGATATGATATTTATGGTTTTATATTGATTTGCTTCGTGACATATAGGCGCGCATAACATCGGCACTTATCTCACCATCGGTAAAGATTTCAAGTATCGCACACCCTCCGCCGTCTGATGTGAACTCATTCGAGACGGATTTCAGTTCAGTAAGATTATGTGCCTGAAAATATCTTATGCCATATCCTTCCGCTATTTCTGCCAGCGATATAGAATTGGGACAACATAGATACATCTCCCTTTCGGGTAAGCTGCGTGTAGAGTTTATTGTGCGGAATATCGAGCCACCGCCGTTGTTAAGAACTATTATCCGCAAGCGGGGAGAAAGCGATGCCGCAGCCAGGGCGCCAATATCATATTGTGCTGACATATCCCCTACGATAAGAAAGGTCATTCCGTTATAAAAGGAAGCTGCTCCTATAGCGGTAGAGATGCATCCGTCTATGCCGCTGACACCCCGGTTGGAATCCACACGGTGGAAGCCCGAAAGGTCGTGTAGCAGCCCGTATCTTACAGACATACCGTTGCCGAGTTGCAGGTTGGCTGTCCGTGGCAACAGATTAAGCAGACTGTTTACAGCGATAAGGTCTGACCACGGAGCCCCCGTGATAAACTTACTGCTATTGTCGCAGGCTTGTCGGGCCAGCATATCCCATCTGGTGGAATAGCTGTCCTTTATGGCGCCCGAACTGCCGATATGTGTCATGGCGCCCGAAAGCCGTGGGAAAAATCCCGCTGCCGGGATTTCTACACGGCGGGTAAGACAACGGAACGTGTCAATAGTCGCTTCATTCTCCCCTATATGCCAGTGTTCTCCCGGTGAGCATAGGCGCAGCCACTCCTTTAATCGGCGTGACACCAATGCACCTCCGAATGTAATAAGCACATCAGGGCGTAAAATCGCCAAATCCTCGTCGGATATGCCTGATAAAATTCGGTCAGGGGCTTCGTGGACTCCCCGGGCATGTATATTAGCCGTACCTTCCACCAACACGGCGACATTCGGAAGCCGGGCTATCCGTCCGAGTGCTTTTCCCAACAAATCGTCGGGGGAGTGGAAACCACCCGCGACCAATACGCGTTTCCCGGAAAGCTCCGAAGCCATATCCCTTGATTGTGAAGTAGAAATCCTACCTGGCGCCGCAATCAACTCTATCTTTTTAAAATTATCCTCCCCTACTCCGACTTCCACCTGCCGGTTAAGAGGCTCAGAGAGTTGTACATTGATATGCACGGGACCTCGGCGTCCGAAAAGAGCCGTAAGAAGAACGTGGTTCAATTCGCGACATGCGAACCAATCCCCCGTACTGTCCGTTTTATGTATGTCGTCTCGAAGGTTGCACTCGGCCAGCACCATGTTTGACAATGCACCGGGTTGCCGTATGGTCTGGCTGTCATCCTGTCCTATCCATGCTGCGGGGCGGTCGGCCGAGATTACCACCAAGGGTATGTGGCGGTAATAGGCTTCTGCAACGGCGGGGGCGTAATTCAGCAACGCCGACCCGGAAGTGCAGACTATGGCCGCACCACAGCCTGAAGCCAAAGCCATTCCCAATCCGATGAAAGCGGCTGAACGTTCGTCAACGACTACATGGCACCGAAGTCTCTCCTCACGGTGCATGGCAATTATGAGAGGGGTATTCCGGCTTCCGGGTGATATTACCACATCCCTTATGCCGAACTTTGCAAGGAGCCACGCCGTCATACGGCACACTTTCTTTTCGGTATTAATCATTTGGGCCAAAGGATTCATTTATTGGTAAACAAGGCCACAATGCTTTCCGAAGAGGGTTTGCGGCCTCACAAAGTTAACAACTTTACGCCGAAAAACAGTAACTTTGCCGCCGAATTTCCGAGGAGTGCATGCGTTGCCCCTGTTACAGACGTTCGAAATAAATCTGTTTTCCTCTGATTCTGAAACTGACACCACATTAAGCGATGACAAGTTCTTATACGTTATACCGCGAAGCTTTGACGCCTTGGAAGATTTTATTCCTGGCCATCATATGTGCGGTCTTGTCATCGTTCAGGGTATCAGGCACTACAGTATGCGACAGCATAAGTTCCATAAGCCGATGTGACAGTATAAGATTTACAGGGAATCACCTTTGCGACACGGTAGCGGAAACACCCAAGAAATCGATCATCCAAAAAGTTATAGATTATTTCAGCGATTCAAACGATGAGCCGGAGCCGGGCGAGTTTGATGTCTCGTTTCTTGGCGGCCCGAGCTATTCATCGGCTACGAGTGTGGAACTCGCGGTAATCGCTGCCGGGATTTACCGTAGCGGCCCTCGAGAAACCACACCTCTGTCCGAGGTTGATGTGTTCGCCGAGGGCTCGGTTACCGGCTTCTATAACGTAGGAGTGCGCGGACACCACTCCTTCCCTAACGACAGGCTGCGCATAAACTATCACGCCAATTTCTGCCATTTCCCTTCAAAATATTGGGGAATAGGGTATGTCAATGCGGCGAACCGTGATAACGAGACTTCCTACACCCTATTACAGTCACTGATTACAGGGGAGTTCCTGTGGCATTTGCCTCACGATATATTCCTCGGTCCTACGATTTATTTTGACTATTCGAAAGCCACAAAAGCCAAGAATCCAGAAATCTGGGCGGGTAGCAGGATGGAGGAGTTAGCCTACGGTGTGGGATTCATCTTCTCGCTTGACACACGCGATGTTCCCACCAATGCCACACGTGGCATAAACCTCAAGCTGCATCAGCGCTTTTTCCCGGGATTTATGGGTAACAAGAAGGGGTTCTCAATCACAGATGTGACGGTAGGGTGGTATAAACGTCTTTGGAAATCAGGCGTATTGGCTTTGCAGTTCCATGGCAGCGGAGCCACCATGCACACGCCATGGTCTATGCTCCCGGCAGTAGATACATCTTCCGGCATACGCGGATATTACGAAGGACGTTATCGAGACCGGGGAGAAATGGATGCGGTGGTGGAGCTACGGCAAAACGTATGGCGCCGTAACGGCATCGTGGTATGGGGTGGTGTAGGAACCGTATTCCATAGATTCGATGAAATACGATGGAACCGTCTGCTCCCATCTTGGGGTGTCGGTTATCGGTGGGAATTCAAGAAGAATGTAAATGTGCGTGTGGATGTAGGATTCGGCAAACATTCCAGCGGATTCTCGATAGGATTGAACGAATCCTTCTAACGCAGATTGCTTTTACTTTCTCCTTGGTCACGAAAAGTTTTTATGAAGAAGAATCTCAAAAATATATGTCAGGCTGCCAAGACGGTATGTGGCAGTGCCGGAGCTTTGGCGATTTGGACGATAATTGCCATCATGGTTCCGAATATAGTGTTCTGTTTCACCGAACCATGGTCTGTGGCGGCTAAAATTGCAGGGATATTACTTCCTGCGGGACTGTATATGGCGCTGCTGTCTTTAGGAAGAAAGATTGGCCGCACCGTATGGTGTATGTCCCCGTTTATCTTTTTCTCGGCTTTCCAAGTCGTGCTTCTATATCTTTACGGCGAGAGCGTTATCGCGGTAGACATGTTCCTAAATGTATTTACTACAAACGTTGCCGAAGCGAGTCAACTGTTGCTTAACCTTCTTGAAGCATTGGCTATGGTAGCGATATTGTATGTCGTGCCTTTGGTCTGGGGCGGTATCGCATGGTTCCGCTCTACCCTGCTCCCTGAGTTTTTCAGAAAGCGTCTACGCTTTTTGGGTATGATATTCCTATGTGTAGGTCTGCTTGCGGTCGGATCGGCCTATCTATTCTTCCCCGGATATAATATAGTAAGGGAGACGTTTCCTCTTAACGCTATTGATAACCTCACGGAGGCGGTAGCGCGAACCTCACAGATGAGGCATTATGGTGAGACATCGCGTGGTTTCTCTTATAACGCACATTCGGAAGCCGACCCCGACAAGCGTGAACTCTATATCCTTGTGATTGGTGAGACCGGTCGTGCCATGAACTGGCAGCTTGGTGGCTATGGACGTCCCACCAACCCGCGACTGTCCAAAATAAAGGGGCTGACATATTTCCCGCGCGGATTCACGGAGTCAAACACCACACACAAAAGCGTACCGATGCTGATGAGTTTTGCATCGGCTGAAAATTTCGATTCGATATACCGATATAAAAGTATTATTACCGCATTTAAGGAAGCGGGGTATAATACCGCCTTCTTCTCAAACCAGGTTCCGAACCGCTCATATACACAATTTTTTGCAGAGGAAGCCGATACCACCATATATTTAGGAGATAAATCCAAGCGTGAAGTAACGCTTGACGGCGAACTCCTGCCGTTGCTTAGGGAGACCATATCAAAGGGTGCCAAGAAACAATTGGTGGTTCTTCATACTTACGGCTCTCATTTCCTCTATTCTGACAGATATCCCTCCGAGATGGCTTGCTTTACGCCTGATAGCCGTCTGGATGCCAACCGGCATAATCGTCCACAGTTGATAAACGCATTTGACAATACTATACGTTATACCGATTTCGTATTGTCCGAAATTATCGCTATGGCAGACTCTGCCGACTGCCGTGCGGCTGTGCTCTATTCCACCGACCACGGGGAAGACATTTTCGATGATGACCGTGAACGTTTCCTTCATGCATCACCCGTGCCTACGGCCTACCAGCTCCATGTGCCGGTTCTGTGCTGGCTCTCCAAAGAGTGTGAAGATGAGGAGCCGCGTCTGTCTCGCATTATGCAGACACATAAAGACAAAATCGTTTCACCACAGAAATCTCTCTTTATGACGGCACTTGACATTGCCTCTATCTCTTCTCCATATTATAAAGAGGAATGGTCTCTATGCTCGCCTTCCTATAATATCGGCATTCCTGTTTATCTTACTGCCCGTAATGAGGCGAAAAAGTGGGATGAAATCAATCTTAAAAAGTTTGATTTGCAATATCTTGACAGCGTGTGTGGCCTTGGAAATGTCATAAAATAGCAATTTGTATTCATTGCTAAAAATAGAAAGTTTTCCAATTTGAAATTATAATTTGTTTATAATAAGTAGATTAGATGTTTGTTGATGCCTAAAAAGTTTTCAAAATAAACTTTTATAGAGTAAATGCGGTTTGACTATTGTGCAGATTCAATATTTGTATTAATTTTGTGCCGTTATCCTTTAAACAGACCCTCTTCATGATACAGACAGTCCTGAAACGAGATGGCCGCATCGTCGGTTATAACGAAGAAAAAATCAAAGCCGCCATCCGTAAGGCTATGCTCCAGACCCCTCTTGGTGAGGACGAATCTCTGATTCAGAAAATTTCTGACCGCATAGGTGTCTCCGGGTCTGAACAGATGACGGTTGAGGAGATTCAGGACCGTGTGGAACTGGAACTCATGAAGTCGCCGAGGAAAGAAGTCGCGAAAAAATATATCGCCTACCGTGATAAACGTTCAATAGCGCGTCGGGCCAAGACACGCGAGATGTTCCTGGAGATAATAGAGGCGAAGAACAATGATATTACCCGCGAGAATGCGAACATGAATACCGACTCTCCGGCTGGTATGATGATGAAATTCGCATCCGAGACCACGAAGCCGTTTGTCGATGACTATCTTCTCACGCCTGAGGCTCGGGAGGCGGTACGTGGCGGTTATCTCCATATCCATGATAAGGACTACTACCCTACCAAATCGCTCACATGCGTACAGCATCCCCTTGACCGTATATTACAGCATGGATTTGTGGCGGGCCATGGAGAATCGCGTCCGGCCAAACGCATCGAGACGGCAAGTGTAATCGCCTGTATATCGTTGGAGACATGCCAGAACGAGATGCACGGAGGACAGGCTATTCCGGCATTTGACTTCTATCTGGCGCCGTTCGTGCGTTCTTCGTTTATCGAAGAAGTAAAGAAGATAGAGCAGATTGCCGCAGAGGATTACTCGGACCTTTACGACATAGCGTTAGATGATTTTGTAAAAAAGCCACTTGACGGTCTTAAAGGGAAAGAACGTGCTCTCCAACATGCCATTAACTGCACCGTGAGCCGTGTGCATCAGTCAATGGAAGCCTTCATACACAACATGAACACTATCCATTCCAGAGGCGGCAACCAGGTGGTGTTCTCATCGATAAACTATGGCACTGACACTTCGGCTGAGGGACGTTGTATAATACGTGAGTTATTGCACTCAACCTATGAGGGCGTGGGTAACGGGGCTACCGCCATTTTCCCAATCCAGATATGGAAGAAGAAAAGAGGGGTGAACTACAATGAGGGAGACCCTAATTACGACCTCTATAAGCTGGCATGCAAGGTGACAGCACGGCGTTTCTTCCCCAACTTCGTAAACCTGGATGCCACGTTCAACCACCATGAAAAGTGGAACGCGGATGATCCGAAACGTTACCTCTACGAGGTCGCTACCATGGGTTGCCGTACGCGTGTATTTGAAGACCGTTATGGCGAAAAGACTTCCGTTGGGCGTGGGAACCTATCGTTCTCTACTATAAACATAGTGCGTTTGGGCATAGAGTGTATGAACATCCGGGATTACGGCGAACGTATTGACACGTTCTTCCGTAAATTGGATAACCTGTTGGAAGTTACGGCCCGTCAGTTGTGTGACCGTTTTGACTTCCAGAAAACCGCCCTCGTGAAGCAGTTCCCGCTGCTTATGTCAAAACTATGGGTGGATGTAGACCGCCTTTCCCCGGATTCTACTATTGAGCCGGTCATCAATCACGGCACATTGGGAATCGGGTTCATCGGCTTGGCCGAGTGTCTGGTGGCATTGACCGGGAAACATCATGGCGAGAGCGAGGACGCGCAGCGGCTGGGTCTCCGCATCGTAAGCCATATGCGTTCGCGAGCTAATGAATTCTCTGAGAAATACGACCACAATTTCTCCATTCTCGCCACTCCGGCCGAAGGCCTTTCGGGGAAATTTACAGCCAAAGACCGTAAGAGTTTTGGTATAATACCGGGTATAACGGATAAGGCATATTATACCAATTCCAACCATGTGCCGGTCTATTACCACTGCTCTCCGCGACATAAAGCCCGTGTGGAAGGCCCATACCATGATCTGACGCGTGGGGGCCATATATTTTATGTGGAGATAGACGGTGACGCTACCCATAATCCTCAGGCCATACGGGATATAGTAGATCTCATGGATAAGAACAACATCGGCTATTGTTCGGTAAACCATAACCGAAACCGCTGTCTGGATTGTGGATACGAGGATGCTACAGAGAATCTTGAGGTATGTCCTAAATGCCATGGGACAAAGATTGACAAATTGCAACGTATCACGGGCTACCTTGTTGGAACTACCGACCGTTGGAACTCGGCAAAACTGGCCGAACTGGCCGACCGTGTGGTGCATAAATAACCATCTCCCCGGAGTTGAATGTAAAATCGATATCCATTTTTGATGTTGCGTGTACTTGACATTGTTGAAGGCACCTCGGTTGACGGCCCCGGACTTCGTACCACCATATATTTCGCCGGATGCAGGCATCATTGTCCCGGCTGCCATAACCCGCAGTCGTGGGATATGGCAGGGGGAAGAGCCATGTCTATTGATGAGATTGTAAAGGTTGTAGAACGCAATGGCTTTAATGTTACTTTTTCAGGAGGTGACCCTCTTTATCAAGTCGAGGGAGTGACTGAACTGGCACGTCGTCTCAAAGTACTGGGATATTCAATTTGGTGCTATACCGGTTTCTTATGGGAGGATATAAAAAGCGCGCCGGAATATGACGCGCTTCTATCTCTTGTAGATGTAATCGTAGACGGGCCGTTCATCAATGAACGGAAAGATACCGCCTTGCGTTTCAGGGGCTCTGCCAACCAACGGCTTATATTGGTAAGACAGTCTATGATGTCGGACTATCCGTTGGAATGGGATGACTACGACAGCAGCCTGTAATTATTTTTGATACAGATCCAGCATACGGGCCATCTCGGCCGCAAGTTTGGATGCTTCTCGTGCGGATGCTTCTGCGAAGTCCTCGCCGGAGGATGCGTAGATTATGCCGCGTGAGGAATTTACGAGCAGTCCGCAATCCGAGGTCATTCCATAACGGCATACCTCTTCGAGACTTCCACCTTGTGCTCCGACTCCGGGAACCAGCAAGAAGTTGTCAGGAGCGCAACGACGTATATCTTCAAACAAGGCTCCGCGTGTGGCTCCTACAACGAACATCATCTGCTCTGACGAAGCCCAGCTACGTGCAGTCTCTATAACCCTCTCGAATAATCGCCGACCCTCTTTATCCTCCACAAGCTGGAAGTCAAGAGAACCCGGGTTTGAGGTCAGTGCGAGCAGAACCACCCACTTACCGTCAAATCCGAGGAAGGGAGAAACTGAATCCTTTCCCATGTAAGGAGCCACTGTGATTGCATCGGCGCCGAGGGTTTCAAAACAAGCTTTGGCATACATGGCCGATGTGTTACCTATGTCACCGCGTTTTGCATCGGCAATCACCAGATGATGGGGATAATTCTCTTTAAGGTACATCACAGTGTCTGCCAATGCTTTCTCTCCGTCTATCCCGTAGGCTTCATAGAAAGCTAAGTTTGGTTTGTAGGCCACGCAATATTGGGCGGTCGCATCGATAATCCTGCGATTGAACACAAATATGGCTTCTCCCGGGGTTGAGGCATTATCAACGATTGAAGACGGCATCTTCTTAATATCCGGGTCAAGGCCGACACAAAGGAAGGTGCGTTTCTCCCTAATCTGCCCGATAAGTTCTGTACGGTTCATTGTATATAGCGTGTATTATTGTGAATCTTTAAAATCAATAGTTTATGGCCTGATGCGTCATTCTCAGAGTTCGGCCTCTTTAAGACGTTCGGCATTTTCTGCCACCGATAGGGCATCAAGGAGCGGCTGTATCTCTCCGTCAAGGAAAGCCTGTAGGTTGTATGCCGTGAAATTTATGCGGTGGTCGGTTATGCGTCCCTGAGGGAAATTATATGTGCGTATCTTGGCAGAACGGTCACCGGTAGAAACCAATGTCTTACGCCGTGAGGCTATGTCATCAAGATATTTCTGATGCTCGCGGTCATATATGTAGGTCCGCAGACGGCTCAGGGCGCGTTCCTTGTTCTTGGGCTGGTCGCGGGTCTCTGTACATTCTATCAGAATCTCATCGGTCTGCCCGGTTACGGGATTACGCCACATATAGCGTAGTCTGACGCCGGATTCCACCTTGTTCACGTTCTGACCTCCGGCGCCCCCCGAACGGAATGTCTCCCACTTTATCTCCCCCTCGTTTATTTCGACATCGAAAGCCTCTGCCTCGGGTAGGACGGCCACCGTGGCAGCCGAGGTATGTACACGTCCCTGCGTCTCTGTGGCCGGGACGCGTTGCACCCGATGTACGCCGCTCTCATATTTCAACGTGCCATAGACATTCTGGCCGGTAACGGCAAGCACAATCTCTTTGAAGCCACCTGCGGCTCCCTCAGAGAAACTGGTGACGGCAACGTTCCAGCCTTGTTTTTCGCAGTATCGCTGATACATTTTGAAAAGGTCTCCGGCAAACAAAGCCGCCTCATCCCCCCCGGTTCCCGATCGGATTTCAAGCACTACGTTTTTTGAATCCTCAGGATCGGCAGGTATGAGTAGGAGCTTTATCTCCTGTTCAAGAGCCGGAAGTTGTTCGGAAGCCTCATCGAGTTGCTCGCGGGCCATCTGGCGCATTTCCGCATCGGTTTCATTTTCCAATGCCTCACGGGCCTCATCTATGTTGGCCAGAATCAGACGGTAGCGCCGGGTTGCCTCTGTGAGTTTTTCAAGCTCGTGATATTCCTTGTTCAGACGGACGTAGCGCTGCATATCGGAAATAACCGATGGATCTGAAATAAGGGTGCTTACTTCCTCAAACCGGGCCTCAATGCCATCAAGACGTGAAAGCAACGTTGTTTCTGCCATACTATAAGTGTTGAAATTTTCGCGAAGTTACGAAAAAATCCGAGAATTCTTGCCATATAATATTAAAAGCCGTAGATTTGCAAATCTGTTGAAACCCGTCTTTCATGCCTATACGTTTATGATGAATATAATAAGGTTATCCCTTACCGTGTTAACGCTCCTGATGTTGGCGGTGCCTGCAGTATATGCACAGAAGCCGACATCGGAGACTACGCGGCCCGTTGATGTACCTCCCGTGGTTCATAGCCAGGTCGGGGATAGTTCGGTTGGCGTGGCGGAGTTGCTCAAGCTCATCAATATAGGTAAGCGCCAGCAATATTCCGCTGCGTTGAAAGATTCTTATGATACGGATATATTCTCCCCAAAATCAGTAACTTTCAGTAAAGATGGACGATTATTTTATGTCAATTCGCTGGAAGGTTGCAAAACCGTGGTATATGACACCCGTACGCTTGAAAAGAAACACGTAATAGAATATTCTTTCCCTTCAGGCAGCGGCTCCCTATGGGGTGAGCCTTCAGGTTACTATCCTTTCTCTCATTATAGCGATGGTCAGGAGCGGTCGTTCAAAGGGAAACCGGTGGAAAGCACATGGAGCCATGGAGGCCGCTATTTATGGGTGCCGTTCTACCGCCGTACATTTGACATAAATGCCCAGGACCCTTCGGCTGTAGCCGTGATAGATACCCGGACGCATACGATTGTACGGATGCTTGAGGCCGGACCGTTGCCAAAGATGATAGCCACATCGCCCGACGGGCGTATTATCGCAGTGACACATTGGGGGGATAATACGATAGGATTTATTGACATATCATCAGATAATCCTGTCGACTGGCATCATCTGTCACCCGTCACCGTAGGTAACAAGCTAAAACTTGATTATCCGCTTGACAAATCGGTTGATCGCGATGCCAAATCAGGATTTCTCCTTCGTGGCACAGTATTTACTCCCGATGGCCGTTATCTGTTAGTGTCAGCCATGGCCGGCCCTATGGCAGTGATAGATGTGGCCTCGCGGCGTTATCTCGG
Source organism: uncultured Muribaculaceae bacterium (assembly GCA_910584735.1). Lineage (GTDB taxonomy): Bacteria > Bacteroidota > Bacteroidia > Bacteroidales > Muribaculaceae > UBA7173. The sequence goes on from CAJUBM010000035.1 coordinate 19,584, forward strand.
AATGGTGCAGAGTGTCTATGGTGTGAGACATCTCGCTATCAGTGGGGAGGATGTTTTTGGCTCGTGCAACATAGCCGGAACCGTTATGAAATTTTCACTTGACAGTCTTATCGCCGGAGTAGAACGGGCTGAAAAAGCAGGATCGGGTAACATAAAATTCGGGGGTGGCACAAAAACATGTAAAGTCGGTTCAGGTGCCCGTACACTGGATGTATCTCCTGATGGGAAATATGTCTTTGTGGCTTGTAATTCAGGCAATGCCGTATATGTAGTGGATGCGGAGACTATGAAGGTGGCCGATTACATACGCGCCGACTCATATCCTGTAGGATTGGCAATGTCAAAGGATGGCCGTTATCTTGCCGTGACTTCCCAAGGCCGTAAGGGATACGGAGGTAATGCCTTGAATATTTATTCCGTTCGACGTCCAGATATTCCGACCCCGGTGGAATATGAAAGTCGCACCGAGGAAGACGATGCAACCGAAGGCGTTGAGCCTGCAACCACGGAGATTAAGGATTCTGAAAATGCTAAAGGTATTGACCGCGATACTCTTGCGTTGATTATCGCCATAGTAGCGGGGCTGTTGGCGGCAGGAGCGTTGATGCTCTTCTATCCGCATAACGACAAAGATAATAATTGAAAAAACGAAATTACTCAGAGAGTTGTAAAGAATCACAAATAGGTATGGGCATCCAATCAGACGAAAATCTCCTCTCCTCACTCTTTTTCTCACATTATGGTTTGCACCCGGAGGCGGTACGTCCGTTGGCTGCTGCAGGGTCGGATCGAAGATATTATATCATTGAATCCGACAAAGAGGCATCCCCGGTAATAGGTACGGTTGGAAATGATTTGGAGGAGAACCGTACATTTATTTATTTGGCGCGGCATCTTGCTTCTGAAAATCTGCCCGTACCGAGGATTATAGCTGAAACCCCGGATGCCCGGGCATATCTCCAGAGTTATGTCGGAAGATTGTCGTTATTCGATTTTTGTGAAAACGCACGAACCGTAGGAGAATATGGCCCGGCAGAGCGCAGTATTCTTGAAAACGCAATACGGCTTTTGGCCCGCATACAGTTTCGCGGTGGACGGAATCTGGATTTTTCGCATTGCTATCCGGAGCAGTCAATGAATGAAAATCTTGTCAGATGGGATTTGAATTATTTTAAATATTGTTTTCTCAAACCGCAAGAAATAGCGTTCAACGAATCGCGTCTGCAATCAGATTTTGACCGTCTTGAGGACTGTCTTTTGCAAGACCGGGAGAATTGGAGGTGTTTCATGTATCGCGATTTCCAAAGTCGTAATGTAATGGTGGGTGAGGATGGCCGCCTCACAGCTATTGATTTCCAAGGTGGCCGTCGCGGCCCTGAGGAATACGATGTGGCATCTTTCTTATGGCAGGCCAAGGCGGCCTATCCAGTGGAGTTACGATTGTCCCTGATAGATAGATATTGTGATGAGGCCGAAAGAATATCTCCGTCGTTTGATAAGGGCCGCTTCTGCGAAAGATTACCCTATTTCGTTCTATTCAGGGTTTTGCAGACCCTTGGCGCTTATGGCTTCCGAGGTGGGATAGAGCGGCGTCCGCACTTCCTACAGTCAATACCTGCGGGTGTGAAGAATCTCAAATCGCTATTCGATAAAGAATTTCCGGCACTCTCCGATGAATATCCCGAACTTTACGCTGTCGCCATATCTGCCCATAATAAAATTCTACTTCCTGCCGACGAATCGGTGGCGGAAGGGCTGACTGTCACCGTACAGAGTTTTTCATATCGCAAAGGATATCCGACAGATCTGTCCGGGAATGGCGGAGGCTTCATATTCGACTGTCGTGCCATACATAATCCGGGACGTTACGAACAGTATAAGCCGCTTACAGGGATGGATACGCCGGTAAAAGAATTCTTGGAAGCCGATGGCGAAATTTTTCCGTTCCTTGAAAATGCGCGGCAACTGGTTGACGCGGCAGTAAGAAAATATATAAAGCGGGGATTTACTTCTCTATCGGTAGGTTTCGGTTGCACGGGGGGAAGGCATCGCTCTGTATATTCAGCCCATGCGATGGCAGAATACCTGCGGAAAGAGTTTCCACAGGTAAATGTGCGTGAAATACACCGTGAGCAACCAATCTTAAACACGACTGAATAAAGTGCAAGCAATGATTTTCGCTGCCGGGATAGGCAGCCGCCTCAAACCTTTTACCCTACATCATCCCAAGGCTTTGGCCGAGGTAGCAGGCAAACCTGTCTTACAGCATGCCATGGAGCATCTTCATGATAATGCCGACATCAGCCGGATGGTGGTTAATGTTCATCATTTTGCCGACCAGATTATATCTTTTCTTAAAGATCCTCCATATGCCGACGATATTGATGTTTCTGTAAGCGATGAGTCAGAGCGACTTCTTGACACTGGCGGCGGCTTGCTTGCCGCCCTACCCCTCTTGGAGAAAAATATCGGTACGGATGATGATATTGTTGTCCTTCACAACGCGGATATTGTTACGGATGTTGATATTTTATCGATTATCAATGAATTGATAACGACTGATGCCGATGCCGTGCTGCTTATGTCACACCGTGACTCATCAAGGCATCTATGGTTCGACAAGAATTCACGCCTTGTCGGTTGGGAAAACGTCAATACACACAGCCTTAAACCTTACGGCTTTATCCCGGATATGGGACTTCATAAATTTGGGGCGTTCGGAGGGATACATGCGATAAGGCTTAGCCGTCTGGCCCCGCATCTTAGGGAATATGGATCAATCTATGGAAATGTGTTCTCGTTGATTCCTTTCTATCTTGCCATCATCGGTAACGCAGATATTCGTGCATATTTTCCCGAAAGTGAATATCACTGGTTTGACATCGGAACCCCTGACAAATTAGCCGCATGCAATAAATCATTCATCACACGGTGAATAACGCATTATCCGTAGGTTCAGAACGAGAATTGGATCATAGCTCCGACTCGCCGTGCATATCTGTGTTCCCCAGATTCGTTCTGCCGTTTGGCAATATCAATCTCTGCCCCTATCTGTAGACGTCTTGTGAGATTCCAGAAAACATTTGCAGAGGCACACCAGCCATATTTGTAGGAGTCAGGCTTTGTATCGGCCTTTCGGAGGAGAAGATGCGTCTGTGAGAACTGGGCGCTACAGAATAATTCCGGCGTGAAATTATATTGCACACCGGCACAATATCCCCATCCGTCAGGCGCATAAAGTGTGCCGGGCATTTCCACATCAGGAACCAAATCGGATGTGACAGCCATCAGGTCGTTGCATAATGAGCCATAACCTCTGCCATAGCTTGCTGACAGGTAGGTGGTGACGGGGCTCCATGGATGGGCAACGCTGCTAAGCTGCACCCCCCACCCCGCTATCGTGCGGTTCCTTTGGGCTACCAGGTCGCGATAACTTAGACCGCGTATGATGCCGGATAAGCGCACATGTTGTCCCCGTGTCCATCCATATTGTAGAAATAAAGCACCGTCCGGGAGCCATTGCCCGGATTTTGAGGTGGTTTTGTCATCAACTGATATAACACCGTCAGGACTTTCCAAAGAAAGGGCTATGGACCATCGTCCGAACTCGGGCATCCATCTTACGAGTACGGCTGTAGGAGAGATCTTGTTCGTCGGGCCTTGGGCATCCACCGTCGGGGGGAGCGCCGCAGGATCGCTGAATGTCGATGGCGCATATCCGATTGTGAAATCGCGAAGCTGTGCATATGCTTTCTTTAATTCGAAATCGCGTGAATGATAGCCGTTGAAATTAGCCTCTATGTATAGTTGATAATCACCTAAGACCTTACTTGAACCCATCAAGCGGAAAAATAACGAGGTTCCGGCAGGGGTCGTGCCGAGTTTCCGACTGTTGGCCGGATCGGAAGGTATCGGAATCAGAGCCGGGACAAATCCGTTAGAGGGGATAGCCCCGCCCCAGTCATACCATCCGCGCATACGCACCACTCCTCCTATACCCATCATCACATTTGCTTCCTTGCTTATGAACATGAAGTATGGCGCTTCCGGATCCTGCGAATGTCGGAATTGGCTGTAATAAAAACCATAGATTGTTTTTGTCAATGAGTCAATATCCTCATGCGACAATTTTTGTCCTCCCGTTGTAATAAATTGGTGTGACCGTGAGAGCGAGTCAAGACGTTGGTCAACGACTGCTCCGGCAACGGAGAATACACCAGTTATGGATGTGGCAAGGACGCATAGCGCCATTATAATCTTTTTCATAATGTGAGAATTACATAAAAGACTGCTAATGTTTCATATCGAAATATCCTATCGATAAGTAACTGGTCGAAATTATTTTAATGTTTGTCCGAGGAAAATTTTTAGAAGA
>CAJUBM010000036.1 GCA_910584735.1 uncultured Muribaculaceae bacterium
ATCGCGCCGGATGGCTCCCCTGCATGTTGGTGCCGGATGGTAGTGGCGCCGGATCTCCGAGACGGCAGGCCTCCCGAAGAGCCGAGGCTGAAATCACAGAATGTAGGGACTGTGAATTAGAGGATAAAAAAGGCGATGGCCGATGATGCAGGGGTTTCCACATCATAGGCCATCTGTATTGAGATTGCTACGTATCTTTAGATGGTTATGTTTTGTTTTTGCTGTTATTATCTATTCTATTGGTTGAGGGTGGAGGTTATTTCAGGTCGTTGGGGAGGTCTGGGTCGTTGACGTTGTAGCGGTCATCGATGTCGGAGGGGTCGAAGTCGTAATCGGGATCGAAGCCCTCGTCGTCAATGTCGTATAGCTGGTCGTCATCGGCTTCGTCGGGGTCGGCCACGGGTGCCTGTTCGAAGATGAACTCATCCTCTTCGCGGACGCGGTGGTGGCCGTCGAGCGGGCGGTGGGTTATGGGCGTCTCCTCTATGCGGTTGGCATCATCGTTGATGGCGCCCCACAGCACATCCTTAAGCTCGGTGATTCCCTCGCCTGTGACGGCGGAGATGAACACGTGGGGGAGGTCGTCGGGAAGTGTCGGTTCGATGGCATCCTTAAGCTCTTGGTCGAGCATGTCGGATTTCGAGATTGCCAGTACGCGCTGTTTATCCATAAGCTGCGGGTTGAAGCGGCGCAGTTCGTCAAGGAGTATGCGGTATTGGGCGGCTATGTCGTCGGCATCGGCAGGTACCATGAAGAGCAACACGGCGTTTCGTTCGATATGTCGCAGGAAGCGCAGTCCGAGACCTTTTCCCTCGCTGGCTCCCTCGATTATACCGGGAATGTCGGCCATGACGAACGAGCGGTTGCCACGGTATTCCACGATGCCGAGCTGCGGCTCCATGGTTGTGAAGGGGTAGTCGGCAATCTTGGGACGGGCGGCTGATACAGCTGACAGCAGTGTGGATTTCCCGGCGTTGGGAAACCCTACAAGACCCACATCGGCCAATAGTTTCAGTTCCAGGATTACGGATTTCTCTATAGAGGGCTGTCCCGGCTGTGCGTAACGTGGCGTACGGTTGGTGGGCGACTTGAAGTGCCAGTTGCCCAGGCCCCCTTTGCCTCCGCGAAGCAGCTTCACCTCCTGTTTGTCATCGGTGACCTCGCAGAGGAATTCGCCGGTTTCGGAGTCGAAAACCACAGTGCCGCATGGCACTTCGATTATCTGGTCATCGCCATCGCGCCCGAACGAGCGCCCGGCGCTTCCGGCCTGTCCGTTGCCGGCAAACACGTGGCGGCGGTATTTCAACGGGAGCAACGTCCACATGTTGCGGTTGCCACGGAGAATCACATGCCCTCCACGGCCGCCATCGCCGCCGTCAGGCCCCCCCTTGGGTACGTATTTGGCCCGGTGGAAATGGAGTGAGCCTGCTCCCCCCTTGCCTGAGCGGCAAAGGATTTTTACATAGTCTATAAAGTTTGAATCAGCCATATCAGTGTTGTTTAATGATGGGAGGGATGGGAGAGACGGTTGCCGGCGAAGTCCATAAGCTCGCAGGCATGGCGGTAGTCGGCAGGGGTGCCTATGTCTATCCACGTTCCCGCAATGGGGTGGTACACGGCTTTCCATCCGAGGGCTATAGCGCGCTCCACAAGCTCGGGGGCGTCACAGCGGGCGCCGGGCGTGAGGGTGGCGAGCAGCCGGTTCGAGAAGATGTATATCCCGGCGTTGGCGAAGTAGGAGTATGTAGGTTTCTCCTCCAGAGCAGTGACCCGGTTGCCATCGTCAGTGGCAAGGATAGCGTATGGCACCGAGACGGTGTAGGGGATGGCGGCGATTGTGACATCGGCCTTCTCCCGGTGGTGGCGCAGATACATCTCTTCAAGCGACAGGTCGGTAAGGAGGTCGGAGTTCATCACCAGGGTATCCCCCTCCGGGGTATGCTCCACCAGCGATGCGGCGCCTATGGTGCCGAGCGGGTCGGCCTCCTCTACTATCTTAACGTTTATCCCGAAGCAGGGTTCGGAGAAATGCGCTTTAATACGGTCGGCAAGATAGCGTACCGACACTGTGACGTCCTCGATACCTGCCCGGGCGAGCTTTTCCACGTTATAGTCGATTATAGGACGTCCTCCTACCGGGAGAAGCGGCTTGGGGGTGGTGAGTGTGAGCGGACGCAGGCGCTCCCCCTTCCCTCCGGCCATAAGTATGGCTTTCAGAGGCAGGCGTGTGTCGTGCTTGGTGAAATCAAACAGCCCGATGAGGCGTCCGCTGCCGTCAACCTCCGGCAGCAGGGTAATCCCTCTGTCCCTTGCGGCGGCAATCTCCTCCGGGCCGTCGCCGGGGTGCAGTGCATGGAAACGGCGGTTCATCACCGCGCTTACCGGGGCGCCCAGCGGGGCACCGACGATTAATCCACGGCGTATGTCACCATCGGTCACCGTGCCTGCCACATTGTGGGCGCTGTCTGTAGCCACGAGGGTCATTACAGCGCCGGAAAGGTTGTTAAGGCGTCCGAGAGCATCCTTGATGCTCATATCGGCCGGTATTATATGGGGGTCTGATACCATCATATGCCATGTCGTTTATGCCGAGGTGTTGCCACGGGCCATTAGAATTTCGGCGATATGCCAGTCGAGAGGCGTGTCAAGGTCAATGGAGCGTTCGCGGGGCATGGCGAACGGTACGCGCCGGGGGAAGCTGCCAAGCGGCATACGCCTTATTGCCGCAGGGTCTATCACGTATACCGCGCCGTTGTACTGCCACGCTTTCGGCGCGTCCTGACGGCGCGTTATCAGGCCGTCCCCTTTGCTGACACGCAACATCCCGGCGGCGTCCTCTTCGAAGCAGTCGTAATATGGGTTTGCGGCAGCCTCGGTCACAGAGACGGCCATATCCGTTTCTCCCGGGCGGAAACACGCCATGCATCCCGTTATGTCTTCGGCGGTGCGGAACGGCGATGTGGGCTGCAACAGAACCACGCAGTTATATTCGGTTCCGTGACAGTCGGCCCAGTCCATAACGTCAAGTATCACTTCACGCGAACCCACTGTGTCGCCTCCGAGGGTATCGGGGCGCCTGTAAGGCGTTTCCAGTCCGTGTTGCCTCGCCACGGACGCGATTTCATCGTCATCGGTGGAGAGGATGATGTTCTGCCGTGTGCCTCCGGCGGCAAACGCGGCCTCTATGGTATAGGCTATCAGCGGTTTCCCGCATAGGGCGCGTATGTTTTTGCGGGGAATACCTTTGCTGCCGCCACGGGCGGGAATTATGAAGAGGGGTTTTAACTGTTCCATTTGATTCCGGGTGCGTCTGTAGGGAATGAGCGGAGTAGAGGAATCCTCTCGAAATCGTAGAACTGTTTCGGTGACAGTTCGCTGAGAGGGGTCTCCGTCAGGGCGCGGACTATGATGTCGGGAGTGTCAGGGCGGTAATATGGATTCTGTGCCTCTTTCGCCCTGCGTTGCCCCTCCGGGGACAGGGCGAAAGATATGGCTGCGGCGATGGATTCGGTGTCAGCATCGCAGTGTATCACACTTGCGGGGGCGAGGCGTCCTTTCTGGCGTATGCCTATATCTACGGTAGGGATTCCCGCTGACGGTACTTCCACCAGGCCGCTTGACGAATTGCCGACCACAGCCCCCACATAACGGAGGGCGGAAAGGTAACGCTGTCTTCCGAGAGAGGGTATGAGGACGGTTCTGTCGGGATTTGCCGCTGCATACTGCTGTATCATGTCTATGATAACCTTGCCGTCGGCATCGTTGTTGGGGTAGGTGAAGATTATTTTAGAGGCCCGGAAACCGTCAATGGCCTCAAGAAGCGCACGGCAGCGTTCTGCAACGGGGATGTTGTCGCGTGTGGCCGGGTGGAGGGTCACCAACAGTGTGCGGCGGTTCAGTTCTATCCCGATTGATGCCTCAAGTTCCTCGCGGGAGAGTAACTGCTCGTTGGCAAAGTTGTAGACGCCGAGTGCGCCGGTGTTCCACACCCTGGAGGGAGGTTCACCCATCTGGATTACGCGTTGGCGGTAAACCTCGGTGGCCGTGAAATGGAGCGATGAAAGTTTTGTAAGGGCGTGGCGTATATTGTCGTCTATAGCACCGAGGGTTATCTCACCCCCCGCGATATGTGCTATGGGGATACCCATTATTGTAGCTGCGGATGCCACGGCCAGCATCTCGTAGCGGTCGCCTAAAAGCAGCACTATGTCGGGGCGCAGGCGTTCGAACGCCTGCGCCATCCCCTCGAGGCATGCCGCTGCCGCCACAGCCTTTCCGACCGGGGAGTCGGAGCCCGTTTCGGGCATGGGTACACGTTCGTCAACGGTTATGCCGTCAGCCTCTATCTCTTCCACGGTCATGCCATAACGCGGGGACAGATGCATGTTGGTGGCTATTACGGATGTCTCTGCCCCGGGGTGGGTCTTAAGGAGTTTTACCACCGGGAAGAGCAAGCCCCAGTCGGCACGTGCCGAGGTGACGACGCTGATTCTTCGTTTCATCGGTTATAAGTGTGCTACTTTTTCGCAAAATTACGAAAAAATAATAGAACAAGCGGTAGCTTGTGGTTATAGAAAAACCGACAGACTGTCCTCACGGATCGCCTGTCGGTAAAAACTTCTTAACTTCTTTCAAATGCTATCTCTTTTTATCTATAAGACGCACCGGGGCGTGAAAAGTTGCACGTCCGAAGGTGAAGAATCGCTAAATCAGGTGAAAAAGAGGCAATTCCCTTGCAATAGGTTAGATAGTCCTCAGAGTATGGGGGCGAACAGACGCATAAACGACTCCATGCCCCGTTCAAGGATAGGCCGTTTGTGCCATGTTGAAGGAACCACGCGTATAGAGTCGGCCTGGTCACGGAGGAATATCTGTTTCAGTCGGTGGTTGAACTCGGGGGAATAGATGAGCATGTTGGCCTCGAAGTTATGTTCGAACGAACGGAAGTCGAAGTTACACGATCCCACCGTTGCCAGGTCATCATCGATGATGATAGCTTTTGAGTGTAGCATACCTTTCTCGTAGAGATACACCTTTACTCCGGCGCGCAGACATTCGGAGATGTAGCTGAACGAGGCCCAGCGAAGCATGTCGCTGTCGGCATAGCGCGGCAGCATAAGGCGCACATCGAGTTTGGCCAGGGCGCACATCTGCAGGGCATGCAGCAGACCCTCTGAAGGGAGGAAGTAGGGGGTCTGCAGGTAGACGCACTTGCGGGCGTTGGAGATTGCTTTTTGGAAGATAAGGGTCATGTTCATCCAGCGGCTTGTAGGGCCTCCGGCGATGAACTGCATCCCCATGGGGTGGGGCGTATCCACCGGTGCTGCATCTACGGGCTGTTCCGGCAGCGGGTTTCCCATGAAGTTCCAGTCAAGGGCGAAGGCTCGTTGAAGGGAGGCCACTGCCGGACCCTGTATGCGCAGATGCAGGTCGCGCCACAGCCGGAAGTTCTTCCCGCCGTCAATATATCGGTCGGCGATATTCATGCCGCCGATATAGGCCACGCGCCCGTCAATGACGCATATCTTGCGGTGGTTGCGCCAGTTTATACGTGTGCCGAAGAACGGGAATACTACTTTGAAGAACGGGTATGCCTCCACACCGGCCTCGCGCATGGCGCGGAAGAAGCTGTTCTTTGCCTTGAACGAACCCACATGGTCGTAGATTACGCGCACCTTTACGCCGCTCCTGGCTCTTTCCTCCAGGGCGCGGGCAAGGGCGGTGCCTATCTTGTCGTCCGCGATTATGTAATACTCCAGGTTGATGTAATGCCTGGCCTGCTCTATGTCGCGCAGGAGGGCGCGGAATTTGTCTGTCCCGTTGTCGAATATCCTGGCATCGTTCCCCTCATAGAATTCCGAGCCGCACAGTGAGTATGCCAGACGGGCCAGCTGGGATGTGCGTGATGATGTTTTCAGTCGGCTGAAGTCGATTTTGCCGGCATCGCCCCCTATCTTGCGCAGACGGCGCCGGTTGCGCCGCGATATGATTCGCTTGCTTTGGATATTTCGCCCGAAAACTATGTACAGCACCAGTCCCAGCCCCGGCACTACAAGCAGCACCGTAACCCATGCCAGCGATTTCACCGGGTTGCGGTTTTCGGACACCACCACTACCACCGTACTCAGTATGATTACGGCGTAGACCAGTGTGGCTGTCCACCACACCCATGTGAAGTTTATGTAGTCGCTGATATTCACGGGGTTGTTGCAGGTTGTTTTCGCGTGGGGCTAATCTATAGTTCGCGGTTTGGCCTCGTTCCTTACCTTGTCAAGGATATAGGGGTAGGGAGGACGCATGGCGATAGGTGGCTGCGATTTTATCTCGTTGAGGTAATAAACCGCCGAGTCGAGGGAGGCTGTTGAGATGGCCGACACGTAGTATCTCTTATCCTTGTCAATAAGCAGGTGGGCTCCCCGCCAGCCGGCCTGACGTATGCGGGCTATGGCTGAGGCCGCGTTGAACTTCTGGCTGAACGAGGCAAGGATTATATTGAAGCGTTCGGCGGCCTTCGTGGTATCGCTCTCGGCCACGGTGTTGGCATATACGGCTCTCAGAGGTATGGAATCGCCGCGCCATACCGATTTGGGCATGGCCTCCTCGCGGGCGAAGCCGCTGAGTTCTTCCCCGGTAAGGCCTTCGTTCTGTTTTGCGAGGGCCTTTTCATAGGCGGCGCGGTAGTTCGCCTCGGTGGTCTTACACCCCGCCGTTACGAGGATGGCGAGCGCGGCAGATACTGTGATTATGTGTCTTATTCTCATTGTCTCATCGTTATGGTAGGATGTTGCCGTTATTGCCGGAGGGTGCCCAGTTCGATTACCTCCAGGTCGCGCGGCACGGCGTTGTCTATTGTAAGACGTATCAGTGTGCGACGTGTCTGCCAGCCGGCAGTCCCGGCGGCTCCGGGGTTGATATGGAGCATGTCGAGACGGTTGTCGTACATTACTTTCAGTATGTGGCTGTGGCCGCAGACCATCAGTCCCGGGCGGATTTCGGCAAGCCGCCGTCCCAGACCGGGGGCATACCGTCCCGGATAGCCCCCGATATGGCGCAGCATTACGTTCAGTCCCTCTACTTCAAACAACTCTTCCTCCTGAAAAGTACGGCGTACTATGCCTGAATCTATATTTCCGCTCACGGCTCTCACCACAGGCGCTACCTGTCGGAGGCGTTCTATTACATCGATACACCCTATGTCGCCTGCATGCCATATTTCGTTGCATCCGGCGAAATGGGTGGCGAAGCGGTCGTCCCAGCATGAATGGGTGTCGGATAATATGCCGATTCTTTTCATTAGACGCTGTTTGAGGTAGGTGTTGGGTTAGAAGTTCTGTAGAATCATTACCTGGCGCGGTGAGAATTCCATTTCAGGCGTTATCTCTATCTCTCGTCCGCTTATGATGTCGTGTTGGCGGGTGCCGTAGGGGAGAACCTCGAGGGTGCGTTCCATGGTCACCTTCTGCGGGGTGTCGTTGCCGTTAAGCAGCACGGTAACGGTCTTGTCGCCAAGGCGCCGCTGGTAGGCGTATATGCCGTTCTGTGGCATGAAATGCTTCAGCGATCCTTTGGCTATAACCTCGTTGGCCGCGCCCCGGCGCCAGTTAAGCAGACGGCTGAGGTAGTTCCAGGCCTCGTTTTGTAGCGGTGTGCGTCCTTCGGGAGTGAAAGCATCGGTGGCATCGCCGGGGAATCCGCCGGGGAAGTCACGGCGCACATATCCGTCTGAACCCTCCTTAGAGCCGTTCATCAGCAGTTCGGTGCCGTAATATATCTGCGGTATTCCTCGTGATGTGAGGAGGAATGTGACGGCCTGTTTCCAGGGTCCCAGCGCCGCGCTGTCTGCAGGCATCTCCGGGAGGAATCGGTCGGTGTCGTGGTTGTCGAGGAATGTAAGGATTTTCTGCGGGTCGGGGAAGAGGAAGTCCTGTGCCAAGTGGTCATAGACGGCGTTCAGACCGCTCCATGGATCGGTCTGGTCTGTGAAAGCCTTTCTTCCGTTTATAGTGAGGAAGAAATCCATCACGGTTGGGAGATGTGTGTCTACAGGGTTTGTCTTGCTTCCTGACTGCCAGAAAGCCGAGCCGGCCTCGTTGGCATACCAACATTCGCCTACGATATTGAAGTCCGGGTATTCGCGTTTCACCTCCTGCGCCCAGCGGGCCATTCCTGCCATGTCGGCATAGGGGTAGGTATCCATTCGTATGCCGTTGATTTTCGAGGATTCGACCCACCATATGGAGTTCTGTATCAGATATTTCATCAGGTGGGGATTGCGTTGGTTCAGGTCGGGCATGGATGGTACGAACCAGGCGTTTACCGTGTGGTCGAGGTCATAGTCAGACACATATGGGTCGTGTACGGTGGTGAGGCGGAAGTTGGTCATCTCATCCCCCTCGGGGTGGTTGTACCAGTCATGCGAGGGCATATCCTTCATCCATGGGTGGTTGGAGCCGGAATGGTTGAAAATCATATCCATAACCACCTTCATACCTCGTTCCTGGGCCTGTCGGATGAGTTCCTGCCACTCCTCGTTTGAACCGAAACGCGGGTCGATGCGGTAGTAGTCGGTGGTGGCATATCCGTGGTACGAGCCTCCGGGCATATCGTTCTCAAGCACTGGACATACCCATATGGCCGTCACTCCGAGAGAGTCAAGGTAGTCAAGGTGGTCGGTTATCCCCCGTATATTGCCTCCGTGGCGTCCGTTGTGGTCGGTACGGTCGGGAGCCACGGCATATTCCAGTCCCTCATATTGCTTTTTGGAGTCGGCAGTCTCTGTGCGGGCGAAACGGTCGGGCATTATGAGGTACAGCACATCGGAAGCATCGAAGCCTGTGTATTCCTCGGGTTTGCGGTCGCGTTGACGCAGTTCGTAGTCAACCTTTTCGTGGCGTTTTCCGAGGGTGAATTCCAGTCCTACCTTTCCGGGCTGCGTTTCGGGCGACATGGTAAGGTAGAGTATCTTGTAGTTGGGGGAGCCGGGGTTCACCTCGTCGGCGATGGTGACGCCGGGATAAGATACGGACACCTCGGCATCCGCTATGCCCGGACCGTTCACCATAAGCTGCAAGGTGTCGCAGGCCATGCCTGTCCACCAGTATGGCGGCTCTATTGAGTTCACGAGAGGGGCTTTCTTGGCTGCCATCAGAGAGGCGGCACCTGTGGCGAGACCCAGTGAGATTAGTGAAAGTTTTTTTAGTATCATTTCAGGTAGAATGTAAGTTTTGAAATCGTTTTGTCGTTTTTGAACCGTTGTATGTCTTGTTTATGTCGCTTTCAGGGGGATTATGCGTATGGCATCGATAAGCACGGTGTTGTGTGCCGGGTCGATGTACACCGGCGAGGGCTGTGTGAAACGTATTGACAGTTGGTTCCTCCCTTTCCTCAGCCTTGCTGTCACAGGATTGGTGTAGGTAGTGGTCTGCTGCCATCCCTCACCTAAATCCTTGTTCCATGCTGCGGAGGAGAGTTGTGGGAATACAAACGTGCCTATGCGTTGGTTGCCGGCATAGAGTTCGCGCAGAGTGGCGCGGCGCTGGGGATTCACGATGCCGAGGCCGTTTACGTAACGCACATCTACCAGATACAGGCCGTCGGAGGGAACATCGGCATCGAATGAGAATATGCGGTTGTGAAATTTGTTGAGTTCTACGAATTTCTTTGACGATGCCTTGTCTTTGATAAGACGCGTCCCCCCTTTGGCAACCGACGAGGCTGGGATTATGATTTGTTGTCGCGGCGGGACATATCGGTAGGGTCGTGCGGAAAAGCCTGTTATGTGGTCGGCATTTACCGGGCATAGCTGCACCATTGTCAGTGCCGGGGCATTGTAGAGGGTATATTCATGGCGGTATATCTCCTCCACGAGGGTTCCGTTGATGTATATTAAAAAAGTGCCTGCATCCTCTTTTTCTCCATAGTCTGTCCCGCTATGGGAGTTTGTCGGCGGATAGGCTGAAAGGGTAGCCTCGCGGTCTGTTTTCCATACGATGTCGGGCGCCGGGGGCATTATGGGTGCGCTGTCGGAGATATTTGCTATCCCGCGGTTGGCGGATGCCCCCCCTAACGTTATGGTTATATCATGCCTACCCTTAAGGTCGGCAGGGATGTGGGGCTGCGATGGAATACTGTCGATGGTGAATGTCGATACGGCTCTGCCTGTTCCCGATATTTTGATATCCAGCACCGCATCGCGGTATCGCAGGCCGGTAATCTGTTTTTCGCCGGGAAGCGACTCCGGCACAAAGGGGGAGAATGATGCTCCGCCACATTCAAATTTCATGCCTAACAACCCACGGACTATGAGGGCGGTTATCGGGCGCCCCTGTGGGATTCGCGGATTTTCTGCGGCGGCAAGTTCGGAGCAACGGCGGTATAGGAGGGCTCCGACGGCTGCGCTATAGGCCGTCTCATTGCCTGAGCGTGCGCAGGCCGCAGTCCAAAGGGCTTGCAGCAAGGTTGCGGAAGGCCCGCTATAAGGGGCGTCAGAGGCCCATAGGGGGGTGAATGGCTCTATGCCTGTCGGTGGCACGGGGATACGGCGTACTGCTGTTGCCGCCATAGCCTCCGATGCAGTACCTGAGAGTATGGCAACCGATTGTGCAAGATTGTCGGCTGATATTAATTGTATGGGATATACTGCCGAGCCGTATAACATCGCTGAGTAATAACCCATATTGGGGAGCCACATCAGGGTGTTTATATTCCGTCTCAGCGAATCGGCGGAGACCGGAAGATATTCTGTGGCAGAATATCCGTGAAAATGGTCAAGTTCCGCCATGGTTCTGGCTGTGGCATATCGGGCAGTATTGCCGCAGAGCGTGATGCATTGTAGCAGGTCGGCTGATTCCATCCACGGTGGAAGCCCCGACTGTGAGGTGGCCATGTAGCGTGGCACACCTTGGAAAAGACCTATGGCGGGATTCCACGATATGTCGTAGTCTATGGAGGCGAGATTCCGTGCCATGGATCTCAGACGTCGGTAGGGGCCGTTTTCTCCCGAGGCCGTGCACACTTCGGCTGCGGCCATGAGCCACGGGGCATTATCGTTGATTATGGGCCATGAATAGCGGCGTGTCTCGGTCGGGAGGAGCACTCCTCCGCTTTCATGCATCATCAACAGGTCGGAGAGAGAGTCGGTGGGGAAGGGTAGGAGGTATGCCTCGTAGGGTGTGGCGGGTGTGTAGGTATAGGGTAGAGGAGTGGCGCTCTCCAGCCGATAAAGGAGGTCTATCAGCGGTTGGTCGCTTGTATAACCGAACCTCCCTTCCAAAGGCTCACCCGGTGATATATCCAGTGTGTGTGTCGGCGTGGCCACCTGTAATATGGAGTCGTTCAGCACCCGCAGCGTTACCCCGCCACGCAGGTCGGCGGAGTCGGCGGATATGTCGTATCGGTCGTATGCCGCAATCTGTCCGGGCTCCGTGTCGGGTATTACGGAAGAAACACACCCGGCTACGGAAGCCGCGAGCCATATGGCCGTGGCACCCGCGCAGAGTGCGTTTCTTTCCGTTCGGAGCATCAGGCAATTACTTGAGTTTCTTAGCTATTTCTTTGGGGACGGCGTCTTTATGCACCAGAATCTGGAGGGTCTTGGCTAACAGATAAGGCTCGGATACGTAGAAGTAGCCATCGTATATTTGGTTGGTGTCCCACGAATTGCGTACCTTGTAGTAGCGCTTGCCGTTCTGGTCGGTAGCGGTTCCCACGATTTCCATGCCGTGGTCATCGGTTGTCTGCTGGTTGTCGAACATCTCCTGGCGCATCTCCTGTGTGACCTCAATCTCGTCAACCGGGCCTTTGATGTCGTTCTGGAGTTCCTGACGTTCCTTGTCGGTGAGATGTACCCAGCGTGAGAGTTCGGTGCCGTCCATGTCGGCGGCGGAACGTTCTTTCGGCATAATGGCGAAGCCTTCTTTCCATTTGAAGCCGTCCTCGCTGACATCGGCCGCCCAGGCTATAGGATAACCGTTGTCGATTGCGTTGTCGATTATTGCTTTGAGTTCGCCCATAGGAACGTTCATCGATTTCTCCCACAGCCAGTTGTCGGGCACCTCTATGGCGAACGACTCGTAGAACGGATGGTGAGTGAACGATGTGAACGGCACATAATCCTCAACCTTTATAGGAAGCGATGCGGCGTAACTCTTGGGGGTATATGTCTTGCCGTTGTAGGTGAATGTCTCGGGGACTTCTCCTAAGTATGCGTCAAGAATCCCCTCCACGCCCTTGCGCCATGCCGGTGAGAGTTTCTTGTTGGGATTGGCCTTTATCGCATCGAGATAAGCCTTGAGCGCGGCATCGAGTTCGCCATGTACGTGCTTGTCCTCGCCGTAGTTGAGGCCGGTGTACACCTCCTCAGGCACACATCCCTGGTTGCCCCACACGTGTAGCACATCGAGTGTGGCGCCTCCGGCGGCGAAGTTGGCCTGTCCGTACATGCGTATATATCGTTCGGCTTTTTCAAGATAGCACTGGCGCACGGTGAACATCTCGCTGATGTCGAGCGAGTCGCCGCCTTGGCGCAGGATTTCGTCCTCAAGGAATGACGTCGTTGAGAAGCACCAGCATGTGCCGCTCTTGTTCTGGTCCTTCACAGAGGTGTGGGGAATCACCTTCACATCGGTGAAAACAAATCCCGTGGTGTCGTTCTTTTCCTCTTTTGCATCGTTGTCAAATCCCTGCATTGTGCGGAACATGAGCCCGTCAGCCGCCGAGGCGCCTGATACTGCCGCCGCTGTAGCGAGGATTAAGGCGAGTCTTTTCATGGAGTGTTAACTTTGAGAATGTTTGGATAATGTTTGCACAAATGTAGGCAAAAATCCTGACAAATAGATAACCTTCGTTCTGATTTTTCCGATACCGCGGTTTTTGAAAGAACCATGCAGGTGCGTATGGCCGCTCTTTGAATGTGACTTTATGTCGTAAAGTTGGCGGATTGTGCATAAAAAGTTGCATGTGGCTGCATAATTATGTTGCATACGTTTGCATAATTGTGGATTATGGCATATCTTTGCCTCCAATACGAGCCTGACATTGACCGATGCCGGCTACGGCGGTTGTTATTTTCGTCGAAAAAATTACTAATCAATATATCACATGCTTATGAAGAAATGGATTTTACCCGCTATGGCTGTCTCCCTTTTGGGGGTGGCGGCATGGGGTGCGTTGTCCTCTTCCCCGGTGACACCTGTAAAGACCAGGGGAGCCGCTCCTTCCGAGGTGGCCAATCCCCGCAGTATGCAGGCTCGTGCCGTGGCTGTTGACGGCGCTTTCAACCTGCCGTTTGAACTTACCCCGACCCAGACTGAGGCCGCGAGTTTCATTATAAAGGATGACAACGGCGATGAGAAGACGTGGACGTTCGATTCGGGCTTTATGAAATATGGCTACCATTCCCGCAACCAGGCAGACGACTGGTTCTTTGTGCCTGTGCGTCTGGGGGCGAACGACAATCTTTTGAAACTGACGTTCGAAATGAAGGCCGAAGGGGCTTATGATGAATGTCTGGAAGCCGGTTTTGGCGCTGCTGCCAATGGCGCTTCCATGGACATCGTGGTAGACCTGGATAATAAGAGGAATACCAGTTGGGAGACACATACGGCGCTTATAAGCACATCCGGCGGAGAGGGTACGTATTATCTCGGATTCCATGCAAGTTCGTTGGCAGATCAGTACGGTATGCGTGTACGTAGGATAAAGCTCGAGAGTCTGTCGACCCCGGTGCCTTTAGCCCCGGTAATTTCTTCCAGCACACTTGACGAACTGAATTACACAGCAACCATAACGATGCCTTCCTCAACTCTTCAGGGCAATGCTATCTCCGGTGCGTTAGGGTTGAAAGTTGATGTTGATGACAACGAGGTTAAGAATATTCCGTCCTGTACTCCGGGTGCACCTGTAGATGTGGAGCTTACCCTTACCAAAGGGCCCCACACCATCACCTACACCGCCTATCTTACCACCGACGGAACAACCATGTCAAGCGACCCCGTGTCACACCAGGTAAGGGCCACGAGTACAGCCCCGGCGGCGGTGCCGTTCTTTATGGAGCCTACGCAGGAGGAGTTTGAGAATGAGTGCGTGGTGTTGGATGCAAATGGCGATGGCAAGACGTGGGAGTACTTTAGCAGTGAGAATTTTATCCGCTACTGCTATAGCTCCGACAATGCTGCTGATGACTGGCTGTTCCTTCCCATAATCGATTTTGGCGAAGCCGGCTCGTTTGAAATCTCTGTAGAAGCCAAGGCCAAGGGGAATTATGACGAGACATTTGAGATTTGTGTCGGACGTCAGGCAACTCCTGCCGCTATGACGCCTAAGATGTCGCCGGAACCTGTGAATTTCCAGTCCTGGCGTACGCTTACGGGCACATTTGTGCTTTCCGAGGGTGGAAAGTGGTATGTCGGCATACACTGCACCAGCCCGAAAGACCTCTATGAGCTTCATCTGAAGAATATTTCGATAACACGTTCCTTGGATATGACTCCCAAGGAGCCGGTTATAAAGAGTGCGGATTTCAACGGCCTTTCAGGTTCGCTGACCGTTACTCTCCCAACCGAGACAGTCGATGGCAATGCCATAACCTCACAGGTAGGGCTGGTTGTAAATGTTGACGGCGTGGAATATACACGTACTGAGGCTGCCGATGCCGGAAGCGATGTGAATGTGCCTGTTAACCTTACTCTCGGTCGCCATGTAATCAGTGTTGCCGCTTATTCAGGTAGCGGTGATAAGGTCTTGGTAGGCCCCGCCGTCCTACATGAGATGGTGGCGCGTAATCCTGAGGGGTATGCATATCCGCTGCCGTTCTCGATGCAGCCTACCAAGGGTGAATTCGAGACGTTTACGGTAGTAGATGCCAATAATGACGGCGTGGTGTGGCAGTATAACGATGGTGCCGGTGTGATGATGCACCGCACTGCTGCTGAAGAAGATGCCAACGACTGGGTCTTCCTGCCGTTCTTCATGGTGGAGGATGTGACGCGGATCTATAACGTGAGCCTGGAGGCACGTTCCTATCTGGAGCGTTACCCCGAGACTTTCGATGTATGCATAGGACGTGAGGCAGATCCTTCGAAGATGACGGTAATATCATCGCAGGTGGACTTCACGAATTATCTCTATGGCACGGTGTCAGTGCCTTGGACGGCCCCGGAGGCAGGCAAATATCTCATCGGGATACACCGCAAGACCCCGGGTACATCGCATACATTGTCAATAAGGAATATAAAGGTTGAAGACTCGGGTAAGTCGGTTCTCGCACCTGGTGCATGCGAAGTGGTGTCGGTGAATCCCGACATCAACGGCGCCCTTCAGGCCGCCGTTACCTTCACCATGCCGGTGAAGGCTATAAATGGAAGTGACTTGGTGTCTTCAGATGTGCTTACTGCCACTCTAACGGCCTCCAACGGTCAGTCGGCTACGACTACGGGAGCCCCAGGCTCGCAGCATACGCTTACGGTGGCCGCTCCCGAGGGACATAGCACGCTGGCTCTCTCCGTGGCATCTTCCGCCAACGGGGCAGGGGAGCCGGTGGAATTCCCGGTGTACTGCGGTCTTGACCTGCCGTCTATCCCGGTGGTCAAAGCCACCGTATCGGAAGACAATATGTCTATAACTGTGACATGGACCGATTCGCAGTCGGGCGAAAACGGCGGCGCCGTGAATGTGCCTGAGCTTGCACACGTAATCTATACCCCGGTTGACCCTTCGGGTTTCTATTGGAATAAAGTCGTAGAGCTTCCGGCCGAAACCTCCTCATATACCATGGAGGGTAGCCAGTTGCAGGATATTACATTCGTAGGCGTTACTGCCAAGAACAGCAAGGGAGAGTCGCAGACAGGCGTGGGGTATGCCGTAACCGGCGCTCCTTATACCCTCCCTATTACAGAGGATCTCCGCCAGGGTGCGTATCATTATACCCCGGTTATGCTTGATACGCCGACCGAGGAATATTCCACCAACTGGTTCCTTGACAGACCCGGGCTGATTTTCCCGGAACTTGCCGAGAGCGAGGATAACGCTATGCTCTGCATCGAGGCTACTGCCGAGGGGGCGGCAAAATACGGACGTATTATGCTGCCGAAGTTCTCAACTGTAGACGCCCACGCCCCACGTGCCACATTCCGTGTCTACAACTCGTCGAAGTCGGCTAAGGCTGCTGTCTATGCCCAGACTTTCGGTGCCGAGGATGTAAAGGTCGGAGAGATTCCGGGCAGCGCGTCAGCCGAAGGCTGGAACGATTATTCCTTCGACCTGCCTGCTTCGTTGGTAGGACGCCGATGGGTTAACTTCTATATAGAGGTGGAGTTCACGTCTTATCCGCAAGCGTTCGTGCTGGAGAAATATAATGTGCGTAATGTCTATGCCAAACAGCTTTCTGTAGCATTGTCAGCACCGACGGAAGTCAAAGTGGGTGAGACCGGCGATGTGAAGGCTACTGTGACCAACGGTAGTGAGACTGCCCAGTCCCTCCCGTCAGTGCGCTGTTATCTTGCCGGGGCCGGCTCGGAAATCGCACTTGAACCTGTGTCTGTGCCTGATGGTGCCTCTGTGGAACCGAACGCTAAGGCGGAATACCGTTATGAATTACGCCCTGATGCCGATATGTTGGGCGAATGGGAACTGGTGTTCGAACTTGTAGACTATACAGACGAATATAACGAGGACAATTCAGCCTCGCGTAACCTGGCCGTCTCTGCCGGCGACAATATCATTGTTACCGATCTTACCGGTAGCCTGTCCGATGACGGTTCTCTGCATCTTTCGTGGACTATGCCTGAGATGCCTGAAACTGGCAATGACGATTTCGAGAAGTATGAGCCGTTTACTTATGCTGAAAACATAGGGAACTGGCTGAACATAGATGGTGACGGCGAGATTCTCTGCGGAATCGGGACAGAATTCCCGGGTTCGGAGATGCCTCGTGGCTTCCAGGTTGTCAACTTCCCGTCAATTGATGTCGACCTTGACCTCAAGGCATACAGCGGCGACCAGTACCTTATGGCAATTTGTCCGTCTGACGAGACCAAAGCTGCCGATGACTGGCTGATTTCCCCGGAAGTTGTTCCCGGCAGCAAGGTCAGCTTCCGCTTCAATATCGTAGGTGAACTGTATGGCACCGAGCAAGTTGATGTGCTTTATTCTACCACCGGGCGCGATGTGGCTGACTTCACACTGTTGCAGACCTTCTCGCAGAACCGCCGTGGATGGAATCCGTTGGAAGTAACCTTGCCGGAAGATGCGAAATATTTCGCGTTCCATTATCGTAGCCGCGATATATTCGGTATCGCTCTTGATGATATATTCTACTCTCCGGCCAATGATCCTGAATTCGTAGGCTTCGACATATTCCATAATGCTGATGTTATCGCTACAGAGCATCCTGAGAATGGGTTCAATGTGGATAGCTGGAAAGCCGGAGACAAATTCCGTGTACAACTCGTGGCAAAGGCCAACGGTGAGAAAGTACGCCATCCTGAATCCAATACTTTCACGGTTGCTTTCTCTGGCCTGGAAGCCGTTGGTTCGTCTGCCGCTATAACCGTAGATGGCCGGTGCGTGGTAATCACAGGTATGGCCGGTGCCGCAGCCCGCATATATGCTCCTGACGGGCGCATGGTTGCCAACCGTGTCGGGATTTCCGATGCCGAGCGTATCACGCTCGAACCGGGTGTGTATGTCGTATATGTTGATTCTGTTATCGCAAAGGTGCGGATAGACTGATTTATTGAGTAGAGGAGGCGTTGGTGCCGTTTTATATAATTGGTGCCAATGCCTCCTTTTTTAACACGCGTTTTAACATACATAATGCATAAAACCGTGTAAAATATTCAAAATATTTGCATATCTTTGCTGCCGTAATAAGCAATTGGCAAAAGGGACAGATGTCTCTGAGCAGATTGACAATCAAAATCTTTAACTTTACAAACCATAGAGAATGAAACAATTTTTACTCGCCGCAATGTTTGGGTGTGCCCTTCTTCCTGCCAAAGCAGTGTTTATGCTGCCTGCTCCGGAAATGAAATCGGAGACCATGTCAGACGGCAAGGTGGAGTTTACATGGGAGTGCAACACAGACGAGAAAATTACGAACTATCACGTAATCGTATATAAGATCCATACGGCTACCGCTGAAGAGACGTTTACCCTGGCTCAGTCGGATTTCGATTATATCGAGTCAACGGGTACGATGAAGAAGCATGAGGATCGTGGAGCTATCTGGGATTATCTTCCCGATTGTCCCGGATGGTATGCCAAGACCCCTCTGTATATGAACGGTGCCCTTGGTTTGGATACGTTCAACCAGTTCCCCGGCTCGGACAATTCTGATATTTTCGGAGGTGTATACCTTTTGTCGCCCGATTATGATGTCACAGATCTTACCGACCGTAAATTGTATGTGTCCTGTTCTTTGGGCAACGAGGCAACTTCGGTTACCGGCGGTTTCGCCCTCTATACGTGGAGCGATGACTGGTGGAATGAAGCTAACTACGATTACAAGCCGGTGGAAGGGCACGACCACCATTATACAACCCTGAGCAGCGATTCCTTCCAGGATTTCGAAGAGGCTTGCGAACCGCAGATTTTCCTTGACCGTACACGTATAAGCTTTTATGGCAGCGGATATTCGGCATTATGGATAGACAAATTCAAGGTTGACGTTAAGATGGCACCCGGTGACAAGGTCCGTTATGCCGCCGACCTGCATGTGCTTGAGGCCAAGCCCGGTGAAAACTCTTTCTCAATCGACCTGTCGGGCGATGATGAGAACGACTACGTTTACGGATACCAGCTTCGCACTGTCCGCATGGATGTCGATGACTACCGCAAGGTGACAACAGTGCGTTTCCTTAGCCCTTTCACCGCCATGCACAAGCTCGGTGATGAATTCGTGGCTATCGAGGATGTCGCAGCCGATGCAGCCGAAGCTGTTGAAATCGCTGTTCGTGAAGGAAGCATCTTCGTAGAGGCAGAAGAAGGTACTCCCGTCGAAGTATTCACTCCCGCCGGACAGAAGGTTATGGACGGCGTTGCCGGGCAGGCTCTCAACCCCGGCAACGGAATCTTCATCGTGAAAGCCGGCAACACCTCTGCCAAGGTAGTGCTCTGATAGGATACCTGACATTCTTATAATACAATGGCGTTGTGTCAGTTTTTCTGACACAACGCCATATGCTTTATATTAACGCTCGTGGTACCGGTAACTCATAGTGACGCCGGATGGTAGTGGCTCCGGCTCTCCGGGACGGCATGCCACCCGAAGAGCCGGAGCCGGAAGACTGTAGGAATTTTAGAATCGTATAGTTATAAAACAGTGGAACGCCATAGAAAATGTAACTTTTCTCCGGCGCCAATATAAGCGCGTATAAGTTTTATTTGCGCTCAATCGAAAGCCGACTATTGGATAATTCGTTGAAAGTTCGTACCTTTGCAGTCCGATTACTATCCAGATAATCACTTCGGCCGGACGCATCGCAGCCTTTGGCCGGGCTGTGTGTGGTTTGCGGCCACAGTAATTTATTATTTATCAAAGTTTTAAAAGTGGATACTTTAAGCTACAAAACCCTTTCACCCAACGCTCAGAGCGTGAAGCGCGAATGGGTGGTGATTGACGCCACCGACCAGGTTCTGGGCCGCCTCTGCTCGAAAGTTGCCAAAATCCTGCGCGGCAAGAACAAGCCCGCGTACTCTCCCTTCGTGGAGTGCGGCGACAATGTTATCATCATCAATGCCGACAAGTGCGTACTCACCGGCAAGAAGATGACCGACCGCATCTACTACTCCTACACCGGCTACCCCGGCGGACAGCGCGAGACCACCCCCGAGGTTCTGATGAAGAAATCTTTCAACAAGCACCTCAAACCCGGTATGCACCCCCTCTACATCCATGTAGTTAAGGGCATGCTCCCCAAAAACCGTCTGGGACGCAAACTCATCAAAAACCTCCACGTCTACAACGGACCGAACCATCCCCACCAGGGACAGGATGTGAAGGTGCTTGATATAAACACTATTAAGTAATAACGCCAAACCAACCCAACTCCACAGCTATTATGGAAAATGTAAATGCAGTTGGCCGCCGTAAGGCCGCCGTGGCACGCGTTATCATGAAGGAAGGTAACGGCGTGATTACAATCACCTGCCACCACAACCGCCGTACTCTCGACAAGTACTTCCCCTCGTCGATTCTCCAGTACATCGTGCTTCAGCCTCTGAAGACCCTCGACTGTGCAGAGAAATATGACATCGCCGTAAATATCGACGGCGGCGGCTACAAGGGACAGGCCGAGGCCCTCCGTCTGGCTATCGCCCGCGCCCTCGTGAAAATCAATCCCGATGACAAGAAGGCCCTTCGTGCCGAAGGCTTCATGACCCGCGACCCGCGTGTCGTTGAACGTAAGAAGCCCGGTCGTCCCAAAGCACGTAAGCGCTTCCAGTTCTCCAAGCGTTAATCCTTTTGCTTGGAATACCACCCACTCCTCTCCATCGAGTTTAGTATCTAAATCCCGCGGATGGACCCTCTACGTTCCCTACCCCGGGGTTGTAACAGAAAAGAACGTAAACACATCTTTTTACAAATGTCAACTCCCACTTTTGACCAACTTCTCGAGGCAGGCTGCCATTTCGGTCACCTCAAACGCAAATGGAATCCTGCAATGGCTCCGTATATCTTTATGGAGCGCAACGGTATCCACATCCTCGACCTCTATAAGACCGCCGCTAAGGTAGAAGAAGCTGCGGCTGCTTTAAAAGGGATAGCAAAATCAGGCAAGAAGGTCCTCTTCGTTGCCACCAAAAAACAGGCCAAACAAGTTACTGCCGACAAGGCCCAGGCCGTAGGCATGCCCTACGTTATCGAGCGCTGGCCCGGCGGTATGCTCACCAACTTCCCCACCATCCGCAAGGCTGTCAAGAAGATGGCTTCCATCGACAAGATGACCAAGGATGGCACTTTCGACAACCTCTCGAAGCGCGAGAAACTCCAAATCTCACGTCAGCGCGCCAAGCTGGAGAAGACACTCGGCTCTATCGCCGACCTTAACCGTCTTCCCTCAGCCCTGTTCGTAGTAGACGTGCTTAAGGAGCGCATCGCTGTCGCCGAGGCTAACCGTCTGGGTATCCCCGTATTCGCCATGGTAGATACCAATTCCGATCCTACCAACATCGACTACGTGATTCCTTGCAACGATGATGCTTCGAAGTCAATCGGACTCATCCTTGACACCGTATGCGCCGCTATGGCCGAAGGTCTGGAAGAGCGTAAGGCAGAGAAGGTCGACACCCAGGCTGCCGGCGAAGAGGGCGCTCCCCGCCGCGAACGTCGCCGCGCCGTGCGCCGTAACGATGCCGAAGGCGAAGTTGAGGCTCCCGTAGCTGAAGCTGAAGCCGAGACCGAAGCTCCCGCTGCCGAGTAATCTTTTTACCTAATTTTAACTACCAATCTAACTCATATATAGTTATGGCAGTAACAATGGCAGAAATCACCAAACTGCGCCACCTCACACAGGCCGGTTTGATGGACTGCAAGAAAGCTCTTGCCGAGACCAACGGCGACATCGAGGCCGCTGTTGAGATTCTTCGCAAGAAAGGTCAGGCCGTAGCCGCCAAACGCGAAGACCGTGTGGCTTCCGAAGGCTGCGTTCTGGCAAAGAATGATGGCAATTTCGCCGCCGTGATTGCTCTCCAGTGCGAGACTGACTTCGTTGCAAAGAACGAAGGCTTCGTTAACCTCACCAAGGAACTCCTTGACCTTGCCGTGGCCAACCGCTGCAAGAATGTCGATGAGCTTAAGGCTGTCGTTGTTGACGGACGCACTGTTGCCGACCTCGTTACCGAGGAATCGGGCAAGACAGGCGAAAAAACCGAAATCGGTGCCTACGAAGTAGTTGAGGCTCCTACAACCGCCGCCTACAACCACTTCAACAACAAGCTGGCCGCCATCGTTGGTTTTAACCTTCCCGATGTTGACCCGCAGGTAGGCCGCGAGGTGTGTATGCAGATTGCATCCATGAACCCCGTTGCCGTAAGCCGTCAGGACGTACCCCAGGCTACAATCGACCAGGAAATCGCCGTGGCCGTTGAGAAGACCAAGGCCGAGCAGGTGCAGAAAGCCGTGGAGGCCGCTCTCCGCAAGGCCGGTCTCAACCCCAACCACTTCGACACCGAGGACCATATAGAATCAAATATGGCCAAGGGATGGATTACCCCCGAAGATGTTGAGAAGGGCCGCGCCATCATGAAGGAGGCTGCCGAAGCTAAGGCCGCCAACCTCCCCGAGCAGATGATCCAGAACATCGCCAACGGTCGTCTCAACAAATTCTTCAAGGAAAGCTGCCTCATGGAACAGGAATACGTGCAGGACAGCAAGCTCACCGTAGGGCAGTTCCTTGAGAATACACAGAAGGGTCTCGTTGCCGTTGCTTTCAAGCGCGTGAATCTCAACGAGGACTAATCTTCAAGCTTAGTCATAACAACCAAGCATAACTCGGCGGTGTGTCAAAAAATGAATTTTGACACACCGCTTCTGTTATATAACATTTTTGGCAATGGTAACTTTATAGTGGCGCCGGACCTCCGGGA
>CAJUBM010000037.1 GCA_910584735.1 uncultured Muribaculaceae bacterium
GGCCGTCCCGGAGGTCCGGCGCCACTACCATCCGGCTTCTCGAAAGGTGTGGACGTTGTCAATAGAAAAGCCCCGGCTCTCGCAGGGGCGTATTCGGTAAATTGGCTTACGTTTTGTGGTTAACGTTATGTTCTACATAATTTCACAATGCAAAGATAGGAGTTGGTTTTGTAACTTGCTAATTTACAGGTGAAATTACCTAATATTGGGTAGTGGAAGGCGGTGGTATACCTATTATTGCGGAGTCGGCCTACCTAATTTTCAGTATTGCAGATATACGAATGGCACAATGTCGGCCTGCCGTGTCTGTATGATTATGAATATGGCTATGGCAAGGATTACGGCCTGCGCAAGCAGGGGCATGGCGGAGAAACGCCCGAGCAGACGGTCGGTGAGCCTTCGTGGAAGATAGTGCATTATGAACCCACCGACAATCAGGACCGTGATGGTGATGTAGCTTGCTATGAATGACGGTATTACTCCCGGACGGAAGTCGGTGAATATCTGCGAACACATCGTGCCGAGATGCGTAAGAGACGGGGCGCGGAATATCATCATGCCGACAGCGACCAATATCATAGTGAGCAGAATGTTGAGAGCGGCACGGCGACGCGGCGGCATGCCCGCTACGAGTGGATGCCTGGTTCCATTCAATGCTTTATGCCCGGCCAGGAGGAGGGCGTTGTAGCCTCCCCAAAGTAGATACATCCACGAGGCACCGTGCCACAGCCCACCCACGAGCATCGTTATCGTCAGGTTCCCGTATCGGCGTCCCCTACCCTTGCGGCTGCCCCCCAGGGGGATATAGATGTAATCTTTGAGCCACGAGGAGAGCGATATGTGCCAGCGGCGCCAGAACTCAGTAGGGTTCTGCGACTTGAACGGAGCATCGAAGTTGGCCTTGAAGCGGAATCCCATCAGCAGCGCCAAACCTATTGCCATATCGGAATATCCCGAGAAGTCGCAATAGATCTGTAGGGTGAACCCCGCGACCCCCATAAGGTTCTCGAAACCTGAATATAGCGCCGGATTGTCGAATATCCTGTCTACGAAATTGCCCGAAAGGTAATCGGCCACGATTACTTTCTTTACCAATCCGCAGATTATGAGGAATATCCCCTCCGACACCATTCCCCTTGTGGCCGTGGGGTTGCTCTTTATCTGCGGTAGCATATCGGCTGCGCGGACCACCGGGCCGGCCAGCAGCGGAGGGAAGAATGTGAGGAAGAAGATGTAATCGAGCAGGTTGTCGCAGGCTTTTATAGTGCCACGGTAGACATCGACCACGTAGCTTATCGAGCGGAACGAGAAGAACGATATTCCGGCTGGGAGTATTATGTCAAGCGGGTCGAAATGTGTGCCTGTTATGGACGCAAAGGTGTCAAACAGTAGGTTGAAGTACTTGAAATAGACCAGCATACCCACGTTCAACGCTACATTCAACGCCACCAACAGCCTGCGTCTTAGCCGTGAGGTAGTGACCTCCATTACTCCCCCTATCACGAAGTCGGCGAGGCATACCCCTAAGAGTATGAAGCAGTAGGAGGCGCTTGATTTCCAATAGAAATAGAGCGAGAATGAGATTACCACCAACGATTTCAGCATGCGCCTCCGGCTTGCTGCCTGGTATATGCCGATAAACAGGGTGAAAAGTATCAGGAACAAGCCGGTGTTGAAAAGCAGCGGGTTGGCGGCATCGAATCCCATTACATCGCGGAGCAACGCGCTGTCAAGTTCCCTGAATTTCTCAGGGAGGGTGAAAACCTCGGGCATGGCCGTGATGCACCACCCTAACATGAAGAATGTCAGGGCTGCGAACATGGTCCATAGATGGCGCCCGTAACTACGGGCCGGACGCTGTTCGCACGTG
The DNA here is from genome assembly GCA_910584735.1 of uncultured Muribaculaceae bacterium. GTDB lineage: Bacteria > Bacteroidota > Bacteroidia > Bacteroidales > Muribaculaceae > UBA7173. The sequence goes on from CAJUBM010000037.1 coordinate 1,871, forward strand.
TCGGTTTCGGGGTCGTATGCGTTCACTCGACGTGAGGTCTGTTTTCCAAGGTTTCTATGAGAGCATCGGCAAGCAGTTGTCCCATAAGGGAATATCCGTTCCATGAGAGATGTATGCGGTCACGGCTGAAAAGCCCGGTCCGAATCCATTCATGCGAGGAGCCTGTACCTCCGGCTACTTCGTAGAAGTCATAGACGGCTATGCGGTGTGTTGCGCCGTAATCTTTTATAAGGTCGCGGAAACGGGCTACTTTCTCATGGGGAGCGTATCGCCCATGGGTATTTTTCTGTGTCTCGGCGGGAGTTGTTAGCAATATACGGCTGTCGGGATTCTCGTTGTGCAGTTCCGCCACAAGCGCGTCAACCGATTCAACGAAGGCTTCCTCTGAAAGATTGCCCCACGCATCGTTTGTACCCAGCGATATTATTATCAGGTCGGGATTCATGAGCGATATGCCACGTCCCGTATCAAGACCGAGATAAGAGGAATATGCAGCCCCGTTGTTTCCTATAGCGCTGAATTCCACCCCTCCGTAACCGGCAAGGAGTTCGATTCCGCCGATGGATGTCTCTCCGGCGGAGCGCATATCCAGTGTGCACTCCGGCAGGGAACGGCGCAGGTCAATCTCCATGCAGCCGCTACCTGAAATCTTTGTGGAATAACCTATCTCGCGCCCGTCCGCGTTGGTGATTCTGAGAACCTGAGGAGTGATTCCACCGTAATAGAGCTTTAATTTGTGGAACTCCGTCTGACCGCTCTGTGCCATAAATTTCACCGTGAGGTCGAAATCGTCTGCCGGAGGGGTAGCCGAGACGCCTGTAAACAGCATTGGGGAGGCCCATGGTCGCTTCATCAGCCGTGCCGTGCGCCATCCGGGAGTGGACGATGTTATGCGGTAGTCGGCGGGTTGGTTCGTCCCGGCGAGTTTAAGAGGGGTAATCATACCCCTGCCGGCACTTCCGTAGCGGTTCTGGAGTATGCGGCGTGTAACTCCCGTGGCTCCGTCAGCTTGGATGTGGGAATCCCCGATGAGTACTATACGGAACGGCGTGGAGCCCGTATCGGCCACGCGCCGCGACAGCGGCCCCCAGTCGGCGCCGTTCATGGTTATATGGTTGGCCTCGATATCCAACCAGGGATATGCCTCATAGCTGCGGTGGATGTAGGGGGGTGGGAGGGTGTCGCCGTGGATAGCCGGACTGACGCGCAGTTCCTCCTGTGCGTCATCGGGACATACGGCGATGCGGTCGGTCATCGGCGCTTGTGGTTCAGACGCTAAGATGAACGACCCTATCAGGACTGCCACAAGGGTCACACACAGAGATATATATTTAGAGGATATATATTTAGTTTTCATCGGTTCGATTGTTTTTTACGGCGTCCTCTATGGCCTGCATAAGCAACGATGCCATGCGGGCGCCCCCCTTGAAGTTCATGTGGATATAGTCGGCGTTCACGCGGCCCTCCTCGCGCCAGCGCACAATGGCATCCTCGCCACCCATAGCCTCGCGGGTGTCCCAGAACAATACACCCGCTTTGCGGGCAGTAAGTCGCTGTGCTTCAACCATATAGGGTAGGGTGGGGGTGGAGCGTACCCCGCTGCCCGACTTCTGCCCACGGTCGCCGGCACCCATCATTATTATATCGGCACCGGGATAGGATTCTTTGAGACGGGAAAGCACCTTCCCCATCATACGTGAGTAATATGAATAGTCTTTCTGTTTGGCGCTCAGGGCGTTCAGACCGTATTCCACTATGATAAGGTCGTAATCCACGAAACGCGCCATGTCGCGGGCAAGCGCGGGGGAGATACCTTGGTGGGTTATGCCGGAATTGCCGCGAAGCGACATACAGTCAAGTGCGATTCCCGAGTTGTCGTTCAGCCATATGCCGTAGACCGTCAGGTGCTTCACCGACTTGTTGGTGAGTGCCAGCGAGTTCATCTCACCCTCCAGACAGATTGCCTGCACCTTTTCCGAGGGGGCTATGTGGTGTTCCTCCGTTCCGTTCCCGGTGTCGGTGCAGAGTGTTCCCGGCGAGGAGGCTTTGAACAGTATTGTGGCCGTGTTCCAGCCCGTGGCTGAGACCTGTCCCGGGGATGGGGTTTTCCAGGTTGCGGTGGCGCCGGGTTCCCCGGTGAACCGTTGCCCCGAGAGCCAGCGGCAGTCGGCGGAGGCATCGTTGCGCAGGTCATGGTCTTTCCATCCCTTGTCGCTCTGGCGTATGGATTGCCGGAAGCCCGACACTATATTGTGGGGCGTCACATATCCTACGCCCCGGCCGCCGTAACGTTTCTGAAGCTCACGGCGCAAATCCTGGGTGAAAATATCCCCCTCGATGTATGAATCACCTATCACGGCGATACGCACCGGCCTTACCGCCCGCTTTTCCAAAGCCTTCATAAACCGCCTGAGGCCGTTGCCCGAAAGCGAGTAATCTTCCAAGATAACCAGATTGCCTCTGCGTGTCGCCACCGCCGGCCTTAGCAGCGAGTCGGGAATCTCCGCGCCTGCCGCTACCGCCGCCTCGGTTGCCGCCATCGCTATTTTCAGCCTTTCAGCTTCCCCCTGTTCACTATCTCGCGCTTGTGCTGCCACAAGAGCCGGATCCACATCCTCCCCGCCTTCCGTATGCATCTCCTTTACCCGTGATATATCTTCCAACAGATTGAAATCCTTGAAGAAACCTCCCGAAACACCTCCCCACGGCACGAGTGACAGCGCCGCCACCGCTGCTACCGCTACAGCCACCACCAAGAACGGTCTGCCCGGTTTATTCTGATAGTATTCCATGAGAGAGGTTTTAATTGCTCGAAATCTATACGTTATTTAGTGAGTTGAGTTTTACTATCTTGGTCCAATTGATAGATCCGTCATAATCACAATAACTATTGGCAAACTCTAAGGTGAAACGAGTTATCATTCTATGATATTCCATCATGTATTCGGCATTTTTTTCATGTGCCTTAGTACCTAATGGCTTGATTAGATCAATATATAAATCGGGTGAGCCTGATATGAATTCCCAAAAAGACTTGCCGCACAGCTTCAAGTGAGTTGTTTTGTTGGGATTTTTCTCAAGGCCGTAACAACATCCCTCGATGGCCTCGCATGGACGTTTATTCCCGCTCGTACGATAAATTCGTTGCGCTTTTATGAAATTATCCTTTAGTTTGGCTAATGAAGAAGAGTTGGACCATCTTGGACCAGATTTAATGCTTACTACATAATGTATACCATCCTTATCTAATTCAAGGTCAATGCCTTCACTTGTGCTTTTTGTTCCATTGTAAACCAAACCTGCGATGTATATTGCAAGTTGTTCAAGCCAGTCTCCAAACATGGTTTCTTCTGCTGATGAAAGAAATGCAGAAGCTATACTTTCCACAATTTCCTGTGGAGTATTTAAGTCTTTGGCTCTATATAAGTATGGATTTTTTTGTTTAAGCAACTTTGTTAGATTAAGTGTAGTCAACTTATGTATTCTGGACTTGTGGAAAGAACCGATGTTTTCCTCAACATATTCTTCGATTTTTTTGATTAAATCCATAGTGGGTCAGTGCGATTTTGATTTGTTGTTACGATTGTTGTAGGTGGCTTTTGTCTCAAACAGACGCATCAGGTCATTATCAATAGCCTGTGAATAGCGCGAATATGGAATCTTGTTCGTTATCTCCTCTTTTGGAGAGGTTAGGCCTTGGATATGCCGCATTATCTGTCTGCCTACGGCATATCCCAGTCCTACAGGAACCGCATTGCCGATTTGCCGATATACTGATGTGAGATTTCCTACAAACTTCCAATCATCGGGGAACTGTTGTATACGGCTATATTCTTCAATGGAAAGAGGTCGTAATTGATTGGGGTGACATAGTAGGGTCGCTGGCATCGTTGGGCTTGTGACGAGGGTTGGTGATGGCTCGGAGTAACTAAGCCTACGTAAGAAGCCAGTTTTTCCTCCTCCAAGATAGTATGCCTTACCTAAAGCCTCTTTAGCTTTGTCTGGTGGCAGCTGACGCCAATTTTCACCCTCTTTTAGCAATTCGAGGAAGGGGATACTTTTCGGGCGTAATGGTATATATTGGAGATTATTATTTTTTTCCAAATCTCTGATAGTTTCTCCGAGGGTTATCCATTTTTGAGTGTTAAAATCCCCGTTTTCCGAATGTGTAGGGGTGGGTAGAGGTACTCGTTCTCCCATATGCCCGATTATTATTACACGTTCTCTTTTTTCGGGGACACCGTAATTCGCCGAATTCAACAATGCATAACTCAGTGTATATCCGAGTTTTTTGAATTCCGAGATTAAGAAATGTATAACACTTCCTTTTATGGCTGTTATATCTGCATATTCGCTATATTCTGCCGGAATAGAATTGATTTTAGCAGAAAGCAGTCCCCTGACATTCTCCAGAATGAAATATCGGGGTCTTATTTCGGAAACTACTCTTAGATATTGAATTATAAGGTTGCCACGGAAATCAGACAACCCTTTTTGGCGTCCGGCTGTGGAAAATGCTTGACATGGTGGTCCTCCGATGACCATGGTTACTTGTCCGGATTCCAGTCCGGCTGTTGTTAGGATTTTCTCAGATGATACATTGGTTATGTCATCTTCTATTACGGGAATAGAGGTATTTGTACGTATTGTTTGGGCAGCTTTTTTATCTTTTTCTACGCAGACCTTTATGTTGAACCCGGCTTTTTCAATGCCAAGATCCAATCCCATGGCGCCTGAGAATAAAGATACTACATTATATGACATTTGATAATAATCCTCTAATTAGTTGTAATCATTTGGCTTATACAGGTGCGGAGGTAGAGGGGGGCTTCCGGGCCGAGGTTGAAGATGAGGTCAAGAACTGATAGATTCGGGAGGAAACCCAGCCTATTGGCGCGGATCTGCCAATAGGGGGGCAGGGCAGGAAGGACGGGTGTAACTTGTATGACGGGTAGGACGAGTGGGACTTCCCGGATGCCGAGGCAACGGCGTATTTCGTTATCAATAGCCGAATTAAGTGATGAAAGGGTGGGGTAGCGGTCGGTCACTCCGTCGGAGAGGAACGGCAGGAAGCGGTCGATGTAGAATTCAAAGAACGGGGTTCGTCCGTAGGCTGATTCAAGCGTCACGCGGTGTATGTGCCACCAGCGTCCGTGCGGGCTAAGCCCTACATCGCGCCATGTGGCGTTGCGTATGCCGTGGGGCTTGGCTATTGATGCTGTGAGGGTGGTAGTGCCGTCCTTGTCGGCGATGGTGCAGCGGTGGGCTTCCTTCCGGCGTTTGTCGAAGAGGATGTCGTAGTCCACTGTGGCGCTCCCGAAAGCAGCTGCAAGTACGTAGTACCCCACCTCCCCGTAATATCGCGGAGGTAGCATGATGCCGTAGTCGGGAAACCTCACCAGTTCATCCATGTGGCTTGCGGAAAGGTGCTGCTATTTGTCAGGATTGGCGTCCTTTAGGATGCGGTTCCAACGTATGCCTCCCGAAAGCATCGGTTTATCCTTGTCGAAGGATATTAATACACGCCATGGGGTGCCTACGATATGGTCCTCGGGCACGAATCCCCAGTAACGCGAGTCAAGCGAGCAGTCGCGGTTGTCGCCTAACATGAAGTAGTAATCCATTCGGAAAGTATAGTAGTCCTGCGGCTTGCCGTTTATCCGGAGTTTCCCATCCTTCCATTCGGCATCGGGGTTGTTCTCGTAGACGCGTATCACACGGCCATAGATGTCCCATGCGCGTTGGCTCATTTTCAGTACGGCCCCTTTCTTGGGTATCCACAGACCATCCTTGCCGCCATATTCGGCGCGGGTCCAGTTCGCGGAGATGTTCTCGGGATAGAGCGTAAGTATGTTTTCAGGTTCAGGCTCCTGCTTCATCACCTTGTGGATGCGCGGCGAGGCTTCCATGGCTTTTACCATGGAGGCGGTGAGGGGCGATACATATATCGGCGGAAGCGAGCCGTCGGGGTTTACCTTGAAGCCGAGCATACGCAGCGGCTCCACGTCGGCGGGGGTGGTCTCCACCATGGCGCGATCGTCACGGGCTATGCCGAACTGCTCGAATTCTTCATCCGTCAGAGCTTCCCCTGAGGTCTGGTAGAAATGGTTGAACTGCACGTTTTCAGGCGTTAGAAACTTTTCTCCATCGATATAGACATCTCCACCTTGAATCTTTATGCGCTGGCCGGGAAGTCCTACCACGCGTTTAACGTAGTTCTCGCGGCGGTCAACGGGGCGCCATTGCCGCTCGCCGAACTGGGCGGTGTTGTTCAGCACATAGTCGCGCCCGTGGATATGTATCAACTGGTAGTAGTCGGGGTTCTGAACTTTCGACATGATGGTGTCTCCGGCGGGGAAGTTGAACACCACTATGTCGCCGGCCTCCACCTCGCGCTGCCCTTTCAGGCGTTTGTAAGGGAGTTGCACGGACTCCATGTAGCTCTTTCCTAACCCGAAGGGCAGTTCGTTATGCACCAACGGGAAGTTGACGGGTGTCATAGGCACACGGGGACCGTAGACCGTCTTGTTCACAAACAGATAGTCCCCGGTGAGCAGTGTCTTTTCCAGTGATGCCGAGGGGATCTGGTAGTTCTGCCCTAAGAAAGCGAATACGAAATATACCAGTACCAGGGCGTAGACTATGGCATCCACCCACGACATTATGCCTTTCACCGCCTTGTTCTCCGACTTCTTCCACCATGTGAACGGTATGTAGCCGGTTATGTAGATGTCGAACAGCAGTATGAGGCCAAGCGCGAGCCACCAGTTGCCCATCCATGCCACCCACAGGATGAAGATGATGGCCACCAGCGAGAAGCGCACCCAGCGCGTGGGTTTGTTTTCGGCTACGCGGCGTTTGAAGTCGGTCTTGAAATCGGTTTTCGCCTTTGCGGCACTATTGTTGTCAGTCATTTTCAATCAGTGTGCTAAGTACATCGGACATGGAATATCTCTCGGCGGGGCGTTTCTCCGCTACGAGCCACCGGGCGGCCTCTACCGCGCCCATCGCGAAACCGCTGCGGTTCTTGGCGCGGTGCTCCAGGGTGATGGTGTCGCAGGGGCTGTCCCAGCGTATGATGTGGGTTCCCGGCACCTCCCCTTCGCGGCGGTGTGAGATTATCAGGCTGTCTCCGGCGCCATCGCCGGGCTGCATGGTCTCCGGCTCTGTCCAGCGGGAATAGCGTGGATTTGCCGCTATTATCCCCTCTGCCAAGGTTATAGCCGTTCCTGACGGATGGTCGAGCTTGTGTATGTGGTGAATCTCCTCCATCGATGCGGCGTACATGCCCAGCCGCGACATAAGCCGGGAAGCATAATTGTTAATGAGCATAAAGAGGTTCACCCCTATAGAAAAGTTTGAGGCCCATACCATAGGTGTGCCGGTTTGGCGCACTATCTCGTCTATCTCGCCGAACCTGTCACTCCAGCCCGTAGTGCCCGACACCACGGGTATGCCTCTGCGCAGTGATGCGGCCACATTATCGAACGCGGCCTCCGGGCGCGAGAACTCTATGGCTACATCGGCGCCGAGGAACGTCTCCGAGTCGAAATCCCGGCGGTTGTCGGCATCGATGCGGCACACAATCTCGTTTTCAGACACTGTGTCGCTGTTGCCTGAGGCCTGCATAAGGGCGGCTTTCTCTACCTCGTGGCCCATGCGGCCATATCCTATTATCGCAATCTTCATTCTTTTTTCTTTGTCTTACGGTTCTCTGCGGCGCGTTTCAGTTCCTTGTTGGCCGTTGCCGGGATGGCTATAGAGGTGAAAATCAGCAATGCGCCTCCCGCCAGGGTGAAGGCCCAGGCATCGCGGGTGACGTTGCCGTTATAGAATATGAAGAACGCTGCCACGCAGAAGAATATGGCGCTCCACGACTCTATGCGGTAGAGGCGTTTTATTCTCGGATGGCTCCCGTCGTAGGGTGAGAGCAGTTTCCCAAGCAGATAGCATGCCGCCCCTGAGGCGTAGACATATTTCCACCACGTCCCGGCTGTTCCCGGCGCGGAGTTCACATTTAGTATCGGCAGCATCGTGCCTACGGCGATGGCAATAAGTCCGACGGTAGACAACAGCACCTTCCATGTAGCCGGTGCCGTGCCTGTCAGTTCTTCCTTCGTATATATCTTCTCAGTACCCATAGGAGACCGTTCAAAATTATTCCAACTCGTTATTCAAACACGTAGACATCCTCTCCCGGACGCTGCATGCGGTATTGTTCGCGCACGATACGTTCCAGCGCCTCGGGATTCACCGACAGCTCGGCGTTCAGGCGCTGGTAATGCAGCATCGTGTCCGTATTCTCCTTTATCTCGGCATGGAGGCGGTCAATCTCGGCCTGGTATTCCACGCTTTTGAAATAGGAGTTATCGTTGAAAGCGATGATAAACACCATGTATGCCACCGCTATAAGCAGCGGCAGCGATATATATCGGCGCGACCATCGCCACGTTTTCAGCAGAAACTCTTTCATACCCACAAAATTACTCATTACCCCGCAATCCGCCAAATCCTCCTCCCAAATCACGTCAAAACTTAACTTTCATTCCCAAAATATCGCCTATCATTGTGATAACGTGCCACTTCATTGCCGATTTGTTTGTAAGGTAGGAATTGTTTCCCTATTTTTGCAAAAATTGTAGCTTGATATGGACGTTATAAAGGTTAAAGGGTATAAATCGTTTAAGGATTTGACAGTTCCCTTAAAAAAGATTAACCTGCTGATTGGTTCGAATGGTTCCGGCAAAAGTAATTTCTTGTCGCTTTTCGAACTGTTGGGTAACATTTATGAACGTCGTCTCGCACAGTCGGTAATGCAGGCCGGCAGCGTTGACAAGCTACTCTATCAGGGAAGGAAAGTTACCGACCGCATAGAGGTGTCGGTTTCTGAGGATCGCAATTCATATTCCCTGTCACTGATGGAGGCAGACGGCCGCTTGGTGGTGGAAAGCGAGAAATTGGGTTATAAAACATATTGGTCCGGATGGGATTATGCCACAATAACCAAATATGCCGATGAGGCATCTCTCCGAGGTTATGCCGGCATGAGGCGTGGCGATTATATCAAGGATTATATCTCGCAGATTCGACGATTCCATTTCCATGATACGGGTCGCAAGTCTCCGTTTATGTCTGATTCCGATATACGCAACGATTCCTACCGCATGTATGAACATGGCGAGAATATTGCCGCGTTGCTTTATCAGATTAAGGATGAGGACCCGATGGTCTATCGGCGCATAGTGAGGGTGATACAGGGGGTTGCCCCGTTCTTCAATGATTTCTATCTACATCCGGGTGAGGCCGGGACTATACGCTTGCAGTGGCAGGACAAATATAGCTCCATGATTTACGGTCCTGCCGATTTGTCGGACGGCACTATCCGATTTATCGCGCTGGCCGTGTTGTTCATGCAGCCTAAGCTACCCAAGGTTATAATAATTGACGAGCCTGAACTTGGGCTGCATCCCGTTGCCATAGAGAAACTTTCAGGCCTGATAAAGATGGCGGCCAACCGTGGTGCACAGATTATCGCGGCCACGCAGAGTGCCGAACTTATAAGCAATTTCGAGCCGGAGGATATATTGACCGTCAATCAACATGATGGCCAGTCGGTTATAGAACGTCTTGACCGAGAGTCGTTGGAGAACTGGCTTGACGATTATACTCTTGGCGATTTATGGAAACAGAAAATTGTAAAGGGAGGGCAGCCGGGATGACACGTCTTATAATCGTATGCGAAGGGCCTACCGAGCATGAATTCTGTATGGATGTGCTGGCCGGAGAACTGTCAAAATCAGATATTACGGTTGACGCTCCGCTTATAAAACGTTCACAGGGCGGAATTGTATCCTGGGATGTGCTGAAACGCCAGATTGTAAGGCACCTCCACGAACGTGGTGCATATGTCACGATGCTGATGGATTATTACGGCATAAAGGATAGTTATAATTTCCCGGGTTGGGAAGAGGGGAAGGCCATAACGGATAAAACCAAGAAGATTCATTTTTTATTCGAGAAAATGAAAAATGATATGCCTCAGGAGGTGGCCTCCCGTTTTATTCCCTACATACAGCTTCATGAGTTTGAGTGTCTGCTATTCAGCAACATTGACGTATTCCGGGCTAATTTCGGTAAGGATGAGGTTGATATGGGGATATTACAGAGTGCCGTGGATGAGTTTCCGAATCCTGAAGATATCAACAATACCCCGTATAACGCCCCATCCAAACGTTTGTTGCGGGCATCCCGGAATTACGATAAAGTTCTTTACGGCTCTTATCTGGCAATTGACATAGGTATTGCCAGGATTATGGAGAAGTGCCCGCTGTTTAACGAATGGGTCACCATCCTCAAGTCCATCAATCCTGCTTAAAGGCGACATCAACCTTGCTAACTTTTTGGTGGAGCCGGATGGTAGTGGCGCCTCTCCGGGACGGCAGGCCACCCGGAGAGGCGGAGTCGGATAATGACACCAGGCGACAGCCCCGTATCAATCCGGTGGTATCAGCCGAAGAAGATGTAGGCGGCCAGGACGCCCGCAACTGAGCCTGCGACATCGGCCAGTAGGGCATAGGGAACGGCATAGCGGGTGCGCTTTATCCCTACGGAGCCGAAATAGACAGCCAAGACATAGAACATCGTGTCCGTTGAGCCTTGTATGGCCGCCGATACGCGCGATACGAACGCGTCCGGGCCGTGTGAGGCCATCAGATCTACCATCATGCCGCGTGAGCCGGAACCGCTCAAGGGCTTCATAAGTGCCGTGGGCAGTGCCTCCACCCACGAGGTGTCGAGCCCGAAAGCCGCCACCATCCCGGTCATTCCCCGCGTAAGGAGGTCCATGGCTCCCGAGGCCCGGAACATCCCTATGGCTACCAATATGGCAACGAGGTAGGGGATTATCGTCACAGCGGTTTTGAATCCTTCACGAGCCCCCTCTATAAAAGCCTCGTACATATTTATGCGTTTCGCCAGTCCCGCTCCCAAGAAAGATATTATTACGCTGAACAGCAAAAAATTGGCTACGAATCCCGACCAACGTTCCACCGCAGGGCCGTCCATGCCGGAGAACACCCATACGGTTCCTCCGATTATAGCACCCATACCGGCAAGCCATGCAATCAGCACCGGGTCGGACAGGCGTATGCGCTGTTTGATGCACAGTGCCACGATTCCCACCATCGTGGAGATGAACGTAGCCAACAATATGGGTAGAAACACATCCGTGGGGTTGGCAGCCCCGGCCTGGGCGCGGTACATCATTATGGAAATCGGGATGAAACACAGCCCCGACGCGTTCAGAATCAGGAACATAATCATGGCATCGGTAGCCGTGTCCTTCTGTTTGTTGAGCGTCTGGAGTTCCTGCATGGCTTTAAGGCCGAGCGGGGTTGCGGCGTTGTCAAGCCCTAACATGTTGGCCGACACGTTCATGAATATCGAACCCATTGCCGGATGGTTCTTCGGTACGCCCGGGAACAGACGGCAGAACAGCGGAGAAATCATCCGGCCGAAGAACTGTATTACCCCGGCACGTTCCCCAATCTTCATCAGCCCCAGCCACAGGGAGAGTATTCCCGTCAGTCCTAACGAAATCTCGAACGCCGTTCCTGCCGATGTGAACGATGCCCCCATTATCTCGCTCCATACCCCCATATCGCCGGTTACCAGCGACTTGTACACAGCCATCAGGAAGGCCAGGAAGAAGAACGCGATCCATATGTAGTTCAGTGCCATATTTCTTATATTATTTTATCTCCAACTGTCCCAGCAGGGAATACAGCGGCGGTTCGGGGTGGGGGAGTGAGAAATTTTCCGGCGAAAGCACCGCTAATGCTATGTCGTAGAGGAAATCGTTGATAAACAGGTTGTGGCGCATCGTCCGCAACTCTTCTACGAGTCGCGGATTCTCGGCGGCGTAATAGGGCGACAAGGTCACGGACAGCGGGATTTTCAGTCTCGCCACACCGTTGAACACCGGCGAGCGCCGCGCCGTGGGAATATCGGCATGGTCCGAACAGTATATCATTGCCGCAATGTTCAGGTTGTCGGTGCAATAGCGGTATATCTCCGACAGCACTTTGTCGGTATATGCGATCGAGTTGCGGTAATGCGCCTCGTAGCCATCTTTCCCCGCTGCGGGTGGTGTCAGTGTATATTCCGCCGGATAGCGGCTCTCATAGTTGAAATGTGAGCCTTTCAGATGAAGCACTAACAGGTTGTCCGTCTCCGGCGAAAGGCGCGGAAGGAAGTCAAGCAGGGCCTCGTCGTAAGGGATGCGGTTCAGGGCCAGGCGCGTCCATGCACACTCGTCGGCGCTCTCGGCCATCAGGGAGACCGGTGTGTCATTAGCCCCTATATGGCTCTGATTCGAGAACCAGCTTACGCGCATCCCCAGGGCGTGGGCGGCATCTACGATGGAAGGAGCCTTATGGAATTTCAGCGTGTTCTTTTGGTTGGCAGCCGTCAGGGCGTGGGTAAGTGTCGGCACGGTCTGGAAATGGCATGAGTATGCGTTGTCGAACAGCACCGTCTTGGCGCCACCGGCCTCCTCTCCTGCTGCCATCTTGCTTAGCCACGGAGTTGTGTCGATCCCTCCGGGCTGCGGCGTGAAAGCGCTCATATATTCCCGTGAGGCCGATTCTCCGATTACCAGAACGAAAGTACGTCCGGGATTGTGTTTCCTCGGCACTGCGATTGACGCGAAAGCCCGCTTCCGCTCATTGGCCCGCTCGGTATAAAGGCGGTTCTGGTGCATATAGTCGCGGTTGTCGAAGTATAGTGCCGGCAGCCCGGAGCGCCGCCAGGGGGAGTGCCTGCCTTTGAACATTATAAACGAGAGTATAATGAAGAGCGCTAACTCCGCAACGACACGCATCCATCCCCCCTCTCCGGCGGGTGCCGAGCCTACGTTCCACATAAACCACATCCCGGTAAAGCACAGGCACCCTGCCACACCGGCCATCACCGCCCATAGCGGGAACGACCGCAGATATTCCCATATCTCGCTGGGATAGGTGTTCATAACCAGTTTCAGACCGTCATGGTCGACGGCGTTGCCATAGATGGCGTAGTAGCCCCACTGGAACACAAGGAGCATTATCAGAGGCATCTCTATGGCGGCGAACGCCGAACCGGCCACGGCATTGCCCGGCCATAGCATCTCCACGGCAAGCCACACCGAGGCAAGCCATCCGCAGAGATAGAGGCCTGTGGCGAAGTCCATTTTGTTGTCAATCTCCGTGGCATGGTGCCGCCTTGATATAAGGTCGAGCAGCGGCCACGTCATAATCCATGCCGCCGAAACCCCGATTATAGCCCATAGCCCTGCCGTGATATGCTCCACGCCCGCTATGGCGAACGGAGCCACGGCCAGCAGGGAGGCTATGGCGAACCGCGACGCCTGTTGGTGGCGCGCACTGGCCGAAAGACCCTTTGACAGCGCCAGATAGAGGATATAGACCGCTATCCACACCGTCATGGCGATGGCTATGTATTTGAGACAATACGAAATCATTGTTGCAAAGTTAGCAATTACGCAACTTTCTGTACATATAATAGTCGAAAAATGGCTAAATTTGCAGCTTAAATCGGTAATGATGAATGTTTGCCGATTGGATCTTACAACATTAAAGTTAATGCGTCTTTATCTTATATTACTTTTTATATCGGCTGCATCTATCTTCTCCCATGCCGGGGAGGTAGCCGATTCCACACAGCTACTTCTTCCCACCCCCCAGGTGACGGAGGAGGCGGCAGCGTCCGACACGGTTATCATAATACGCGGCACCGAGACTGTCCCTGATGATATATATGGTGATACCCAGTTGGTTATCACTGACAGCGTGGCGATTGAAGAAGCCCTTCTGTCGAAGCAGCAGAAATTCCCTGTGGCGGAGTTCGTGGTGCCTACGGCTGTGTTTACGGCGGCAGCCCTGTTTGTACGCACCCCTTTCCTTGTCGACTGGCGCGAGGAGGTGCAGAAACATCTGTCGAACCACGGCAAAAACAAGACCGAGGTTGACAATTATCTCCAGTATCTTCCCGCCGCCGCGCCCTACCTCCTCTATGCATGTGGCTACAAGGGGGATCATAACTTCCTTGACAAGACGATACTGCTGGCTATGTCGGCCGCTACGTTCGCCGTGCTGAACAACACTCTGAAGTTCGCTTTCAGCGAGAAACGCCCCGACTCCAACGCCCATAACTCCTTCCCTTCGGGACATACCGGCACAGCTTTCATGGGCGCGGAGTATATGCGGCGCGAGTATTGGAACTCCAACAAGTTCGTGGCTATGTCGGGCTACGTGGTGGCTACCGCCGTGGCCTACCTGCGCATATATAACGACCGCCATTGGATTAACGATGTCATAGGGGGCGCGGCCTTGGGCTACCTCTCAACCACGTTCGCCTACTGGATTTACCCCAAGATATTCCGCAAGCGCGACCGTATGCACCGCGAGCAGCTGCTTCTGCGTCAGAAGCAGTCATCTGCCCCGACAGGGCAGATGGTTATAGCGGCGCCGTTCGCCACCCCGGGTGGCGCAGGGCTTTCCCTGTCCTATACTTTTTAGTGCCTGTACATTTTAGAGCCAAGAGCCATGACCAACACTTCCCCCGCGAGGATAACCGCCATAGTGCACACCTATAACGCCCGGCAGCATCTTGCCCGCGTACTTGATTCCCTGCAGGGGGTTGACGAATTGCTCGTGGTGGATATGGAGAGTACGGACGATACCTGCGACATAGCCCGCGCCCACGGCGCCCGGGTGATTACCTTCCCCCGTGGAGAACACCGCATCGTGGAACCCGCGCGTCAGTTCGGCATAGACAATGCCGCCTGCGAATGGGTTCTCGAAGTGGATGCCGACGAGCTTGTCACCCCTCAGATGCTCTCCTATCTCAGGGAGACAGCCTCGCGTCCCGATGCGCCGGACGCCTTGTTTATACCCCGTCGCAACTTTTTCCTTGGCAGAGAGATGTATTCGGGCTACCCGGATCCCGTGTTGCGTTTCTTCCGGCGCGATAAGTGCCGATGGCCGGCGCAGATACACTCCGTGCCGCATATCGCCGGACGTGTGGCGCGTATCGACCCCTCACGCAAGGAGTTGGCGTTTATCCATCTTGCAAACGAGTCAGTCCATTCCCGTGCCGAGAAGCACCTGCGATATTCCTCTTATGAGGCTGACCGTAAGGCAGCGAGGCGCCGTCACCCGGCGTTCGACCTGCTGTGGCGTCCGGCGTTTATCTTCATCCGCAAGTACATCTTCAAGGGGGGGTGGCGCGATGGTCGGCAGGGTCTCGTGCTTAGCGTACAGGGAGCCTGTAATGAGGCGCTGATATGCTGCAAGCTGGTGGAACGCTGTATAAACTCGCAGAAACCGCTCTCCAATCCTTAACCCTTTTCCCGACACTCTATCTATAGTTATGATTTTTGTAAAGGATAAAGGCCGTCTATGTAACAATATCCTCCAGTTCGGACATGCCTATGCCTGGGCGCGGGAGAATGGATTACGCGCCGTCTCCATGCGTTTCTCCTACAAATACAAGGGCTTCAGGATATGCCATACCCCCTGGCATAACCCGCTGACCTATCTTTTTGCCAAATATGCCTCGATGCTGCGTCTTATGCCGGAGGTGAGGTTTGACGCTCCCGACATGTCGCCTGGGGAATCTGAGGCAAAGCACCGTCGGCTGCTATCCTGTGCGCGGCGCGGCGTTGTCCTGTCGGGATGGTGGGTGCGCCATTACGACCTGTTTCTGAAATACCGCACGGAAATCACTGAGCTTTTCGCCTTCGACCATAACGATGATGACGAGCCGTTGCTTCTATCTGTGCCCGAGGACTCGATATGGCTCGGGGTGCATATACGGCGAGGCGACTATGCGCGCTGGAACGGCGGACGCTACTATTATTCCGATGCGCAATATATAGGAGTGGTAAACCGTTTTATAGAACTTATGGCCAAACGTGGGAAGATGGTCAATGTGGCCGTGTTTACCAACGACCCCTCTCTTGACAAACGTTATTTCTCGTCTGCCATAGACCAGCGCGCAGGTGAACTGTTATTTCCGTTCGGTACGCCCGTGGCCGACCTTGAGGCCCTCTCGATGTGCGACTACATAGTGGGTCCTCCCAGCACGTTCTCCCTGGTGGCTTCGATGTATCACGACCGCCCGCTGTATTTCATAGAGGATCCTTACCGGGAGTTCTCCCTAAACGATTTTTCCGACTTTGAAACCCTCTTCCGATATAATTATTAACAGCGCCCTCCCATGGGAGCAGGCACTTATGCTCAGAGAGCTTTCGCAGAAGCTCCTTGCCGAAGGTGTGCCCCCGGGGGCAGAGCCTGTCTACAAGGGGCGTAACCGCCTATATTCGCTCCTACTTACCGATGGCCTGAAAGTGAATATAAAGGCTTTCCGTTCGGGTGGGCTTATAAAGGGGTTGCTCTATGGCCGTCTCAGGCGCAACAAGGCTTTCCGTTCGTTCGATAACGCCCTGCGGCTTTTATCACTTGGATTCGACACGCCGCGCCCGTTGGCGGCCTGCGTTACCCGTACATGCCGTGGATGGCGTCTGCGCGAGGCTTATTATATATGTGTTCACGAGGATAACGTGCGCGAGACACGTTGCTGGGAGCACTGGCCCGACCGTGATGCCATGGTCGGGGCGCTCGGCGCGGAGATGGCGCGGTTGTTCCGCGCCGGGGTGCTGTTCCGCGATTTCTCACCGGGGAATGTGCTGCTGCGCACCCCCGTTGCAGAGGGGCGCTACCGCTTCCTATATGTCGATGTGAACCGCACGGACTTTGATGTACACTCGCGCCGTAAACTAATGTCGATGTTCAAACGTATAAATATTGTTGAGGCCGAGACCGCTCGTCTTGCAGAGGCTCTGGCCCGTGAGATGGAGTGGGACGAGCGCGACACGCGTCTGAGGGCGTTAGGGGTGCTGAGACGTTTCCTCTGGATGAAGGATGATGTGCAGAAGCCTCTGAAACGCCTGTTCAAACGCCTGTTCGGGCGTTAGCCCCATCTCTCAACTCTCCTCTCTCAACTTTCAACTATTTGAAATATCATGGAAATCTACTGCCGTAACATAGACCGCTACATACCTATCAAGGGGGGAGAGACCCTCTTCGAGATTCTTCGTGACACCCCCGCACTTGAGGAGATACGCCGTGACCTGCGCCCTATCTGCGCCCGTGTGAACAACAAGACCGAGCCGCTGCTATTCCAGGTGTTCGCCCCGAAGATGGTGGAGTTCGTGCCGCGCTATATCGGGTCGGGCGAGAGGGTCTATACCCGCTCGCTCTGCATGATGCTCTACCGTGTGTTGCGCGATGTGCTGCCCGGCTCGCGCCTGCGTATCGAGCACTCTGTCTGCGGCGGATATTACTGCCGTCTGTGGGATAAGGACGGCGTCCCCTTGCCGGTTGATACTGCGCTTGTCGAGGCACTTCGCCGGGGGATGCGCGAGCTTCAGCGGCGCGACGTGCCGTTCGAGCGCTACGAGGTGCTTACCCGCGACCTGATAGAGATGCTGCGCGCCGAGGGGTTGCACGATAAGGTATTGCTGTTGGAGACGGTTCATGACCTATATACTGCCTATTACCGCCTTGACGGCGTCATTGACAGCTATTATGGCGCTCTGGCTCCATCAACGGGACATATGGATGTGTTCGACCTCATGCCGCACAAGCAGGGGTTCCTCCTCTTCGCGTTCAACAAGCGCAACCCTGATGTGCCGGCGCAGTTCGTCACACAGGAGAAGATGGACCAGGCTTTCGCCGAGAATCTGGAATTTAACCGTATTATCGGCGTCAGCAACGTTGGGGAGTTGAACCGGGCGGTTGACGACCGCCGGTCCTCCCTGTTGATACAGGTTGCCGAGGCGCTTCATGATAAGAAAATCTCGCAGATTGCCGATGAGATAGCCCGGCGCTACCATCAGGGTGGTGCCCGCGTGGTGTTGGTGGCCGGTCCCTCATCCTCCGGCAAGACTACCACCACCAAGCGACTTGCAATATATCTGTTTGCGAATCTCCTGAAGCCGAAGATGATCTCGCTCGACAACTATTTCGTTGACCGCGACAAGACGCCGCGCGATGAGACGGGCGACTACGATTTTGAATCGCTCTACTCCCTTGATCTTCTTACGTTCAACCGCGATATACAGCGCCTGCTGGCAGGGGAGGAGATAGAGCTCCCGACATATAATTTCGAGTTGGGACGACGACAGTACAAGGGGGAGAAGATGCGTCTCGACCCCGGCGATGTCCTGCTCATGGAGGGTATTCACGGCCTCAACCCCGAGCTTACGGCCTCCATTCCCGAGGAGATGAAATATCGGGTTTATGTGTCGGCCCTGACCACCCTCTCTATCGACGACCACAACTGGATTCCCACCACCGACAACCGCCTGCTCCGCCGTATCATCCGCGACCACAAATACCGTGGGGCATCGGCTGTGGAGACGCTGCGCCGCTGGCCCTCGGTGCGCCGTGGCGAGGAGCGCTGGATATTCCCCTATCAGGAAAATGCCGATTCCACATTCAACTCATCGCTGATTTTCGAACTCGGCGTGATGCGCGACTATGGCGAGGACATATTGCGCGAGGTGCCCAACGACTGCCCCGAATATGCCGAAGCCTACCGCCTCCGCAAATTCCTCAGCTACTTCCGCCCCATCGCCGAGGAAGAGATACCCCCCACTTCCCTCCTCCGCGAGTTCCTCGGTGGCTCCTCATTCCGCTACTGACCCCCTCCGCATCTCATTTTTTTAATCACCTTTTTAATCAAAGTTTATTCCATCGTCCGCTAACATTGTGTGAAGCCGGATGGTAGTGGCGCCGGACCTCCGGGACGGCAGGCCACCAGAAGAGACGCAGCGGGAGATTACCTCCCTAAGCACGGCTATTATTCTTCTGGTGGCCTGCCGTCCCGGAGGTCCGGCGCCACTATATAAATGCGTTTTGGCCCTGTTGTAGATTAAGGGAGACACAGAGTCTTAAAATAAATCGGAATGTGTGCCTGTACGGATTAACGTTATGATTTTAACAACTTCCTCAATCGAATAAATCAATAGCCAGTCCGGCGAAATATGGCACTCTCTGCATCCATGGTAATCGCCAATTAAGACGTGGTCGTGATTCTTTTCAGGTAGTTTCTCCCCTTTGGCCAGCGTGGCGATGACCTCATTTAGTTTTTGCTCGTCAAGATTGCGTCTTCTTGCAAGTTTTAGGTCTTTGAGGTATCGGTTAGTTACCTCAATATCATACATTTTCGACAAGTTTTAGATAGCCGTTAAAGTCTCCGCATTTTATAGTCTTTCCATTTGCGGCATCTTCAATGGCTTTAATTGTCGTGGAATTGGGTTTTGCCTCTTGCCTACATACCTTTACGGATTTTACTCCTCTCAATAGTTTTATAGCCTTTTTTATATCTTGTAGGACAGACGCATCTTCGATGGAGACGATTAGTTGTGTCATACTTTTTTCTCTTTAATTACAATGCAAAACAACAAAAAGTTTTCCATATATGGAAATGTTTGGGTTGAAAAACTCTGTTGTGCTGCGTCTGAAAGAGTGATGTTATATATTAATCTATCCAATCAAGAGTAGACCCGGTTCTGCCTGATGTTGCTAATGATTGTATAAAGGGAGGATTGTGTGTGAAATATTAATTTAAAATGGGGGGGGGTAATTATATGTAATGTTAAATTGGGGATTTTGATTATCAAACAATTGGTGGTATCTTTGTGGTCGGAAGATAATAAACCTAACTAATCAAAATTGTTTTTTTTAATGAAGAAATTCCTTTATCTCCTACTGTTGCTTGTAGGATTTTCCACCGTGACGGTGTCGTGCAGCGATGACAACGATGACCCCTATAGCGGAAACTGGTTTAACAAGAAAGAATTTACCGCCGAACCCGAAAACTGGGGGGATGATTCCTACATCGACTGGTGGATTCTCTCGATGGACGGCAACGGCGGTTCCGGCTATGACGGCCGTTTCACCGTCCGCGCCTATAACGATGACGGTTCCCTCGTAAGGGGCGCCAACTCTTATTCCGGCAAATACACGGTAGACTTCGAGCAGGGCCGTCTCTACGTAACCTACGATGGCTATTCGGCAAATGCTGTCTGGAACTTCGGAGACGAAGAGTACCAGGGATGGCCAAACTGGAACCCCAACCGCTATATCCAGATTCCCTCTACGGAACTTGGCGAGCTTGCCGGTCTGACGTTCTATTCCGGCAATGTTTTCAAAGACCCCAATTACAATGAGTAAATAGGAGGGATTCATCTAAACGCGACCTGCACGGAGACTTCACGACTTTCGCACGGGTCGCGTTTGTTTTTGCTTTTGGCGGAGAATGGTAGGGTAGGGGAGTGGTGGAGAGTTTGGATGGGACTTTTTGCGGCGGAATGGTTGCGATTTTTACGGGGGACAGTATATGATTAATTAAATTTTTAATTCTCAGAGCCTTAAAATGGATGCTATGTGCTTATAATGGCTTTATTGTCAGAGTGTTATCTGCTTTGGGATGCTGGAGCGTCTTTAACGTTAGAAAAATGCGGCAATAGGAATGGCTATCATGAATTTAAAAAATTTCAATTGAGCATTTGTTCTTATATAGTAGTGGTGCGATAAAAATCTTACCACTGTTATTAAAATATTAATATTTA
>CAJUBM010000038.1 GCA_910584735.1 uncultured Muribaculaceae bacterium
GGCCTGCCGTCCCGGAGGTCCGGCGCCACTATAAAGTTACCTCGGATAATGTTTTCCATTGGAAGATTGGTGTCTCCGAATTATGACACATTTACTAAAATGATTTCGACCAGTTACTTATTCCCGAAAAAGAAATCTGTTTTATAGCGAAATCTTCGTAATTTTGCGGGAAAGAATTTCCGACAATGACATTATCACGCATCAATGCTCTCAAAACAGCGATATTATCAGCCATACTTTTAGTAACGTTCTCCATACATGTTTCTGCCGCTGAGCCGGAATACCTGCAATTGGTAGGCGCAGCCGATGAGGCCGTTGCCGCCGGAGACTGGGCCAAGGCACAGGAATGTTACCGCGCAGCGATGCGCTCACAACCCGCCAACCCCAACAATATCCTCCTGCTGACGAATCTCGGCATGGTGCAGCATTATGCCGGGGAAGACTCCACGGCTCTGGCAACCCTGACGGACGCCCATGCCATAGCCCCTAAATCCACCACCGTGCTATCAAACCGTGGCAAAGTGTTATACGAACTCGGACGTCTCGATGATGCCATTGCAGATTTCTCGCAGGTACTCGAACTTGACTCGGTCAACACCACGGCGCTGTTCAACCGTGGCTGCATATACCTGCGCAAAGGTGATACCGCCGCTGCCGAGACGGACCTGTTGAAATACTCCTCCCTGTGTCCCGACGACCTCAACTCCACAGCCTCTTTGGCCGTGCTATACAGCAACACTGAGCGAACCACCCGGGCCCTCCCCTACTACGACAAACTGATTAAAGAACGCCCGAACGCCGACACCTACGCCGCCCGCGCCATGTGCTATCTCATCCTGGAGAAGCTCCCCGAAGCCTCCGACGACATAGCCTCCGGCCTTACCCTCGAACCCGACAACGGCGAACTCTACTACTGCCGCGCCTACCTGAACCATCTCCGCTACCGCGACGAGGATGCCCGCGCCGATGCCGACCGAGCCCGTTCCCTTGGCGTGGACGCGCACCGCATCGACGCCCTCTTCCAATAATATGACTGCTCTCTATAAATCCACTATTTCCCATTGGCGCCCACAGGCGGTGAGATAGCGGAAAACGTCATCAACCGTTATACGCATGTAGCCGTTGGGGGTACCGTCAGTGCAGCCGTAGTAAGGGTGCGAAAGCACCTCGCTGTCAAAGACGAAACGCACTTCCTGGGGCGCGACGATCGCGCTCAACGCCGTGGCTCCGCCCACAGGCGTACCAAGCATGGCAAGGAGCATATCGGCAGGCGCGAAAGATACGCGCGAAACGCCCAGCGCCCTACCGAAATCCTTCGTGACGAACGGCTTATCCCCTTTCGTCACAAAAAGGTAGAACGCCGTCTGCTGGCGGTTGGTAAGGAAGATGGTCTTCACCGTCTCCATGTCGAGGGCGCGGTTTATGGCTATACAATCGTCCATCGTGATTGCATCGCCGGTATCTACACGCCGGAATGAAATCTGTAACTCCGCGAGTTTCTTATAAACCGCCTCTTGGAGCGGCGATTTGAACTCTGCGGGAATATCAGTCTTTGGTTCGCTTACGTACATAGGTGATAAATTGGTTCGTCAGTCTCTAAAAATATTATTTGCGATGACCGGTATATTAGATGCCCGGTATATTATTTGCGGCGCCCGAGATAGGAGAACACCTCTGCCTGGATTACCGAGCGGCACAGAAGATTGGCACCGACATATACCGACAATCCCACAGCGCCCTGCACCGTAAGCAACAGCCACGGATTGGAAATAACGAACGTGAACGCCCACATGGCGCCCATCGCAACCACAGTCAGACCGCAGTAGGGAGCCGAATCACGCAGGAAGCCGAACGAGTTTCGTCCCGTAAGCGGCGCCGTCTTCATTATCATCACCCCCCACGTAATCACGGAGGCAAACAACTGCCCCCACAGCAAGACTTTCAGCCCCCACACTATGTCTCCCCCATCGGTCGCCGCAATCCATGGGTAGGTGACGGCAAGGAAAAGCAGGGCGGCACCGTCACGAAGCACCTCCATACGGAACACTAACCTGGTGCGGGCAAGCGCTATGGCATAATTATTATAGTTGGCCGTAAGCACCGTGAAGACTCCGCGCAACAGCAATATGCGAAACAACGGTATGGAAAAATCCCATTTCGTGCCGAAAAGACAGTGGAAAATCTGCGGCGCCATAACCAGCAGGAAACCCATGCAGGGGAATATCAGGTACGATGTACAGCGGTTCATCTTCGCGGCCGCACGGCAGAAACGCCCACTGTCATCCTGAACCTCCGAAAGCGTAGGAAGGAAAGCCGATGTCAGGGTCTGCGACACCGTGGTAATCCCCATCTTGCTCCATTTATCGGCCTGGGTGTAATAGCCCAACGGCACCAATCCGGCCCGGAATCCGATGAAAAACGAGTATATGTTTTGGAAAACAGTGTTGAGAAACGAAGTCGCCATCATCCCCGACCCTACGGCGAAGAACGACCTCAAAGCCCCGGTCGAGAATCGGAACAACGGACGCCATCCCGAGGTGAGCCACAACACAAGGCTTTTTACCGCGTTAAGGGTGAGCGTCTGCCACACTATGGCCCACGCCCCGTAGCCGGCAACCGCGAGCCATATGCCCACAATAGCTCCGGCGAACAGCCCGGCGGCATTTGCGGCGGCAACCATGCGGACATCCATCTTCTTCATAAGACGGTTGGTCTGCACTATCGCCGAGGCATTGAGTATGAAGCTCAGAAACATCACACGGCTCAGAGGGATAAGCCGCGAATCATTCTGGAAAATACGGGCAATCAAAGGAGCGCAGAAAAACAGCACCAGATATATCATGCAGGCTATGCCGAGATTGAACCACAGCACAGTGGAATAGTCCAGCCTTGAGGGACGTCTGCGCTGCAGCAGGGCATATGAAAAACCGCTGTCAACAAACAACGAGGCAAAAGCCTGGAACACCAGCACGGCACCAACCAGACCGAAATCCTCCTGTGTCAGCAGATTCGCCAACACAATCCCCGTAAGAAGATAGAGAGCCTGCTGCGAAACCTTGTCAACAAAGTTCCACTTAACAGACCCGGCTGTGAGCCGTTTCAAATCCGCGTTTCCACTATGCTCCATAAAATACGAACAGGCTCCTATTCATCGGGCATCTTCATCACCTTCACTCCCATGCCGAAATTACGTACCTTCTTAGGATTACCCTTATAATAAAGCTTGCCGGGGAACATACCTTTCACCACAAGTGAACCTGTGACCCACACCCCTGTAGTGCCTTTGCCAAAGAAACGACATGAAGCATCGACTGTCTCCAGCCCGTCGGCAAGGATAGTTCCCACCCCGGTATTTGAGAATACCGCCTCGCGGCATGTCCCTGTAAGCGTCAGAGTGCCGTTCCCGGTCTTTATCGCGGCTTCAAGTTTGTTGCAGTCAAGGTCGCGCACTACGAGACGTCCGTTACCTATAAGGCTGGCCTTGAAATTCACCGTGGGTTTTGGTGCGAGCACACGCACGGTTGAATCTCCGGCATTGGTCACCTCCACAAGGAAACGTGCGTAGACATGGATGGTCGGAAGCCCCGCCTGAAGCTCATCCTCCTGATGGAACTGCTTCTGTATGGTAAGTTTTCCTTTCTTATTGTTTTCAAACAATATATTTGCCGCTATGTCGCGCGTTGTCTCAAACAGCACCATCCCCGCCGAATCCTGCGAGCAATGATACTCCACATTCAGCCCGTCAACCACATTCAGATTACTGAAATCGCCGATGTTAAGCTCATAATGACCCAACACATCCGTCTCATGAGCAGTCTGGAGCATGTTTTCATCAGCAATAGAATCATTACCGGCAACATCCCCGGACTGAGCCACGGCATATGTGCAGCAAAACAATATGGATGCGAATAATAAATATACCTGTTTCATCTTGGAGTTATATAAAATTATATATGAGAGGTTTACATTATCGCCGGCGCCTTCACGCAGACGATTAGTTACATTTCAGCCATTGGTATCGACAGCGACAAAACGCCCCGAGGCCAATCCATCCTGCACATCCTCGAGAATAGCCATCAGTTCTGCGCGTGAATCGGCGCGAAGCATCGCTATACGGGTGTCACGGAAATGGGATATGCCTTTGAACAACGTACATGTGGCCAGATGGCGCCTTATATGGAGAATCCCACGGTATTCATCGATACGGTCGATGCTCTCCGCAATCTGCCGCCGCAGTATCCCGAACTTCTCCTCCACCGATAACGGCGCAAAACGCATGTCATCGGGATAAAGCGCCCGTTTGAGGTCGTTGAATATCCAGGGGTTGCCGATAGCCGCACGGCCTACCATCACCCCGTCCACGCCATATTTGGAAAAGGCATCCAACAAACGTCCCGGAGAGTCAATATCGCCGTTCCCTATCACCGGGATATGCAGCCGGGGATTCTCTTTCACCCGCGCAATCATCTCCCAGTCGGCCTCGCCGGTGTACATCTGCGAGCGTGTGCGCCCGTGCACGGTCAGAGCCTGTATGCCGCAGTCCTGCAACTGTTCGGCCAGTTCTACTATCACCTTATGCTCGTGGTCCCATCCAAGACGCGTCTTCACCGTAACAGGCACAGACACGGCCTTAACCACCGACCTGGTTATCTCCAGCATCTTGGGAATGTCGCGGAGCATACCGGCCCCGGCACCCTTTCCGGCAACCTTCTTCACAGGGCAGCCGAAATTTATATCCAGAATATCCGGCTTGGCGGCCTCCACCATCTTAGCAGCCTCAACCATCGGCTCTACCTCGCGGCCATAAATCTGTATGGCCGTGGGGCGTTCGCGAGGGTCTATTGCCAGCTTGCGGGTCGTGGCCGCGATATTACGAATCAAGGCATCGGCCGACACGAACTCGGAGTATGTGGCATCTGCGCCCAACTCTTTACAAATCAAGCGAAACGACTTATCTGTCACATCTTCCATAGGGGCAAGCATCACAGGACGCTCACCAAGATCAAGCCCGGCAATTTTCATATCACAAAATTACGAAAAACAAACCGAAAACGCCCCGCCATAACCTTTTTTTACGCATTTCCGCACCATTCCGAACAAGAAACATCGGATTCAACCAAGGGTGAGGGAGGAACATCGGTCTGGAATAACCCTGTGTGCAACGCGGAGAATGTCATCGGAGGTAAGGGAAATTATTGCGGCGGCAACCTCCTGCGGGGAAGGCACCAGGGAGCGATACATCATGGAACGCGCCATATTCATAGCCGATTGCTCCATGTTGTCGGAAGCCACTACGAGCTGCCCCAGATATTGTCTTTTGGCATTTTCCAATGCCCGTGGAGAAAGGGGATGCGAGGCTATCCGGGACAGTTCGGCATAGACCAGTTCCAGACAACGGTCGTTATCCTCCGGGTCGCACCCGTAATAAACGGTGAATAACCCGCAGTCTGTGAACCGCGAGGCTGATGCTTCCACCGAATAAACCAACCCTCTGCGCTCACGCAGCGACACATTAAGCCGCGAGTTCATACCCGGGCCGCCAAGTATATTTATCAGCAACCCCATGGCGTAGCGGTCGGATGACAGCATGCCCCCTATCCGCGCCCCTACCACGGTATTGGCCTGATGTGACGGAGCCTGTCGGCGCACCCGGAACGGCGCCACGGCAGCAGGTTCAAACCTGGCCGGAAGTGTCCCCTCCCCTATACCCCGGAAATAACGCTCTACGAGCCTCACAACCTTTTCGGGAGGTTCCGGGCCGAGGTAGAACACAGTCATTCGGCATGCGGTATAGCATTTCTCAGCCCAACGCCGGCAGCAGTCAGTGCCGAATGTCTGCAATGTAGTCGCCGATCCCAGGATATTATGCCCCAACTGCGAACCGTAGAAGAACAAATCCTCAAAATCATCAAACACACTCTCAGCGGGAGCATCAAGACATGCGTCAATCTCATCGCCGACAACCGCCCGCTCCTTTTCAAGTTCGGCAGCCGGAAAAACCGAGTTCATGCACAGGTCGGCTATCAGATCCACGCCACGGGCAAGATTCCCGGCAGGCGCCACGGCATATACGTACGTCTCCTCTTTCGATGTAAAAGCATTAAGTTCGCCGCCGACACCCTCCATACGGTTTATTATATGTCCCGACCGACGATGCGTCGTGCCTTTGAAGATAGTATGTTCCACGAAATGGGCCAGTCCGTATTCACCCGGCGCCTCGTCCCGGCTCCCGGTATTCACTGCCACGCCGAAATATTCCGCACGTGTATCGGCACGACAACAAACAGCCTTCATCCCTGAAGGGAGGATAAAGGTTTCTACAAGCCTGTCTCTATCTCCTGACAAACGCCCCATCAACAAGCCTCCACGCTACAGATTAAGATATACGTCCGTCCTCACGCAGAATCGCCAGAAGCCGCTCCACGGCCTCCTCGGAAGGGATATTCTTCTCTACACATTCTTTCCCGCGATAAAGACTCACACGCCCTACACCGGCTCCGACATAACCGTAATCGGCATCGGCCATCTCCCCCGGACCGTTCACGATACAACCCATCACGCCTATTTTCAATCCCGGATACCCGGCAAGCGCCTCTTTCACACGTGCCAGCGTCTGCTGTAGGTCGAACATAGTACGTCCGCATCCGGGACAGGCTATAAACTCCGTACGAGTGATGCGTATGCGCGCAGCCTGCAATATTCCGAGAGCCAAATCAATGCGCTCCTGCCGGCTAAGTTGCGGCGCATCAATATCAAGCACATCTATGCAGCCGTCAAGCAGAACGCCACCAAGGTCTATCGCTGCGGCGACACGTACCTCATCGGGCGACATCCCGGCCGGATATACCACCGTCAGCGACACAGGCACATCAGGCAGTTCCCGGCTGAGGTAGGAACGTATCTGGGCCGGTATATTATCCCCTGCCACCGACTTTAAAAGCATCTCGTCAGGCAGCTTATCCAACCCGTTTACAAGCACGGAAGGTAACACCCTTCGTTTCAGAGGACGAGAGGAGTCTTCACGAAAATCCTCAAAAGGCCCGGCCGAAGCCATCGCGCCTACATAGTCGGTAATCATGCGGGCCACCGGAATCTCATTTTCCGGCTCCTCGCTCAGAGAAACACGTATCGTGTCGCCTATACCGTCAGCCAACAGGGAGCCTATACCCAAGGCGCTCTTTATACGGGCGTCCTCGCCGTCACCGGCCTCGGTGACACCTAAATGGAGTGGGAAATGCATCCCCTCGCGATCCATTGCCTCCACGAGCAACCTCACCGTGCGCGTCATCACCACTACATTCGACGCCTTTATCGAGATTACAATATCCTTGAAATCCTCCTTTACGGCCACCCGCAGAAATTCCATAGCGCTCTCCACCATCCCCTCAGGCGTATCGCCGTAGCGGCTCATTATACGGTCGGAGAGCGACCCATGGTTCACCCCGATACGCACAGCCGTGTTATGCTCGCGGCACAGACGGAGGAAAGGCACAAACGCATCAGCAATCTTCTGAAGCTCGCGCGCATATTCCTCATCGGTATATTCAAGTTTCTTGAACACACGTCCCGGGTCGACGAAATTACCGGGATTTATACGTACTTTCTCCACCTCCTCGGCGGCGGCAAACGCAGCCTTAGGGTTGAAATGTATGTCGGCAACAAGGGGGATATCGCATCCGCGCCCGCGTAGTTTCCGGCGAATTTCCCCCATGGCGCGGGCCTCGCGAACCCCCTGGGCCGTAAGACGGTCTATATCGGCTCCGGCACGTGCAATCCTCTCGGCTTGCGCCACCGAGCCTTCTATATCGTTTGTCGATGTATTATTCATCGACTGGAGCCTTATCGGAAAATCACTGCCTATCTCCACAGAGCCGACACGCGTGGTTGATGTCGGCCTGCGCCTGTATTCAAAATATCGCAAGGTAGGTATCTGTTAGTTAGTCTTGAAGTCGTATTTCACATCGGCCAGCGACTCGTTGGCCTTTACAATCTTCTGCCCTAAGGAGCTACGCCATGCATCATAACGGGCCTTTAGCGCAGTGTCCGAAAGCGCCAGGATGCGCACGGCAAGTACAGCCCCGTTCATAGCGCCGTCAATGCCGGTGGTAGCCACCGGTATGCCCGGAGGCATCTGGGCGATTGACAAAAGGGCATCCTGTCCCATTAGTGTAGCCCCGAGAGGCACTCCGATTACAGGTAGCGCGGTTATGGCCGCGATAACACCGGGAAGCGCTGCAGCCATACCGGCACCGGCTATGATGGCTTTCACACCGCGCCCCTCGGCATTGCGGGCGAAGTCGGCCACCTCATCCGGCGTACGGTGGGCCGACAGAGCTATCATTTCAAACGGCACCTCCATGGTGTTAAGAAACTCTGCGGCTTTCTTCATTACGGGCAGATCCGATGTGCTGCCCATTATGATGCTTACTTGTGGATCCATATATCTTGTATGCTGTATTAATCAATTGAATAACCAAGGGAAGGCCAATGTCATGAAGAACCCTATACCGAAACCGGCCACAACCTGCCACAGGCTGTGGCGTGAGAGAAGCAGCCGGGAAGTCCCGACAACCCCTGCCAGCCCTATGGCAAGAAGAAACTCCCAGTCGAGCGTATCAAACCCCAGCCCGCTGAGCATGAGGAAGAAAATTACCGCGCACAAACCGCCCATCCCGGTCATATGCCCGCTAATCTTCCACCATACGTTGATTACTGTGTCGACAATCAATGCCGTCGCCGCGCCGACAAGGGTCATGGTGAGCCATAACGGGGCGTTTACAACGTGGGTATAGACGGCCACAGCCAGGTACCCGGCGATAGTCACCATATATGGAATCATACGGTCACGGCGTGAGTTAAGCGCCGGTTCCTTCACCACCCCTATCTTCCAAAGCACGAATATCGCTATCACCGGCACTATGCACGTACCTAAGAACGTAACCAGCATTACCACCAGTTTCGCCTTAAGAGGGCTGTAGGCGAGATACGACAGCAACATAGCCAGAATAACGGCATATGTACCCGACATCAGCGGCATAAATATACCCGAGACCGCTTTTGCTATATATTTCAGATTCTTTTCCATAAGATTATATCCATAAAATTACATCTCACGCCGCAGACGGGCCACAGGTATGCCCATGCGTTCGCGGTATTTAGCCACTGTACGGCGCGCGATATCCATCCCCTCGGCTGTGAGAACGGAGGTTATCTGTTCGTCACTCAGAGGCGATGCCTTATCCTCTCCCTCTATTATCTGCCTTATACGCAGACTTACCGCATGCGAGGTAGCCGCATCGGGGTCATCCTTTGTGCGCTCGTTGAAGAAGTATTTCAAAGGGTAGATTCCGGTTGAGGTAGCTACATACTTCCCCTGCGCGGCACGTGAGATTACCGACAGGTCATAGCCCGTAAGCGCCGCGATATCGCGAAGCACCATTGGTTTTATCATAGCCTCATCGCCGCTAAGGAAGAATTCCCGCTGCAATTTCATGATAGATGCCATTACCCGGTAGAGTGTCTCACGGCGCATCGCCACCATACGAATGAAATTACGGGCATCCATGCGGTTGCGGCGTATGAACAGACGCGTATCGTTCGCCCCCCGCTCAGCACCCATCGGAATTTCAGCCTCTTCCGAGAATGAGTGTTCGACCCTCAGTTCCGGAATATGGCTCGGCATCGTAAGTGTCAGCATACCGCTATCCTCGTCAGCCTCCACAACGAAGTCAGGCGTTATATGCCGTGCCGCGTCACCGGCCATCCCGCCGCTCCCAAGGAGCGCCCCCGGCTTAGGGTTGAGGCGCGTTATCACCCCGAGGGCATCGCGGAGATTGTCGGGCGATATACCTAACGCTGCCCTGATACGGTCGAAATGTTTCTTTGAGAAAAGGTCGAAATAGTGGGTTACAATCTCTATGGCCGTAAGCACCTCTGCCGAACGGGAAAGGCGTCTCAACTGCAATATCAGACAGTCGCGCAAATCCACGGCCCCCACACCTGCCGGTTCAAGTCCACGCACCATATTATAGACGGCACGAATCCTGTCATACGGCACATCAAGACCCTCCGAGATAGCCACATCATCGGCTATCGCAGCAAGGTCACGCGAAAGATAACCGTTGTCATCAAGATTGCCTATGATATAATGCCCTATTGTCAAATCCTCTGCCGAGACGCCCTCGGTCTGTGCAAGTTGCGAGTTCAGCACCTCATAAAGCGAGCTTCCCTCATCGCCATTCCCTGTTGACGGCTCAGGATAGGCCGGGAAATCAGCGTCACGGCTATTACCATGCGTCACTACATTATATGAGCCGAGTGCGCGACTGTCAGAGAGCATGGCATCGGGCACCTCCTCAGGTGAAGCATAGTCGGCCATCTGCATATCACGCGCCGATTCCGTGAAAGGCGCCTCCATACCATCGGCATGGTCTTCATCGGAGCCACTCCTTCCGAGGCCGTCGGGATCAACAGCCTCCAAGGCCGGCATCTCATCAAGAGCGCGGCGCACCTCCTCTTCCGCCTCCGTAACCGGCATCTCCAACATACGCACAAACTGCACCTGCAACGGAGTCAGTCTCTGTTGCAGACGTTGTTCCGCCGTAAGCCGTTGTGAGGAAGTGGCGCCCATCTTTTTCGTGTTGGTTTCTTTACCGCAAAGTTACGAAATTTTCCACATTAGATTCATATCGGCACGGTTTCTTATTTCGTTCTTGTAAGTCGTTATCATCGGCTCCGCCTCTTCGGGTGGCCTGCCGTCCCGGAGGTCCGGCGCCACTAAAAAGTTAGCACAGGATAACATGCCGGATGGTAGTGGCGCCGGACCTCCGGGACGGCAGGCCACCGGAAGAGGCGGAGACTACGACATCGACGGCAAAAAAAGACCCGCGCCATGCTGCATGATGCGGCAGGGCGCGGGCTACGCTTTCTCTAACTTAAGATTAGTTGGAGGTCACTTTTACGTTCTTCACCTCCCAGGTGCCGGCTACAGCATCGGTGGAAGTGTAGTGGAAGCATATCTTGATTTTCTTTCCGGCATAAGCCTTCAGGTCAATAGAGCCTGACGAGGCGAATGTCCATGAATCATAATCCTTAAGGCCCGGAGCGACAAGCTGTGTCCAGCTTGCGCCGCCGTCAACTGACACCTCGCAGGCAGCCATCTTCTTGGCATTGTCGAGCGAAGCGAAGAACTTGCAGGCCTGGTCGTAGGTCAGCACAGCCCCGCTGACTGCGGAAAGGTCGATTTCAGGCGATACCAGACGCGCTTCTGCCGCATGGTTCGAGCCGCCCACAAATGCCGAAGCCTTCATGCATGAATAGCGGTCATCGAAGTTCCATACATAGGACATTCCCGTGCCGAGAGTAATATTCTCGATTGTGAATGTCTCCTGCCCGGAAGCAAAAGTGGCAGAGAAGATAGTCTGGCCCGAAGGGGGTGTGGGTGTCTCACCGCCCCCGGAGCCGCCACCTTCTATCTCATAAGAGGAAACCGCCTTCAGACCGGCAACACCGAAGTATTTTTCGAAAGAGCCACACAGCGTAACCATCTTTCCAAAATTCTCAGGATTGTCCTGAAGGTTAAGGGCCTCACGGACAGCCCCGGCGGGAAGCTGCACGGGGACAACGGTAGAGGAGCTATTCCCATCCAATTTAGAGGAGATAAGGATATTTGTCTGTGAGGTCGCGGGCAGAGCGAAAGCTGCCTCAGAGATAGACTTGCCGGGTACGAAGCCCACGATATATCCCTTGACATAGACATTGGCCTGCGCTGCGGAAGGTGCGCCGAGAGCCAGCATCTGGTCAGGATTGTAGGGAGAATCCTTTGTGCCTGAGCCATCGGGAATCCCGGAAGGAGGATTAACGGGGTTATTGTCATCAGGCACGTCCACACCTTCCAGACGGAAGTCTGCGGCAGACCCGGTGTTCCCTACAATACCGTAAGCACCCATGTACTTGTCGAGCGTACCGAGCACGGCCAGTTTCTTACCCAAGTTCTCGGGATGGGTGGCAAGAGCTACATACTCACGCATACGCGAACCCTGCGGAAGGCTCATCACCAGGCAGGCGTTAAGATCCTTCGTCTCGGGAGTGGCACCTATCACCACGGTGTTCTGCAACGTGGCGGAAGCACCCCATTGTATCTGGTCGGCGGAAGTGATGGTCTCCACCTCGGGAGCCACGGTACCAACGATGTATCCTTCGGTCCAGCCAATAGGCGTCTCGCCGTTACGCTGCATCTCTATGGCGCGGTCAACACTCCAAGGATTCTTCTCCGTCCCTTCGGGAAGGGTAGGATTGCCGAAGTTCATCAGACCGTCAATATCGATAAGCACCAACTGCCATGGGGAAGTCTTTTCATTAGAATAAAAATAGCCGAGCATACCTACCACGTCGCCACTGCCTTCCGGCAGCACGGTGTTCCAAAACGAGGCATAACCCGAGGTGCGCACGTTCAGTTCGGCACCGCTGGCATCGACAAGGGGCTGGTTCTCACCCGATGAATGATATTCGGCGCACAGCGTGGTCTTACCGTCGGCGTTTTTGAAATGGACGTTGTTTATCCTCACAAGCTGCCCTTGCCACTTACGCAGGAACTCGCCGTTGTTGAGGGCACGGTTTGCGTTCAGTTCATCGATAGACGGAACCAATATAGGTTCAACCTTGGATGGTTCGGGAAGTCCGTTAAGCTGCTTATGCTCCTCAAAGAACTCAACGGCCATAAATGTAGGTTCGTAATTATTGGCCGATGCCTTCCATTTGGGATAACCAAGCTGCAACAGACCTGAATAACGGCCGATATACATCCCTGTGAGGTCAACCACGATTTCCTGCCCCACACGGTAGGTGAGCCACAGGTTATAGGTGTTTATCGAGATAGGGAGCGCTCCGGTCTCATCGCGGAGATAGACACACTTGAACACGTTCCCCTCGCGGTCGCTCGAGATAACGCGCCCCGAGATTATATAATGTTCGCCATTCTCCTTTACCGGGATTTCCTCACAGTAGGGGGTCTCGTTTTTCCAGAATTTCTCCTTCACCTCCATGATGGTGGTGTTGGCTTTCAGAGTGGCCTGCGGCACCTCGTAAGCCGATTCGGGCTTGCTGATGTCGTCCTGGCATGAGGCTACCCCCATAGCACCGGCAGCGACAACGAAGCCGTATAATATTTTTTTGAGAATCATGATATTATGCAATATTTAGAGTTATTTGGTGCCGTTAATCACAAGTTTCTTCACCTCCCACGTACCACATTTGGCGGCAGTGCCGGTGTAGTGGAACGCCACACGGATTTTCTTCCCTGCATAAGCCTTCAGGTCGATAGCGCCCGTAGAAGAGAACGTCCAGCTAAGCTCGGCCGGATAGGAGGGGATGGCGACAGCAGTCCAGGAAGCCCCGTCATCGGTGCTGACCTCGAATGTGGCTTCCTTCTTAGCCTGGTCGATGGAGGAGAAGAAGTTAAGAGCCTGCTCGAACGATGCCGAAGCCGATGTAAGACCTGTAAGGTCAATCTCCGGGGAAACCAGACGCGAGTCAGCATCATGGTTGGTGTCATTTAAGAACGCCGAAGCCTTGGCACACGAATAGCGCGAATCATAGCTCCATATATAGGTAAGGGCGGAAGGCATCACAGTGTTCACGGCAGTAAATGCCCCGAGGCCGGTTGCGAATGTCTCGGAGAACACGGCATCACCTACGGGAGGCGTATCACCGCCGCCGACATCACCGACCTCCTTGCCGTCAATTATAGCGGCTGAAGTCGACTTAAGGCCGCATGCACCGAAATAACGCTCAACCGAGCCTTTCAGCAGCACTTCCTTACCGAGATTCGAAGGATTGTCCTTAAGGTTCAACGCCGTGCGGATAGCCCCTGCGGGAAGCTGCACGGGCATTACCTCGGAAGCAGACTTCACATCGGCGGTAGCTCCGAGTACGATGTTCACAGCAACAGCGCCATCGGCTGAGAATATAGCCTCGGAAAGCGCCTTGTCGGGGATAAACCCTACTATATATCCTTTGACCCACTTGTCAGCCTCGGCTGTGGAGGGGGCGCCCTGCGAAAGCAGCTGGGCTACGGTATAGGGATCCGCCTGGGTCCCCGTACCGCCGGTTATAGGCTTTTCAGGCTCGGCGTCTGTGAAACCCTGCAAATCATTCGGAGATGAAAGCATAAGCTGCCAGTCGCGGTTGAAATAGCTCAGTACGGCGGTAATCGAACCTGTTCCCGCAGGCTGCAACTGCGCCCACCATGTGGAATAACCGCTGTTGCGCAGAGGGATGCGCTGGCCGTTCGGCCCTACCACATAGCGGCTGACGGTGGTCTGGCTCTCACCCATTGGCTGTCCCGGCTTCTCAAAACGCATATCCTTGAGTATCACCAGGCGGTTCTGCCATGCCAACAGATCCGACGGATTCTGCTTCAACTGGTCAAGCTGCTCCATGGTGACCTCGTAGACAACCACCTTGTCAGGTTCGGGATCGCCCTGCACGGTGGCAGCCTCGGTCCATACCTCCTCCTCGATACGGGAGGGATATTCACGGTCTGTTGGTGCGCCACCAATCTGCATATTGTTGCCGTAGGCTCCGATATACAGCCCGGTAACATCCACGGCTATTTCCTCGCCGTATTTATAGTTCTGATATAGCTTGCTGATATTCACGGAGAAGGCCATGCCGGCGGTCTCATCCTCAATCATGAGGGTCTTGAATATATTGCCCGTCTCATCGTTGGAGACGATACGTCCGCGCACTATGTAATGCTCGCCGTCGGCGTTCGTGCCGATTTCGGTGGCATAGTTCGAAGCAGATGAGTTATAGAAAGCTTCCTTAAGTTCGAGCAGAGTTATATTGGCTTCAATCTGCTCCACATCGCCGGGACGCGTGATAGGGGGGCGTTCGAAATTATCGTCACACGAAGCGAACCCCGCTGCCGACGCCACGGCAAGTGCTGTATATATTAATGTCTTTTTCATCTTGTTCCAAAATCAATAAATAATGGATGATAATATAGGCACCTGCGTCAGAAACGCACACCCACGTTGAAGTAGACCTTCACGCCCTGTGCGTACTGGTACTTGGTGGGATAAGCCTTGGGGTTATATTTCTTGGTGTCTACGCGGCTCTGCTGAAACGCGTTTGTAACCAGGTTCTTGTTGTTGAGGATATTCGACACCGAAAGGTTGAAGTTCAGGCCGAGGCTGCGGTTGAAGTATATGCTCTTGCCGATTGATGCGTTAAGCACCCAGTTGCAGGGAAGTTTCTCCTGTGTGGCGAAAGCGTCAACGATAGCTTCTACCTCCTCATACGTGTTGGCAACGGTCCAGATGCCGGGCATCTCCTCGTGGTAGGGGTAGGCCAGCTGCACGTAGTAGTCGCCCATCCATGTGGCGTTGACGTTGAAGTACCAGTTTTTGGGAGCGGCATAGTCGAGAGCTATATTCATTGCTGCCTGCGGAGTAGACGAACAGAAGTAATTCTTGAGGAACACCTGTTTCGACTGCGGGTCGCTGAGTTCGTTCTCTGCCGAGCGTGTGCCCCACGGATTGTTCTTATACTGGTAACGGGCATATGTACCGGCCACAGAGGCTGTAAGGGAAGGGAGAATCTTATAGGCCATGCCGAGTTCCACGCCTTTGTACTGGCGGTGAACATCGCTCAGGGCGAAGTTCACGAAAGTGTTGAGGGTCTCGTCATAGAATCCCATACGCTCGATAGCGCCGGTTATGTCGGTATAGAACACCCCGACCGTACCACGGAAACGGCGGTAGTTCCATGAATATGAAGCATCGGCAGAGAATACACGCTGCGACTTGAGATTGTCTACAGTCGTGTCCTTTATACGCGGCGAGATGTAAACATCCTTGATAAGGGGAGCCTGTGTGCCATACTGGGCCTGGATGGTAAAGAAATTACGTCCGTCCAACTTATAGGTAGCACCCACCTTGGCTGCGGCATTGTCGAAATGATAGGTCTTCGACTTGCCGAGCGAGTTCTGCGGCGCACGGCCGTTACGCATGTGGCCGAAACGATAGAACTGCTCATAGCTCATTGTCAGACCCCAGTTAACATCCCAGTGGGCCGAGTTGAACTGGTTCTGGAGGAAGGCGGTAGCCTTCAGGGCATGGATATTGTAGTCGTAGCCGAAACGCTCACCTTCGGTAACACGGCGGTTGGGGTCGTTAAGGTCGTTCTGCATTATATCTGCCGAAGCCAGAGGGTTGTTGATGTCGCGATCAGAGAACGGATCCACGTCAAGCCAGTATGCCCCCCCCAGTAAGTCCTTGACAGTCATATAGTCGGCAGTCTTGGTATAGTTAAAATTCAGACCGGCCTGAAGAGTAAGGTTGTCATTCAGACGGCGGTTCAGCACCGAGTTGGCGATGAAGTTGAACTGGTTGGAGTGTTCCCACTGCTGCATATATGTCGAACCTACCTGGTCCTCGGCAGGTTTGCCGATATTTGACTGGTTGTTAAGGAAGTTAATCTGATAGAAACGATCCCAGTTCATCTGGCGTATGCCGTCTGTATCATGTTCCCACATCTCCGTGTAGTATTCGGCCATACCGGGAACCTCCTGATTATACTCCCAGTAGGACGGGAGGTTCTTATAATAGTCAGGCTTGGGGTCGTTGCCCTTAAAATAGTTCAGACGGGTGCGGGCGAAGTTAATCCAACGGAAGGCCACGCCGGTATTAAGGGTGGTTTTCTCATCCTTGTAAAGCCAGTTGAGCATCACCGTGGGGTCAAACTTACGGCGTATATTGTCGGAACGTTTCTTACCGTCCTGCCATCCCCACGAAGGATTGTACAGATTTGACCCTACCAGGTCGTAAGCCTCCTGTACCGTGGCGCGTGCATTGGCATACTCCATCGGAGCGCCCCATGTGGTAAGCGTAAGCGAGTTGTTCTTATTGAGAATCTTCTGCAGGGACAGGAAGTAACCGGCCGCATTGTAGAAAGTGCCGTCCACGATTCCCTCATCGGAATAACGCCCGATGGCCGACACCGTCAGCGCCCAGCCCTGGGGATTGACGCCGGTGGAGTAGGTGGCCATCGCACGGGCATAATAGTTTGAGTTCGTATAGCTCAGAGACCCGTTGAATCCCGGGGAATAATTCTCAGCCAACGTATTGAAGTTCTGCGAACCGCCTATAGCCGAGAAACCGTAGGCTGCAGCACCCAGTCCCATAGTGGCGGTGTTGTTGCGGAACGCACGAGAGGTCATACCGCCTAACTGCGAGAAAGTGAAGCCGCCGCGCACCAGATCGTTCATCAACATACCGTTGATATATGTTTCCTGCTGCTCCTGGCGGTAACCGCGATAGTTGCTGTAGAGAGGCTGGAGGCCGTAACGCACGAACTTATAATAGATATTGTCGTTCGAGCCGGAAAGGGCGGTAACGGCCTGCGAGTTCCCCTCCTCATCCTCAAGAAGAGACTCGTCAAAAGCCATCTCCATGGCATATTCATCAGCAAGGGCCTCACCGATAGCCTGCTCGGTAGCCAGCGCCACATCGAGCGGTGTTGTCTGGCCGTTGTAAAGACGCACCTGCAACGCATCGTTGCCATATCCATTGGCAGATACATTCACTACCGTCTCCCCCGGAAGAGCATTGGAGATACGGAAATCGCCGGCGGGACCGGTGACTACTGAGATGTTCTGGCCTGGGATTGTTACGGTGGCTCCCGATACCGGCGCCCCGGTGTCGGCATCCACGACAGATCCCGTAACCACGGCCGTCTGCGCCGACACACCCGTAACGGCGGCTGACATCAACAGCGGTAGAATCACTTTGAATCTCATATCAATTAATTTTAATTAGTTTCAAGGCTGATATTAAGGCTATTATCCCAAATCCATTGCTTTTCGGACAGGGTTAGCGGACAAAGATAGCTAAAAAAGGTGAGATAACCACATCCGCCGCCATTTTTAACCAACTCCAAATTCATGAATCTGTATCGCCATTTTCTTATCCGAGTAACTTTATAGTGGCGCCGGATCTCCGGGACGGCAGGCCACCCGAAAAACAAAAGCCGTAGTTAGCAATGTAATTTTCGGCTCCGCCTCTCCGGGTGGCCTGCCGTCCCGGAGGTCCGGCGCCACTAACATCCGATGTCACAAAAGTTACTAATTTTAATATTAAAAAGTTACCTCGGATAATCAGGTCGAAAGTGAATTAGGGCTATTCGCAGACAACCGCCTTCACAGGAGCGGGATGCTGGTCGGTAATGAGCAGATAGACGCCTACAGGCAGGGTGATAACCGTGCCGTTGTCAACGCTCTCAAGCGCATGCACTAACCGTCCTGACATATCAAACACGCGCAGGTTTGAATGAGACGCGCCGCAGACTACGCGCAATCCCGAAGGTTCGTAAACAACACCAAGAGGTACATCCGTACCGACATTGCCCAGCCCCGAGCCGAACTCTACAGTTATCTCGTTGGTCTGTGCCGAATAATATCCAAGGCGACATGAGCGCACATGATAGCTCTCGGCCGTTCCCGGCTCATGGTCTACTACCGCAAGATGATTCTCTTCAGCCACCTCATCAACCTGGCGGGGAGTGCCGCCGGGGGTAACGATGGTACGCGTCACAACATAGTAGTCAACCACATCCTCCTGTCCGCCCTGGGCCGGAATCTCCCAGTTCGCAGTATATCCTTCGGGGGTTATGTCTGTAGCCGGAAGGGCCACAAAATCATGCAGCACCGGCACATCCACGCACTCACCGCGCAGAGTTACACCACGCGAACCACCGTCCGAATAGTCCGACACTATCAGCCTTGCTTCGTGTATGCCTTTCGTTGTAGGCCTATACTTTATCTTTACCCAAACTCCCTCGGGAGCGTTAATTGCCGATGGTATAACCTGGGTAGCCTCGGGGACAAACATCGCGGCATCCTTCCCGGTCACGGTAAGTTGCACGTTATAGCGTATATTCTCCCCTCGGAACTGGAGCGAAGCCTCACCGCTATTCCCTTCGGCCACCTGACCGAAATCAAGCGACATCCCCTGCACAGGCGTGATGAGCACGGGGTCTCCTATAGGCTGGGAGGGAGTAGACGGATTGAACGCCTGACCTTTCTTGTTGCCCCAGAGATATTCCGGCAGATCTTTGAAATCGATAAACGGATTGCGGTTGGCCTGAACACGGTAAACCTGCTCATTCCTGTCAAGCTCTTTCTGACTCGGCGGATCCTCGCGGTTCCATTTCAGCAACAGGTCGATAGACCAGGTATTGAGCGTAGGATAGGTGTTATTGTTCACCATATACGTGTAGCTCCAATGTAGATTCTGGTAGCAACACACCATATAGAAATATGTACGTGCGAAGTCACCCTTATATTCGTCATCGGGTTCGAACACCTGGCGGCATCCTCCCCCCTGGCCGGCCACCGGGGTACCCACACGGGTTATTCCGTTGTCAAACGAAGCGTTCTGCACCTCACCCAGCGGATAGTTGCTCTTGGCCATATTGGCCGCCGCCTCCGAGGGGTAGAGATGGTTCAGATCCACATAAGCCGGGGTATTCTGCGACCCACCCCACCAGCTTTTAGGAAAGGCATGTTCGCGGTTAAGCCCACGGAACGTATTGGTGTAAAGCGGTATATCGGAATACATATCCCACCACTGCCCATATTTATCATTTCCCGGTGGGTACACGTCCGTACGCCGGAAATAGTCGGGCAGATTCTGATAGCTCGACACCTCGGTATGGTTGTAAAGAAGCGTATGCAGCGCGTTCTTCAAATCAGCCTCACGCTTACCCGCCAGGCTGGAATAATACCCTGCCGGCACATCTGCCATCGTCCCGAATGTCACGGCACATGCACAGACAGCCGCAACCATCCCTCTTTTTATCGGAAAGTCTCTCATAAGTTCACATAGTTTGTACTATACAGACAACAAGTAACAAAGCTCCCTTGACGCACATTGTATAAATTTTAACAAATTTAACCCTTGCGTCACTCATAGTCCCCGCAAATTTAACACATTCCCTCCGATTTATTCGCAAAAAAGGCGTCCAATCCGATACCGAACTGGACACCTTAATATGTATTACAAAATACTTATCTGATTGCCACGCGGAAGACGGACTCTCCGGCGCGAACTAAGTACATCCCATCCGGGAGAGGTAGAAAGAGTGAGTCGGCATCGGAGGCGGGTATATTATGGAGTAGGATGCCGTTCATAGCATATACCTGCACACTACAGCCATGCAGACCGGAGAGACGGATTGCGCCTGTCAATATTTCAACAGAGGGAGCAACGCCCTCAACCTCAGACAATGCATCGTCACCGGCATGGTCTACCGAAATCGAGTGGAGGAATAAATCATCGTATGATTCCGCCAAGGCTAATGAATGGATGCCGAGATGGTACATGCCGTCGGCCTCGGGGGTAAAGAGTGCTTCGAAATCCACTGTTTCGGGCCGCTTGGCAATAAACTCGTTTATGTCGGAGAGCGTATATTCATTCATAGCTTCGCGCGTCGGAGCAGACCCGGCCTTTAACACGAAGCGGGCATTGGATGCCTCGTTATTGTTTGAAACGGTAACTTTCACCCTGTATTTCTTTCCTCCCTCGAACCTTACGGCGGGGGTTATGAGAATATCATCATCGGCAACACGGCCATTCCCCACATGTGCTGCTTGCAGGCCTGTATGGTATTCCCAATGATAGTAGTTATCGGGATTGGACTCCTTGGTAACA
The DNA here is from genome assembly GCA_910584735.1 of uncultured Muribaculaceae bacterium. Lineage (GTDB taxonomy): Bacteria > Bacteroidota > Bacteroidia > Bacteroidales > Muribaculaceae > UBA7173. The sequence continues at coordinate 20,712 of CAJUBM010000038.1, forward strand.
ACCGTGAATTCGGCGAACTCATCGGCTGATTCAAAATCACATAGGTAGGGAATGGAGAACGAACCCAACGCTATGAAGTTTGAATTCTGGGGGAAGGACTGCATGCCGTGGTTGTCGGCCACCACGCTATAATGGTAGCGGGTATGCTCGGCAGGTGTTGCAAGAGTCTCGGTGAAAGACAGGGAGTTATGCGACTGAGCAACTACTACTTCTTCCGGATAACGGACTATGCGGTAGGTCATCCCCTCTGTGTCGATATATCCGTTATGCTGCGACATGGAGGCCGGAGCCCAGGTAAGTGTCAGGGTATTCCCCTCTGCTTCAAGTTTCACATCCTGGGGAGACAGAGGTGTATCGAATCCTACATACGTGTCGGTTACCGCCATAGGACTTTCATCTCCCGAAGCCGAGGCCAGCACTACGCCAAATGTGTATTGTCCGTTATCAGGTAAGGTAACCGGAGCCTTCACAGAACCTCCGAACTGGGTTTTACCTGTAGCAATCACTTCATAACTAACATCCGTATGGTCATATGGCCGGTAAGACACCTTATATGAAATCTCGCCAGTGGCATCTTTCCCGTCATAGGTCTTGGTCGGTGCTGTAAAGTTCAATGTCCCTGACAGATTGCCGCCATCGAACTCTGTAGCCAGATTGGTGGCCGGAGCCGGCGCCCCCTGGGCTGCCTGCGGCTCAAAGATAGCAAGCCCCTGCACCTGCTCCCCGCCGGGAAGAACATAAATCTTGGTAGCCTGGGCGGTCTGTGTGTCTATCGTGTAGAGAGCGGTCTCCTCCTCCGTGCATAAGAAATAATACATCAGTCCTGTTGCCGGGTCTATCGCCGCCGAACTGTTATACTCGGGGGTGAGGCCGGTCTGGCCTATGGCATCGCGCTCTCCGCTGTTCTTATCCACAACATATAGGATACCCTCCTTCGTAAGGGCGAAAAGCTGTCCCTGCCCGTCAAAAGCCAGGCCGCTGAAACATTCAAAGAGATCACACACGGGGTGAACCATGGCATAATCATCCTTATACGTGGCCGGATCCATCCAGCCGAACACCAGCCGCTGACCCTTATAGTTCTCATCGGGATCGAAGAAACAGCCATATATACGGTCGGTGGCATTATCATAGGCCAAGTCGAAAGCCTGGCTCTCAAGCTGTCCTATACCGCCGTCCCATTCCCAGGTAGCTGTGTCGAACACCATGTTCGTCCAAATCTCCATGCCTAACATCGTCAGATACCACTGGCAATAATATTTTCCATCCTTCCCGGCTGTTCCTCCTCCCGTAGCCTGAGGCTTGTCGTTGAGCATCTCCAATGTCGGTTCGGTGGTAGATATACGGTAGATGCCCTGCTTGTTACCTGCATTGGAGGCATATATACAGCCTAACAGCTGCACTCCCCCGCCATCGGAGGACGCCGGGGAGGCAAGATTCAAGGATGATGTTTTGGATGGTTCTACGATATCCTTTACTTCCGGCTTTATCTTAAAAGACAGGTTATTTCCGGCAAAGGCCACAGTCGAGGCTGACAGCAGCCACATTCCCGCAATAGAGAGAAGACGAGTAGCGGTTTTCTTCATGCTGATTAAAAGATTAAGAAATTTTCTATTACGCCGCGCCAAAACAAGGCACAGTGCTATTCCATCAGCAAAAATACACACTATTTTGCAAAACGCAATCAATATTTGCTAAAAAATTATCCCATCACCATATTTCCCGCACACTTTTTAAACATCTCCATTCGCAGCAACTTTAATGAAGCCGGATGGTAGTGGCGCCGGACCTCCGGGACGGCAGGCCACCAGTAGAACAAAGGCCGTGGTTAGTAAGGAAATTAACGGCTCCGC
>CAJUBM010000039.1 GCA_910584735.1 uncultured Muribaculaceae bacterium
AACTACCTGACTGAAATGCTCCTCAAAGCAAAATTTTGATGCGGTTGCCCTGGGGACTGTCAATAAAGATTTCACTTTTTGCATCGAAAAACAGTTTTTTTTGGATTGTATAGTAATTGAGAGATAAAAGAACTCCCATTCGTGTTAAGTCCAATGTTACTTATTAAATCAAACCGACTCCAGCATATACAAACATCGGACTACTATCTATTCTAGTTCCTCTCGAAAATCATGGCTTTATAAAATCTTAGCCTTTAATGTGTTGGATTGTGAAAAATATCGCTATCTTTGCATCAGAAAAAGCGTTCTTTTAATTAGTTGCAAAACAATACAGAATAAAGAACTTCGCTCGTTTCTAAATCGTTACCTGTCAAGAAACGAATCTTTGCAAACTGCTCAAATTCAGAAACAAAGACGATTCAACATGTCTTAAGCAATGGAACGTGATTCTGCGTTTGATTCCGGCGGCTTCAATCCATCGTTTCAACGGGCGTGAGACCCACGAAGGATCTGGCAAATCCTCAAATATCAACCTGTCAATATCTCCGGGAGTACCACACAGTTTATACGCTTGATCGGAAATAGGCTGATATTCTACGCCCTTCGTTTTCTTCTGTGTGAAATTCAGACGATATTGTTCTCCGACTTTTTGAATATCTCCCCAATGTAGTTTCTGAATGTCACAGTGACGTAAACCGGTCAATGCGGCAAACAATGCTGCACGTTTTATAATGGGATTATCACATGGCGTTTTGGCAAGGGTGTTAAGCTCTGCAATGGTAAGGAATTCACGACGGCTTTCTTCCTCCGCAATTCCCTTCGCTTTTGCCGAAAGGTCAACGGAGATATAGCCGTCAACAAACGCTTGTTTCAATGCTGCCTTAAAGATAGAGAAGTATGTCGCTGCCGAGTTTTGCGACAAAGTTCCTTTTTTGCCACCGCCTTGTGGCGCTGTCAGAAGAAAATTCTTGAAATCGTTTATCAGCTTCGTGTCAATCCTGCCGAATGGTATAATTCCGTCTTTTGAGAAGATTTTCAACAATTCGCCCATTCGTTTCCAGTTTATGAGGATTGATGCCGAATTGTTTTTATGCCGCTCGATAGTAATCTTCTTCACATAGTCGATAAAATTGGCATTGGCTTTTTCCTGCAATTCAGCCTGGGCAGCATCCTGATCTGAGTATAGTGCAGCGTTGTCATATTCCTTCTGACGGATTTGCCGTACCTTATCAGCATAGATGCAAGACTCCTGATCTGTCTGCGATTTGCACATGATAACACCATTGATATCACGTTTGGGTTGGAAGCCTCCTCGAGTTGGTCTCCTCTTATCCCATATAGGTGTCGTTATGATACGTTTGACATATTCGCGCACACGTTTAGGAGTCTCATTCTCCCTCACATAGACAGGGTAGGACTCCACATAGAGATACCACTCATCCCGAATTTCACTCTTTCGTAGCTTTACGGATGCTGTTGTATGTTGGAGTTTCTTTTTCATTTCTCAGACTTGAAAATTTTGTCAATGTCAAACTTGGGTACATATACAAAACGTCCTATCTGACGCATAGGAATACTGTGTCTTCGCAGATTACTGTATACGGTAGATTCACTAACTCTAAACAGTTTAGAGACTTCTCCTATTGTATAGCAATCTTCCGGCTCTAATGAATATAACCGTTTTGGAGCTTCCTCCACAAGCGGATTCTTTCGAACTTCCAATATCGTTTCAATTTCGGTAACATCAACAAGCGTCATTCTTATACCGGGATTATATGCTTTTATTTTTCCAAGTCTAATCCATCTATATAATGTGGGTTTAGAGATGTTATATTTGTTTATTACTTGAGCGGCTGTAAGGTACTGGTGTCCATCCGCATTATCTACGATGGCTTGTCTCCTTTCTTCTCGTTTAATGGCTCGTTTCTTATTCCGAAATGTCTCATCGGAACACTTCTTAGAACAGTGGACTGAATTGACATTCTTTGCGAGAAATGGTTTCCCGCAAACGATGCAGTGGCGCATTATTTTAGCTTTGCTTTCTGGCATACTTTTGTTGTTGTATCACTTTAACGCTGATTAAGTATCATAAGGTAAAATCAACGTCAAAATAAGTTTCGGTACAATTTTGGTACAAATATAAGCTAAAAATCCGTAGAAAACAAGTATTCACAGAGAAAAGTGTAAATAAAAATAGCGTGTAACTCATTGAATTACACGCTATTTTATTATCGTTGGTTATGTGACTTACTTCACTTCCTCGAAGTCTACGTCCTGTACGTGGTCATCGGGACCGGGAGCCGAGGAGCCGGGGTTGGCTCCGGCACCGGGGTTGGCGCCTGCCTGCTGCTGGGCGTTGAGGATGTCCTGCTGGGCAGCACCGAAGGTTGTCTCGATTTCCTTGATGGCGGCATCGATAGCGGCGATGTCCTGAGCCTTATGGGCGTCTTTCAGTTTGGCGACTGCTGCTTCGATGGCTGCTTTCTTGTCTGCCGGAATCTTGTCGCCAAGTTCCGAAAGCTGCTTCTCTGTCTGGAAGATGATGGCATCGGCCTGGTTGAGCTTGTCGATACGTTCCTTCTCCTTGGCGTCAGCGGCGGCGTTTGCGGCAGCCTCATCCTTCATCCGTTTGATTTCGGCATCTGTCAGACCGCTGGAAGCCTCGATACGGATGCTCTGCTCCTTGCCGGTGGCCTTGTCTTTTGCCGACACGTTAAGGATACCGTTAGCATCGATTTCGAATGTAACCTCAATCTGCGGTATGCCACGGGGTGCGGGAGCTATACCGTCGAGATGGAACTTGCCGAGAGTCTTGTCGTCCTTAGCCATGGGGCGTTCACCCTGTAGTACGTGAATCTCAACGGAGGGCTGGTTGTCGGCTGCAGTGGAGAAAGTCTCGCTCTTACGGGTCGGGATGGTGGTGTTTGCTTCGATAAGTTTGGTCATCACGCCGCCAAGTGTCTCGATACCTACCGACAGAGGAACCACGTCAAGAAGCAGCACGTCCTTCACATCGCCGGAAAGAACGCCACCCTGGATTGCGGCACCCACGGCCACAACCTCGTCGGGGTTAACGCCCTTTGAGGGAGCCTTGCCAAAGAACTTCTCAACGATAGCCTGGATGGCAGGGATACGTGTGGAACCACCTACGAGAATCACCTCGTCAATATCCGATGCCTTCAGACCGGCGTCCTTAAGAGCCTGCTCGCATGGAGCTATAGTGGCATTTATAAGACGGTCGGCAAGCTGTTCGAACTTGGCACGTGTAAGAGTCTTTACAAGATGCTTGGGTATGCCGTTTACAGGCATGATATACGGCAGGTTGATTTCTGTAGACGTGGTGGAGGAAAGCTCTATCTTAGCCTTTTCGGCAGCTTCCTTAAGACGCTGGAGCGCCATCGGATCCTGACGCAGGTCAACACCCTCATCTTTCAGGAACTCGTCAGCAAGCCAGTCGATAATCACATGGTCGAAGTCATCACCACCCAGGTGGGTATCACCGTTGGTAGACTTAACCTCGAACACACCGTCGCCGAGTTCAAGTATGGAAATATCGAATGTACCGCCACCGAGGTCGAAGACAGCTATCTTCTGGTCCTTCTCGCTCTTGTCAAGGCCGTATGCCAATGCAGCGGCGGTAGGTTCGTTCACGATACGTTTTACCGTAAGGCCGGCAATCTCACCGGCTTCCTTGGTGGCCTGACGCTGAGAGTCGTTGAAGTAGGCAGGCACGGTGATAACGGCCTCGGTAACCTGCTGTCCGAGATAATCCTCGGCTGTCTTCTTCATCTTCTGGAGAATCATTGCCGAAATCTCCTGCGGGGTGTACTGGCGGCCGTCAATATCAACGCGGGGAGTATTGTTGTCGGCACGTACCACCTTATAAGGCACACGCTCTATCTCTTTCTGAACCTGGTCGTAAGTCTCACCCATGAAACGCTTTATCGAGTAGATAGTACGTCCCGGGTTTGTGATAGCCTGACGCTTGGCAGGATCACCCACCTTACGCTCCCCTCCGTCAACAAAAGCCACTACGGAAGGTGTTGTATTACGGCCTTCGCTGTTAGGAATTACCACAGGGTCCTTACCCTCCAGCACAGCTACGCATGAATTGGTGGTACCAAGGTCAATACCTATTATTTTTCCCATGATTGTATGTTTTAGTTGTTTTTTAATTCTATCGTAAATAAAATAACAGTCGGAAACACACTCGGACCTATTGTCCGGGGCTTCCGTATCAATAAAGGAACAAATTGTGTGCCAAAAAAGTTGTAAGTCCTTAAAATACTCTTTACAACCTCCTCCCCTGAGGCTAATCCGATAAAAAATCTGCCACCATGTCACCTTTCTCTGTCATTTTTTCCGAAAACAAAGAAATAGATTATAACAACCCACGCCCTCGCTCAGCGACCCCGATAAGTTTTATCTTTCCGTTAACGTTGCTTAATTGTTTTCAAGAGAGGAAATAATGAGCTAACTTTGCAGTATGGCACCACATTGTCGCCAACTACCAATCATTAATATTATTTTTAAGGTGTGATGCAGACCAATGAAGAATTGAGAAATGCCTGGGATTTCGTGGAGCATACCGGCGTCAGCATATTCCTCACCGGGAAGGCAGGTACCGGCAAGACCACCTTCCTTCACGCCTTGGCCCGGCATAGCGCCAAAACAATGATTGTGGTGGCCCCCACGGGTGTCGCGGCGGTAAACGCCGGAGGCGTAACCATACATTCGTTTTTCCAGCTTCCGCTTTCGCCGTTCGTGCCGGGAGCGCAACAACGCGACAGGTACGCTTTTTCTAAAGACAAACTCAAAATCGTACGCGCATTAGACCTGCTGGTGATAGATGAGATTTCCATGGTGCGCGCCGACCTGCTCGATGCCGTAGACGCGGCATTGCGCAAATATCGCCGTTCACCTCTCCCGTTCGGAGGGGTACAGCTTCTTATGATAGGCGACCTGCAGCAGCTCGCCCCGGTGGTTACCCCTGCCGATGAGGCATTGCTACGGCCATATTACTCCTCGCCGTACTTTTTCTCGTCAAGGGCGCTCGCACAAATATCCTACGTAACCATACAGCTTACAAAGGTATTCCGCCAGCAGAACGAACGGTTCGTAAACCTGCTTAACCATGTAAGAGCCGGAAAACTAACCGCCGAAGACCGCGACATGCTGTCCTCACGACTATCGCCCGACTTCAAACCTGCCACAGACAGCGACTTCATACGCCTGACCACCCATAACGCCATGGCCGATGATTACAACGCAGCCTCCCTGCTGCGCCTCCCCGGCCACTCCCGCTGCTATAACGCCCGCGTAAAGGGGAATTTCCCGGAAATCTCCTATCCCACAGCCGAACGTCTCCAACTGAAGAAAGGGGCGCAGGTAATGTTTATAAAGAACGACACCGAGGGAAACCGCTATTACAACGGAAGAATCGGCCACGTAACGGCCTTGGATGATGAGACGGTATTCGTACGTTGTCCGGGCGACAACGAGGACATAGAGGTGGTGCCGCAGGAATGGGAAAACGCAAAATACACCGTCAACACCGAGACCAACACCATCGAGACCTCCATAGAGGGGATATTCTCGCAGCTACCTCTGCGTCTGGCCTGGGCTGTAACCATACATAAAAGCCAGGGGCTCACGTTCGACCACGTCATAATCGATGCGGGAGCCTCTTTCGCTCCCGGGCAGGTCTACGTAGCCCTCAGCCGTTGCCGCACACTGGAAGGAATAGTGCTGGCAACACCTATACACGAATCCTCGCTGCTACCAGACGCCACCGTTGCCGACTACATAACAGGCCAGGACGTTGCCGCCGAACAGAGCTTGCTCCGGCTTCCGATGATTAAGGACGAGTACCGCCGGCGTCTGATGACCGATCTTTTCAATTTCCGCGAGATAACGGACACACAGGAATCCCTTCGGCGCCTGGTTGCAAAGGAGTTGGCCCATGCCTATCCATCGGCCAACTCTGCACACAGCGTCCTGGCCGACTCCCTGCGTGAGAAAGTCACCGATGTAGCCGATAAATGGATAGCACTGTTAGGTGCCACCCCCGTAGCGGCATTGTCTTCAGAGGAGATTCTAAAGCGTGTTTCCTCGGGATGTCGCTACTTTGCCGAAACCCTACGCTCGACATTCTGCAACACGCTCGCCGAGACCGCAAGAATACGCACCGGTGACAAAAAGCTCATGCAACGCCTCTCCACCATGGTAACAGACCTGCGTCAGGCGCTGACAGCACGCCTCACACTGCTTGATGATACAGCCGCCCATGGCTTCACCATAGCCAATTACCTCAACTTCAAACAACAGGCCACTCTCGGGGCGAACAATCCGGCACTGCTTACAAAAAAGGAACGTAAAGGCACCTCGTCATCAGGCGCGAAAAGCAGCAAAAATAACAGCCGTGGCAAAACTCCAAAAGAGAAAAATGCAAAGCCTGACAAAAGCAGCGAGATTACCCTGAAGATGCTGCGCCAAGGCATGACCCGGCGCGAAATAGCATCAGAACGCAATCTTGCACTTTCTACCGTAACCGGCCATCTACGCGGGTATATAGAGGCCGGCGAACTATCAATCGAAGACGTATATACCCCGGCCCTGGTAACCGCCATGGCCTCCACAATAGAAAGAATCGGCCTTGGCAACGGCATAGAGCCTATAATTACCGCACTTGCAGAGACAGACCTCAGCCCATACGACATACGTTTCTATATTTCAATGTCGCACAACGCAAAAACCGACTGACAGTCCACTTACTCGGACATGCCCCTAACAACAAATCCGATATAATGGCACGACTTACGACTCTACTTATAATACTACTCTTTATATACACGCTCCACCAGCTCGACAGGGAACTAAACCGGCGCCAGCACTATATGTCACTTCGCCAGGCCGCCATAGACTCCGTCAGGCGCCAACGCCTGAAGCTGCCACGCGACTCGCGCCGATGGCTGGAAGCCACCCTTGACATAGCCAACCGCTACGGCACCTTCAACAACGACTCGGCCATGGCATATCTCACCATCGGAGCCATCTCTGCCGAATCGGTCGGCGACAAAGAGCTTCTCACCGAGTTCCGCCTACAACGCTCCGTAGCCCTGGCACGTGGGGGACTGGTAAACGATGCTCTTTCCGAACGACAGCAGGTGGACTCCACTTCACTCACACCAAACCAGCTTGCGAACTACTATTCGCTCGGACGCCAGATGTTCTCCTATATTTCGAACCACTACGAGGGGATGCCTGAGAAATACGACTACTGGCGCAACCGAGCTGTCCTGGCCCAGAAAGACCTTCTCCCTCTTCTTAACCAGGACACACCCACATACCGACGCAATCTCGGAGAATATTATCTGTCAATAAGGGAATATACCAAGGCCCAGAAAACCCTGCGGCAACTCGTAAAGGCCCTCTCTCCCGATGACCCCGAATATGCCATAGCCTGCCACGTGCTGGCCGAGAGTGCCAACGTGCGCGGCGACCACAACGCCTATCTCCATTGGCTGGCACAGTCGGCGATGAGCGACCTTAGACGCGCCAACTGCGAGGTAACATCACTACAGGAACTGGGGGGCGCCCTGTTCGAAGACGGCGATACCCAGCGCGCCCATGAATACCTTACCGTAGCCATGGCCAACGCCGTAGAGTCGCGGGCATCGGCACGAGTGGTACGCACCACCGAACTTCTAAACGTGGTAGAGGCCGACCATCTGGCCCAGGTATCACGGTACAGGATGATAACCACTATAGTTATCACCTGCCTGGGAATCCTCATGCTCCTGTTCGCCGCCCTTGTATGGTACCTGCGCAAGCAGCTTACACGCGTCAGCGCGCTCAAAGAGGGCATATTGGAAGCCGGGCGGACAAAAGACGTGTATATCAGCCAGTTCATCACGCTATGCTCGGGGTATATGGACCGTCTGCGCGATTTCTCCAAACTCGTAAACCGCAAAATATCAGCCGGTCACGCCGACGAACTCTTAGCCCTCACCAAGTCGGGCAAATTCATTGACGAGCAGAGCCGTACTTTCTACGAAACCTTCGACGATGCTTTCCTCCACATATATCCCGACTTCGTAGCCCAGGTGAACGCGCTGATGCGCCCGGGAGAGGATATATCCACCGATGGCTCCGGCCGTCTCACCCCCGCCCTGCGCATACTTGCCTTCATGCGCCTCGGCATAGATGATGCCGGACGCATAGCCCGCGCCCTGAACCTTAGCGTCAACACGGTCTATGCCTACCGCAACCGCCTACGCAACCGCGCCGTAAACCGCGACACGTTCGAAGCCTCCGTACTGGCAATCAAAGGCCTGTGACACCGGCATATTTTATTATATTGCATAGATAGGAAAAAAGCCGTAACTTTGCAGGGAAATCCACGACAATCACATTTCAACCCCGATATGCCAAACCCACGCAAAGCCTTCCTCGTATTGGAAGACGGCACAGTCTTCGAAGGCAAATCATTTGGCTATGAAGCCCCTGCCGCCGGCGAGGTAGTGTTCAACACCGCCATGACCGGTTATCCCGAAAGCCTTACCGACCCCTCCTACGAGGGGCAGATTCTCGTTACCACCTACCCCATACTCGGCAACTACGGCGTCCCCCCCGAGAGGGAGAAAGACTCCGTAAGCGAATTCCTTGAAAGTTCGCGCATACACTGCCGTGCCATCATCGCACAAGATTATTCGTGGGAACCGAGCCACTGGCTATCCACACGGTCGCTGCACGAATGGCTGCAGGCCGAAAAGATTCCCGGTCTCTACGGCATCGACACCCGCGCCCTTACCAAGCACCTCCGCGAGAAAGGCTCCATGCTGGGCAAAATCTACTTCGAATCTCCCGATGAAATCGAATTTTCAGACCCTAATAAGGAAAACCTTATCGCCAAGGTAAGCTGCACCGAACCCCGCGAGTTCGGTCAAGGTGAGAAAACCGTGGTTTTGGTAGACTGCGGCACGAAATACAACATCATCCGCTGCCTCACTCGCCGTGGTGTCCGCGTGGTACTCGTTCCGTGGGATTATGACTTCCTCCAGATTCCTTACGACGGCCTGTTCATATCCAACGGACCCGGCAACCCCGACTTCGCCACCACCACCGTAGAGAACATAAGGCGCGCCATCGACCTGGGCAAACCCATATGCGGCATATGTATGGGCAACCAACTTCTGGCGAAAGCAGCCGGGGCTACCACATACAAACTCAAATACGGTCACCGGGGGCACAACCAGCCCGTGCGCCAGGAGGGCACCGAGCATTGCTTCATAACATCGCAGAACCATGGTTTTGCCGTTGACCACACCACTCTCTCAGACCAATGGGAACCGCTGTTCACCAACATGAACGACGACACAAACGAAGGTATACGCCACAAGGAAAAGCCCTTCTTCTCGGCCCAGTTCCACCCCGAGGCATCATCAGGCCCGCGTGACACTGAGTTTATCTTCGACCAATTCATCAGCTTACTTTGACTCTTTTAGCAATCTCTTAAAATCCACCATATGAAGGTTCTACTTCTAGGTTCCGGCGCCCTGAAAATCGGCGAGGCCGGCGAATTTGACTACTCAGGCTCGCAGGCCATCAAGGCCCTGAAAGAAGAGGGGATAGAGACGGTTCTGATCAACCCCAATATCGCCACCGTACAGACGTCCGAAGGTTTTGCCGATAAGGTTTATTTCCTGCCGGTAACCAAGGAATTCGTAGAACGGGTAATCGACAAAGAGCGTCCCGACGGCATACTTCTATCTTTCGGAGGACAGACAGCCCTGAACTGCGGCGTAGAGCTTTACGAGAGCGGCATACTGGAAAAATACAACGTAAAGGTTCTCGGAACCCCCGTGCAGGCTATCAAAGACACCGAAGACCGCGAGCTCTTCGTGAAGAAGCTCGATGAAATCGATGTAAAGACCATCAAGAGCGAGGCCGTGGAGACCACCGCAGCCGCCCTCGAAGCCGCCGAACGCCTGGGTTACCCGGTAATCGTACGCGCCGCATACGCTCTGGGAGGTCTCGGCTCAGGTTTCTGCGACAACGCCGAGCAACTCGTGGCCCTCACGGAAAAAGCCTTCTCATTCTCCCCCCAGGTGCTGGTTGAGAAATCGCTCAAAGGGTGGAAAGAGGTGGAATACGAAGTGGTGCGCGACCGTTTCGACAACTGCATAACCGTCTGCAACATGGAGAACTTCGACCCCCTGGGAATACACACCGGGGAAAGTATCGTTGTCGCTCCGTCACAGACACTCTCAAACGATGACTATCACTTCCTGCGCCAGCTGGCGATAAAGATTATACGCCACATCGGCATCGTAGGCGAATGTAACGTGCAGTATGCCTACGACCCCGATTCGATGGACTACCGCGTAATCGAGGTAAACGCCCGTCTGAGCCGTTCGTCCGCACTGGCATCTAAAGCCACCGGCTATCCGCTGGCTTTCGTGGCAGCGAAACTCGGTCTCGGCTATGGCCTTTTCGACCTGCGCAACTCGGTGACACGCGAGACATCCGCCTTCTTCGAACCGGCCCTGGACTACATCGTCTGCAAGATACCGCGCTGGGACCTCGGAAAATTCCATGGCGTACGCCGCGAGATAGGCTCTTCGATGAAGTCCGTAGGCGAGGTAATGGCTATCGGACGTACCTTTGAGGAAGTAATCCAAAAGGGACTACGAATGATAGGACAGGGTATGCACGGATTTGTCGGAAACCACGACATTAATATAGAGGATATTGACAAGGCTTTGGCCGAACCTACCGACAAACGTATCTTCGTCGTGGCGAAAGCTATGCAGAAAGGTTATGACGTGGAACGCATACACCGTCTCACAAAGATAGACCGCTGGTTCCTTGAGAAACTCCACCATATCATTGTAACCGAAGACGACCTGAAGGCATACTCCTCTATCGACGAGATTCCCGAGGATCTCCTGCGCCGTGCAAAGGAACAAGGTTTCAGCGATTTCCAGATTGCCCGCGCCGTATTGAAAGACGGCATGGATATAACCGGCAGCGACAACCTCGTGGTACGCGCCCGCCGAAAGGAACTCGGCATACTCCCGGTGGTGAAACAGATTGATACCCTGGCCGCAGAATATCCGGCACAGACCAACTACCTCTATCTGACATACAACGGCTCGGCAAACGACATACAATACACCGGCGACCATCGTTCGGTGGTAGTACTCGGTTCGGGCGCCTACCGCATCGGATCGTCAGTAGAATTTGACTGGTGTTCGGTAAACGCCCTGATGACAGCCCGCAAAGAGGGGTATCGGTCGGTGATGATAAACTATAATCCCGAGACCGTCTCCACCGACTACGACATGTGCGACCGTCTGTATTTCGATGAGCTCACATTCGAACGAGTGATGGATATCCTCGACATGGAATCCCCCCACGGGGTAATCCTCTCGGTAGGTGGTCAGATACCCAATAACCTGGCAACCCGCCTGGACGATGCCGGCATAAACATCCTCGGCACCGCAGCCAAATCGATTGACAATGCCGAGGACCGCCATAAATTCTCCGCGATGCTCGACCGCCTCGGCATAGACCAGCCACGCTGGCGCGAACTTACAAGTTTCGATGATATCGACAAGTTCATCTCCGAAGTGGGATTCCCGGTGCTCGTGCGTCCGAGTTACGTGCTTTCCGGCGCCGCCATGAATGTATGCTCCAACGAACAGGAACTCCACCGCTTCCTGCGCCTTGCCGCCAACGTGTCAAAACAGCACCCTGTGGTAGTCACCGAATTCGTGCAGAACGCCAAGGAAATCGAGATGGACGCAGTGGCACAGAACGGCGAGATAAAGGCTTACGCCATATCGGAACACATCGAATATGCCGGAGTGCACTCCGGCGATGCCACCATCCAGTTCCCCCCGCAGAAACTATATGTGGAGACCATGCGCCGCATCAAGAAGGTATCGGCCCAGATAGCCAAGGCCCTTGACATATCCGGCCCGTTCAACATACAGTTCCTGGCCAAGAACAACGATATAAAGGTTATAGAATGTAACCTACGCGCATCGCGCAGCTTCCCGTTCGTAAGCAAAGTGCTAAAGATAAACCTCATCGACCTTGCCACACAGGTAATGCTCGGCAAAAAGGTTGAGAAACCGGCCAAGAGTCTTTTCGACCTCGATTATGTAGGGGTCAAGGCCTCCCAGTTCAGCTTCTCACGCCTCCAGGGTGCCGACCCGGTGCTTGGCGTGGATATGGCTTCTACCGGCGAGGTAGGATGTCTTGGCGACGATTCATCTGAAGCCGTACTCAAGGCCATGCTCTCGGTAGGATGCCGTGTGCCGCGCAAGGCCGTGCTGCTCTCCACAGGCACACCCCGCCAGAAAGCCGACATGCTTGATGCGGCACACCGCCTGCATAACCACGGATATACCATCTACGCCACGGAAGGAACCCAGCGCTTCCTTACCGAGAACGGCATCCCGGCCATTCCGGCCTACTGGCCCTCACAGCCGGACCGCCATCCGCAGGCGCTGCAACTGTTGCACGACAAGCAGGTAGACCTTGTGGTAAATCTTCCCAAGAATCTTTCCTCGGCCGAACTTTCAAACGGCTATAAGGTGCGCCGTGCCGCCATTGACCTGAACATCCCCCTGCTTACCAATGCCCGTCTGGCCTCGGCATTTATCGATGCCTTTACCACGACAAAGGTAGCCGACCTACCCATAAAATCGTGGGACGAGTATTGATGCTTAAAATCCCCGCTCTTTTATCGGTTCTTTACGGAGGCACCACCGCCTTAGCCGCACCCTCCGAGTTCCTTACCACAGGCACAGGTTCTTATTACGACCCGTATCGGTTGAGCCGGGTACAGCATCTATGCGAGCTTGCCGATGAAGTCAGGCAAGGAAACAGTTTCGAGGGTAAATATCTCGTACTCGAATCTGACATAACCTTTGACGGCTCGGAAGATTTCACAGGAATCGGCACCGCCGGGGAAGACACATACAATTCCCGGTCATTCTGCGGGGATTTCAACGGTATGCTATACACCGTCAGCAGCCTACGGCTGAATACAGACGGGGTATCGGCAACGGGACTGTTCAACTCACTCGGCACCGGGGCATACGTACACCATCTCCGCCTTGATTCATCATGCTCTGTAAACGGGAGCCGGAACACCGGGGGTATCGCAGGTATTGTATGGGACGGAATTATTGAATTCTGCTCGTCACAAGCCACCATCAGCGGCACGATGCATGTAGGTGGGATTGTCGGCACACTACATGCCGGTGCCATACAGCACTGTGTCTCCGCCGGAAATGTGTCGGCCACCAAAAGTGTCGGAGGGATAGCAGGCACACTTGACGGCACGAGCTATGTCAACGGATGCTACAACACCTCCCCGGTACGCGCCGCCTCCCCCGGAGCCTGTGGCGGAATCGTGGGGGAAGCCTATGGTCGAGCCGTAGTTGCGGCATGTTACAATATCGGACGCGTCACGGGACGTAGAAGCGAAGAGTTCGACATCACCCCGGCAGCGATAATCTCCGACTGTCCCGTGCCTGTATGGACAGGGGAAGAAAAAGGATGCTGCTACGTGGAGTCCTATTCAGGTGTCACCGACCGCGCCGCCCGGCAATTCACCGCAGAGCAGATGCGTTCAGCCACCTCGGCAGACTACCTGAACCGTACACTCTATTCCACCGACCTGTTGGTCAGCCCCTCACCTGCAGCGATATACGGCGATATGGAGTTTACCCTCCACCCTACCCTCAACTCCGGTTTCCCGATAATGAAATGGGAGATAAAGCCCGGTGGCTCAGCCGTTACGGAGACATTTTCCGACAAACGCGTCTCAACATTCGTTATCGAAGGAAACCGCCTGATAGCCACCGGGGATGATTCGGTATCAATCTTTACCCCCGATGGAAGATTTGTGGCAGAAAGCGCCGACATCTACCTGGCACCCGGGATATATATCGCCAACGGACAAAAAATAGTAATAACGCGATGAGCAACAACAATAACCATCCCCTGGGGGAAGCCCCATGGTTCCACGTAATTCTCTCAACAGGCTTCGGCGTGGGCTTCATTCCCGGAGCCCCTGGTACATATGCGGCCTTCATGGCGTTGGCACTATGGTACATACTCTATCTCCTACTCCCGGTTACGCTGCTTTTCTGGGTTACGCTGGCACTGATTGCCGTCACCATGGTGGTAGGGGCATGGACATCGCGTGTCATGGAACGATACTGGGGCGAAGACCCCCGCACAGTGGTGATAGATGAATATATCGGCTCGTGGATTCCGGCTCTCGTTGCCGCAGTCAGCGGGCATGCCGGGCTTACGGCTCTGCTTGCGCTGTTCGGTTTCGGTGCCTTCCGTCTGATAGATATATTCAAACCGCTCGGATGCAGAAAGATGGAAAGCGTTCCCGGCGGCTGGGGAGTAATGCTCGATGATGCACTTGCCGGACTTTACGCTATGATTCTCACATGGGGATTACGCTGGATTCTCACAGGCACTCCGCTGTTTAACGTTATTTAAGCCCATCCTCCGTTACGTACGCCTTAAAAATAAAGGCATCACTCACACAATATCGCGGGAAAACACTAACTTTGTAGGTTGATAGGCTTTCTATCCTACTCCCTCCTCATCACAAATCACTACAGACCCACACAAAGTGAAACTCAAATATCTTGCACTCCCGGCCCTTGCCGCAGCAATCGCTGCCGGCGCAGCAGCCCCTTCAGGAAACACAAATAACTCTATCATAGAAGAAGTTGCCTGGATGGTAGGCGACCAGCCGATATATAAAAGCGAGATAGAGGAAGCCTACCAGCAGGCCCTCTATGAGAAAACCCCTATTTCTGGCGACCCGATGTGCGTCATCCCCGAACAACTCGCCGTGGAGAAGCTATTCCTCCACCAGGCCGATATTGACACGGTGGAAGTACAGGAGGCAATGGTGACCCAGGCCGTAGACCAGCGAATAAACTATCTCATCACGAATCTCGGCTCAAAAGAGAAAGTTGAAGAGTATTTCCGGCGTCCGCTCAACGAATTCCGTGGGCAGATGTCCGACATGATGCGCAACAACTACCGCATACAGGAAGTGCAGCGTTCACTTACCAAGAACATAAAGGCCACACCATCGGACGTTCGCAAATATTTCAACACCCTGCCGTCCGACTCAATCCCCTACGTACCTCTCCAGGTCGAGGCGGAAATCATCACCATAAACCCGCGAATCCCGCAACAGGAGATTGACGATGTGAAAGCCCGTCTGCGCGATTATGCCGACCGTGTGACACGCGGGGAATCTGATTTCTCCACCCTCGCCATACTCTATTCCGAGGATGGCTCAGATGTACGCGGCGGAGAAATAGGATTCATGGGACGCGGCCATCTCGAGCCGGAATATGCCGCTGTGGCCTTCAACCTCAACGACCCCAAGAAAGTATCTAAGATTGTGGAGACCCAATACGGCTTCCACATCATACAGCTTATCGAAAAACGCGGCGACCGCATAAACACCCGTCATATACTTCTGCGTCCGAAAGTGTCGAACGCCGACCTCTCCGCCGCCGTAGAACGTCTCGATTCCGTAAGGAGCGACATAAACGCCGGAAAATTCACCTTTGAAGACGGAGCCCAGGTAATATCGCAGGACACCGACACAAAGAACAACCATGGGCGGATGATAAACCAGAACAACGGTACCACCCGCTTCGAGATGCAGGACCTCCCACAGGAGGTTGCCAAAGTGGTCAACGGCATGGAGGTTGGCGACATATCCGAGGCTTTCATAATGAAAGACCCTAAACGTAACCGCGATATAGTGGCTATTGTGAAACTCACAGCCCGCATACCGGCCCACAAGGCTAACCTCTCCGATGACTATCAGACAATCAAGGGGATGTACGAGGCTGCCGCTAAAGAAGAGGCCGTAAACAACTGGCTACAGAAGAAAATAAAGGAAACCTATGTGAAAATCGAGGATGGGTGGAACGATTGCGAGTTCCAGCACCAGGGTTGGATGAAGATACGTAAATAATTCCCGACTAATCCCCGACATCATCATATGATGAGACGTTCCCGATTCTCGTGGCTGAGAATACTCCCTTTGATAGCAGCCATCGCTACAGTGATGTGCGCAGCCTGGGGACGCACACCCCTGCGCCGCGACCATACCCCTATAAAACCCTCCATCCCCTCGGCCAACCGGCTTGCCCCGAACCGGGTGTTTCTCGAACATGCCGATGAATTAAGGAAGGGACGGTTCAACAACTACCAGGTGGTTGTCGGAAACGTACAGTTCCGCAAAGGGGGCATGTATATGTACTGCGACTCAGCCCTGTTCTTCGAAAATGACTCTCTGGAGGCGTTCGGCAACGTGCGCATGGAGCAGGGCGACACACTATTTGTCTATGCCGACCAACTCGTCTACGGTGATTCCTCACAGCTTGCGACACTCTATGCCGAGGCCGGCAAACTTGTGCGTCTCATAAACCGCGATGTACACCTCACTACAGAAATCTTCAACTACGACCTGGGGATAGAGTTAGGATATTACGAGGTCGGCGGAACTCTGTGGGATAAGAGCAACAAACTCACATCGTGGTACGGCGAATATTCCCCCGCTACGAAAGAAGCCATCTTCGAAGACCAGGTACACCTCCATTCCCTTCGTCCGAACGACACCCTTGACATCTACACACAGCAGATGCTCTACAACACGGTGACACATATAGCCACTCTCGACACCACCTCCACCATCGTATCAGGCGATGGCACGATATACACCACATACGGCACCTACAACACCGAGCTACAGCAGGCAGACCTATACAGCCGCTCGATGGTAAAGGCCCGTAACGGGAACACTCTCACAGGCGACACCCTGTTCTACGACCGCGAACGTGGCTTCGGACGTGCCATCGGCTCCATAGAGCTTACCGACTCGGCCAACCGGGCCATACTCACCGGCGATGAAGGGTTCTATTACGAACTTCGCGACAGCGCCCGCGTATGGGGACGCGCCCTGGCCCGGCAATATTCGGAGAACGAGGATGCCGACACGCTCTATCTCCACGCCGACACCATACGCACCTTCCAGATTTTCACCCCGGCGGTCTACGAAGGAGACTCGCTGGTAACTGCCGCCGACTCCACACATTATATGGTGGCTGCGCCGCATGTGCGGTTCTTCCGAACCGACCTCCAGGGACTATGCGACTCCATGACCCTGGTGCAGCGCGACTCAATGATGTATCTTGACAAACACCCGGTGGTATGGAGCGGCGACAGACAGATTTTCGGAAACGAGATACAGGTACATCTGCAAGACTCCACCGCCGACTGGGCGCGCCTCCCCCGTTTCGGATTCATGGCCGAACTCGTTGACGAGGAATTCTACAACCAGCTTACAGGCAAAGAGATGTTCGCCACATTCGCTGACCGCAGCATACGCCATCTCGATGTCAGCGGTAATGTGCAGGCCATATACCTCCCGATGGAGAACGATTCTACCTACAATAAGATTTCAAACATTGAGAGTTCGTTCCTTTCCGCCGAGTTTTCAAACCGGCAGCTTGACAGACTGAAGATGTGGTCCGAGACAAACGGCACCATGACACCTCTCTATCTGGCGAAAAAGAATCTCTATTACCTGCCGCAGTTCCGATGGTTCGAGCCCCTCAGACCGAAAGACCCGGAGGATGTGTTCAACATTTCACGCGAGATGCTTGACCTCATGGCCGAACCTGAATTCGGAACACGGCCATAGAAAGCCACTCTCCACGTAACACCTTAAACCACAGATCACCATGACACAGGACTTACTGAATTTTCTTGATAGCTCCACATGCTGTTTCACCGCCGTACGCAACGTAAGGAAACGGTTGGACGATGCCGGATTCAAATATCTCGACATGCGCGACAAATGGCCTGCGATGCATCCCGGCGAGAAATACTATATAATAAAGAATCATTCCGCGATATTCCCATTCATCACCGGCTCAGACCCTGCGGCCGGATATAAGATAATCGCAGCCCATTCCGACTCCCCCGGGTTCAAGGTGAAACCCTCTCCTGAGATGGTTGGAAAAGGCAATATAGTACGCCTCAACACGGAGGTGTACGGCGGCCCGATACTCTACACATGGTTCGACCGGCCGCTGTCATTGGCAGGACGTGTCGTCCTCCGTTCTGATAATCCGTTAGAACCTAAGACCATAATCATCGACCTCGAAAGGCCGATACTGGAGATACCCCACCTATCAATCCACTTCAACCGCGCCGTGAACGAAGGCAACCCTCTGTCACGCCAGAAAGATATGATGCCCGTACTCGGCTTCCTAAAGGATGGAATGGAGAAAGACGGCCTGCTGTTGCGTATGATTGCGGAGCATATCGGATGCCTCCCGGAAGAGATTCTTGATTTCGACCTATGTCTCTACCCCGTAGAGAAAGGCTCGGTATTCGGCCTGGATAACGAATTTATATCTTCGCCGAGAATTGATGACCTGGAGATGGTGCATTGCGGGCTGACCGCCTTGCTCGATTCGGCAACCTCCGATGAAGTACAACCTATGACAAGGGTATTGGCTGTGTTTGACAACGAGGAGACCGGCTCAGGCACCAAACAAGGAGCCGCATCCCCCATACTCCGCACACTGTTGACCCGCATAAACCATTGCCTGGGCGCCGACAACGAAACATTCTTCCGAGCCGTAGCCTCTTCATTCATGATTTCGGCAGATAACGGCCACGGCCTCCATCCCAACTACGAGGAGAAGCAGGATCCCACCAATCTTCCCATCCTCGGAAAAGGCCCTGTGATAAAGAGCAACGCAAACTGCAAGTACATGACCGATGCCGATTCTGCCGCCGTATTCCGCCGCATATGCCAAAATGCCGGAGTGCCCGTACAGACATTCGTAAACCATTCCGATGTTGCCGGAGGTTCGACGTTAGGCAACATCCTCACCTCCCAGCTTGACCTGCGGGGAGTGGATATGGGCTGTCCCCAATGGGCCATGCACTCATGCCGGGAAACCGCCTCGGTAGCCGACCACCTCTATACCCTACGCGCCTTCACTACATTCTACAATATGTAGTATTCTATAAGATAATCTTTTGGAATTGCCCCGGAGGCGGAAAGAGATGTCACAATCTCAATAGATATATGTCAAGATTGGTGTCGCTATCCAGGCCGAGCTTCTGACGCAGGCGGAATCGGTTGGTGTACACCGAAGCCGGACTTATGCCCATCAGGCGTGCTATGTGCTTGTTGTCTATGGAGGTTCTTATCAGACATGCCAGACGGTATTCCCCGGGAGTCAGTCCGGGATGTTTCTTAAGAAGCCTCTCTTGGAATCCGGGGTTACTTTGGGCGAATATGACCTTGAATGTCTCCCATTCTTCCGCCGGGGACATGTCGGCAGTCAACGCCGCTGCAAGCCGGGTAGCCACCGTGGCGACATCTTTGTCAGCGGAGAGTGCAGCTTGTGTCTGCCGGCTCCGCTTTATAATTAGCCGTATCGCCAATCCTGCCCCCAACAGGATTATCACGGCTACAGCTATTAGGAGATACACCGTCCGTCGCCGCATATCCTGTGATTTCTTATCAAATCTATCTATATAATTCTCCAACATGGCCCGCCGGATAGCTTCGTGGCCATCTATAACCCCCTTTATTGAATTCCATTCGGCGGAAAGCTCCCTGAGAGAATCGCCATAAAGCAATGCAGAATCGGAACCGCAGCGTATGTAATAATCACGCAGGGCTCCGGCACGGGCCATCTTATTAAAAGTCTCCCCGGGGGGTACCCTTAGGGAGAGGGTAGCTTCTTTCCAATACTCTATAGAATCCCGAGGTCCGCAGGTAAGGAAATGAGACAGAAACAAAGGCACCACGTCATCCTCCCAGCCCAGCCTGCGGGCGCTTCGGAGTGCGTTCCTCAGATGGCGTATGTCATGGCGGTCATAATACAATATCCTTTCCGTGGATGAGAGAACCTTGTCGGAAACATCATAGTAATCCATCTCGGACACCTTCCGGGCAAACTCTATAGCGCCTACCGTGTCGCCCATGTTGCGGTGCATAATCGCCCGATGATTCCATGCCCGTATATATTTCCCGGTATCGACAGGTTGCACCTTCTCCATCATTCCGATAGATTTCTCATAGCAGATGTCGGCTGAGGCGTAGTCGCCGAAATGCTGATAGATATAGGCCATATTGAACATCGAACCTGCGGCCGAATGATAGTCATGTGCATCCACAAATGCCTCATAAGACTCCAGATATGCCTTTATCGCCTGATCCGGAGGGAGAGCGTTGGCCTCGAGGCTCCGTAGCCGGGCCATATCGTAGGGTGAAGCGGCAGAGTCAAGACTAAGTCTTGCATCGGCAAGCAATGAGAGAAAGGCCTCGTAACCGGCGGAGTCGAGTGTGGCATATCTCTCTATCATGTATGCCCGCCAATATTGCGCCCGAGCCTGTGCCACAGCGTCCCCCTTAGAACGCGAAGCCGCACGTTCCAACGAACACACCGCCGATGAGAACTCCGATTTCGGAGCTTCCGTATGGCAAAGAGAGTCCAAAACCAAGGTAAGCGAATCAATCTCGCCTCCGGCCGAGGCCCACGAACTATCTCCATCCCCCTTTCCACACGAACAGACAAGGGGAAGAAGAATCAACAGATAACTCAATATACAGGCATACGCACTCTTCATAAGACGTTGCAAAAATACGGATTTTTTGTCTCACGACATAAGGACGGCTATTGAAAGAGCGGCCCCAGGGGGTATCCAAGAGGGCTGTCTATATATTGTATATACCGTATATGAGGGTTTTACGGCCATTAAACGCTAATTTCGCATCGATTTTTTTATTTTGTAAAACCAAACTACAATATATGAAAAATATCCGCTCCATTTATCAAAGGAAGTTCATAGCTGCCGTTATAACGGCAATGTTTATCCCATCGGTTCTCCACGCCGACTACACCGAATTCAAATTCAATGGCGTTAGCTACCAGATTACAGACCCCGCACAAAGGAGGGTACGCACATCCTGTGGAATCCTGTATGATGGAAAATACCTCCCGGGGTCATTTGTCAGTGGCGACCTGAACCTGACTGGGATAGTCAGCTATAACGGAAGTTTCTACACCCTTGATGAAATAGCTCATGACAGTTTTTGCAACAACGAAGCCTTGACGAGGGTGAATATTAATGTGGAACAGTTAAAAGAAATAGGCCTAAATGCCTTTGAGGACTGTCCTGTGCTGAGGAAGGTCAAGATACAGACCTCTACTGACTACGTCCTTGGAGCACAAGCTTTTTACAACTGTTCGAATCTGCGCGAGGCTGAACTGGGCTATAATGTTACCTCCATAGGGACATGTGCGTTCTGGAGTTGCGAGAAACTTGAGAACTTCTACATACCATCCAAGGTGACATTCTTAGGGGAATACGCCTTCACTTATTGCTATTCTCTGAAGTCGCTGATATTCGCCACCACCAAACTTGCGGAAATCCGCCGCGAGGCATTTCTCGGATGCAAGAACCTCCAGACCCTCATACTCCCGGAGAGGGGACTGGAAAAGATCGGGGAGTATGCATTCTCCAACTGTGCAAGCCTTGAACATCTTGAAATCCCCAACTCCGTAAAACAAATTGACCAATATGCGTTCTTAGACTGCGGGGCAATGGCATCTCTTACGTTGGGGAACGCAGTAGAGATTATCGGCCAGGGAGCCTTCAACGGATGCAAATCGCTGAAGAGCCTTACACTCGGAAACGCGGTGAGAACTATCGGGCAAGGTGCTTTCTCGGGATGCGAGTCGTTGGAGAGCCTTGATTTCGGACCGAACATCCAAACGATAGATGATATGGCTTTCAGCATCTGCAACAATCTAAAGACTGTGGATTTGCCCGCTTCGCTGCTAAAGGTAGGGAAACTTGCGTTCAATGGGTCGGGCGCCATGGACAGGGTCGTATGCCGCGCCACAACTCCTCCCGAGGCAGGGGATATAATGTTCAGCGAAGATACTTATCAGCAAGCGACCCTATATGTCCCGGCGGCATCGGTCTCATCCTACGCCTCTCATCCGGAATGGGGAAAATTCAATAGAATTGCCGACATCAACAGCATGAATTCCGGAATTGAGGCCGTGGAAAGTGACTACCGGATTAATGACGAGATTTTCAATTTGGACGGCACACGTATGGATGAAGGAATAGCACCCTCGAAACCCGGAATCTATATCCTTCGCTCAGGAAGCGAAACGCGTAAAATCCTAATCCGATAACCCTGGAGATGCCGTGGCATCGTCCATGATGCCACAACCAATATAATGTTACAGCAAAGTGGCGCCGAACTTCCGGTATGGCGCCACTTTCATCCGGCCTCACTAAAGCCCACCTCAATCTATTATGTAAATAACAGATAGCAATACAGGCATTTATAAATGAGGCTATGTCATAATTCGGAGACACCTATCTTCCAACGAAAAACATTATCCGAGGTAACTTTATAGTGGCGCCGGACC
>CAJUBM010000040.1 GCA_910584735.1 uncultured Muribaculaceae bacterium
CTCCGGGTGGCCTGCCGTCCCGGAGGTCCGGCGCCACTACCATCCGGCATCACTATTAAGTCATTACCATTGTATATAAATTAGCGGCGATGTGCCAGGTCTGGCACATCGCCGTAGTAAAAGTTATTTGCGAATGTAGTAGAGCTATTACCCCGGGGATTATTGCCCCAGGTAAGTTTTGAGGAGACGGGATTTCTGCCCTTTCAGACGACGTATGGCCTTCTCCTTAATCTGACGTACACGTTCGCGGGTAAGATCGAACTTGGCTCCAATCTCTTCAAGAGTCATCTCCTGGCATCCGATACCGAAGAACATCTTCAGGATCTCGCGTTCACGCTCATGAAGCTGCTTTAACGCACGGTCCACCTCTTTTGAAAGCGATTCCTGTGTAAGGGTAGCATCAGCCATAGGGGAATCATCATTGGTGAGCACATCGAGCAACGAGTTGTCCTCACCTTCCACGAACGGGGCGTCCACCGATATATGGCGCCCGGATACCTTCAGGGTATCGGCAATCTTTTCAACAGGTACGTCAAGGGTCTCGGCGAGCTCCTCGGGTGAAGGGCGGCGCTCGTTCTCCTGTTCGAATTTCGAGAGCGCTTTAGAGATTTTATTCAACGAACCCACCTGGTTCAGAGGGAGACGCACTATACGCGACTGCTCGGCAAGAGCCTGAAGAATCGACTGGCGAATCCACCATACGGCATAAGATATAAACTTGAAGCCTCTGGTCTCATCAAATTTCTGGGCAGCCTTTATCAGTCCGAGATTCCCCTCATTTATAAGGTCAGGAAGAGAGAGACCCTGGTTCTGATACTGTTTGGCCACGGAAACCACGAAACGCAGATTGGCCTTCGTAAGTTTCTCAAGTGCGCGTTGGTCACCTTCCCTGATTCGCTGGGCAAGCTCCACCTCCTGCTCTACAGTGATAAGCTCCTCACGTCCTATTTCCTGAAGATACTTGTCAAGAGAAGCGCTTTCGCGATTGGTAATGGATTTAGATATCTTAAGTTGTCTCATCTTCTTAGGCGATAATTATCAAGGTGCAAAGTTACGAATATTCCCGATAATGGCAATGCCATGCGGCGTTAATTTTACATAAGTTCTCAAAAACAGGCTACTCAAAAATACAGATCCCCTGATAAATATAGAATCACCGGCTAATTATAGAATCATACCGGGATGACCATCATGGGAATATCGGCCTTGAACAAGATCTTATGAGCCAGAGAGGGATTGAAGAACCGGGCAAACACATTCCTACGCTTGTTAGGCATGCAGACAAGATCGAACGGATCTGACTGCGACAATGCCGAGATTTCCTCCTCAATCGCATCAAGACTGATATCGCGTACCGTGAATCCATACTCAGGGAAATGAGTTTCGCAATATTTCAAAAGATTAGAAATAGCGGCATCGTTGTCACGCGCGCCCCCACGACGCTCGCGCCGGGAAGGCACGTGTAACAGCGTCACCTTAAGGCCTTCCTCCTGCGGGGGGAACATGCGGTAAAGGGCGTCCAGAGCCAGAATGTCCTCTTGGTCGAGATTGCAGAAGAATCCGACATCATGAAGATGCGAGAAAAAAGCCGCATCTACATTCTCAGGCACCGTAAATGCAGGCACCCGGCAGGCATCAAGCACCTCGGCAGTAACGCTCCCTATCAGTTCCTCACGCTTTTTCCCGGCACCACGTGTGCCCATCACTATAAGCGCCGGCTTATGCTCTCGGGAATATTGCAGGATTGCCTCCTCGGGGATGCCCTCGGTCACTACTGACTCGAATTTCACTGCCGGAATCTCACCATTCTTTATCAACGTTCGGAGTCTGTCGGCAAACTTATCCATAAGTGTCTGGGCGTCATGCTCAATCTCACGGCTTACCTCTATATCAGAGAACTCATAGTCGTAGCTGTCAGAAAGCTGCATCTCCTCCGCCGATGAAGGAGGCACGAAGGAATATAACAGCCTGATATGCCCCTTCATACTGTTTGCAAGCATGAACGCCAGACGTACAGCCTTCTCGGAATGTTCTGAAAAATCAGTCGGGACAAGCACCAACCCTCCCGCAGGAGACTCTTCATCGGAAAATGTGAATATCTCGATATTTTCTACAAGCCGAAGCGCCAGCGGCAGGTCTCGTTCGGGGATACGTATACGTACGCCTGCACATACCGTGGGTGAGGCAAGGTTCACGTTGTTCAGTTCCACATATATCCCCTCCCGTTCAAGCAACGACTTGATAGGAAGGGCCTTTTCATATGTGTGTATAGCTAATGTTATAAGTTTCTCAGAAGTCACGTTGCATGATTTTTATAGGTAAAGGCACGACACGCATATCGCGGCCATCGCCCGTCTATATAACATCCGGAATGGTAAAATGTTATACCGAAAGCGCCCTGCTGGAGAACAGCACGGGCGCCAATACCGGAAAAACGACATTCGGAATCCGAGCAATCGAATTCCGTCCGAAGTTTTTATTTTTCCTGTTTTGCCTCCTCTTCCTGGAGGATTTCTACAGCCATGTCGTAAATCGTAGTGTCGTCAAGGACTACTATGCCCCCGTCGGGTCCCGGCTCGATATGGAGACCACAGTTCTTGCCAAATTCATAGTTGGAGCCGCCAAAATAGTTGCGCACGGTCTGGGCTGTGATATTCAGTTTGTCAGCGATACGTGCCGTTGCTCCATCAGGCAAGGCATCTTTCAGACGGCGGAGGTCGTTGAATGTGATCGTTTTAGTCATGACTATTTGATTTTTGGGTGAGTATTGTTTTTTAATGCCTTAAAATTAAGGTATATTTTTGATATAACCAATACAAATTAACATGTTATAAAACATAGAATTTGATTGAACATCGCTAAATTATCGAAACTCAAAGATTTAATGTAGTTCAATAAATTTACAATCAGATATGGCAAATATCTGATTTTTTGTCACCGTTATATCTTTTCAACCTCGGAAGCCTTAATCCAGGCCCGTTCGCGGGCGCCTACCCGGACTTCGTACCATTTCCCTTCGGCGGCGGTATTGATAGAGTCTAACACCAGGACTTTCGTACCCTCATGCAGCAAGAAAGCCTGCTCGCTCTGCGAGCGGGCCTCACGGGGAGAGGTGGAAAGTTGGGAGGAAGGCGGGAGGATAATGGCGTAGTCAGACGACTGAGCACGGTTTGCAGCCGCAAATGAAACCAACACCGCACCAAGAGTCAGAAAAAACACTATGATGCCCCCGAAGAAACTGAATTTACGCACCGATATGATGCTTGAAAACAGATAAGTTGCCGCGCATGCGATAAACACAGAGAATAGTAAAATCGAAATCCACGCCCATGAATCGGCTCCGAACCATGCCAGAATGTTGTTCCACAAGTTAGTCATTACCGAGCCGTCGTCAAGCTGCTTATCCGTGAGTTTTTCCTGTACGAATTCCAGATTCGTGCGGGCATCATCGTCGGTGGGATCAAGTTTCAAGGCGCGTTCGTAGTTTACGACCGCCTTCCCAAGATTCCCCTGCCGGTAGTAGGCGTTTCCAAGATTATAGAATATGGCAGGAGAAGAACCCTCTTCCTTTATGGCCCGGAGGTAGAACTGCTCGGCAGCCACGAAATTGTCTTTCTCATAAGCCGAATCTCCTCTTTCCGCAAAACCCATGGAGGCCTCTTTCGATACTGTGCCGGAGGTCTGTGCGATACAGAACACCAGCGAAGAAAGTATCAGGGACGAAAGTAGGGAATATATTTTTTTCATAAATGCCTAATTTTAATTATTAGCAGACTTCTTACGCCTAATTATATATTCTACGCCTTTGCAACAAGCTTGGCCCTGTCAAGGCTGCTGATTGCCCCGGAGGCATCGGAATATACCTGGCTTATAGTGGCGGCATCGGCAGCCCCGGGGGTGTACCGCGCCATCTCGCAACTGTCAAGAACAGAAAGCACACTTTCGGTAACCGTGCGTTCCACACCGCGAGAGTCAAGAGCTTCGGTAATATTCTGCCGGTTAAGCTGCGAAACCGGGATGTTTAGCTTGTCGCTGAGGTAGCCCCACATCGCCCTGAGGAGTTCGGCATAAAATTCCTCGCTCTTTCCTTCATCCATCAGCTTCCGGGCTATTCGCAGACGTTTCTGAGCCACCTTGCCGGCACGTGCCTTACGGCGTCCGGCCACATCGGCAAGCATGGCCGCACGGCGTCCGCTGAACCATACAGCCCCTATAAGCAGCATAATCAACAGACCGTAGATGCACCAGTACCACCAGCGGGCAACAAGGGGTGTATGGTCGGATGTCAAATCCTTATCGCCTAAACGGATATGGAGTATATCGGTATTCTTAGCCTTTATGTCGTTCTGTTCCGACAAAGAGGATGCCCCGCTACCCTTTTCAACCTTTAGGGAGTATCCCTTGGTACCGATAGTAACGTAGCGTCCTGTGGAAGGATCGAAATATACGAACGACATTCCCGGAATCTTAAAGTCACCCACACTCTGTGGCACGAATGTATATTCCACAGACGATGTGCCGGTTACGTTTGACCCATTTACACGTGCACGGCTGTCGGTCTTCGGGGAATACTGTTCGAATTCTGACGGAAGTTCCGGTTTAGGCATATCAATGTACTTGATATTCCCCGTGCCGGTTATTATATATGTTAGGGACGCGGCCTCGCCGGTGCGGAAATTCTCAGGCGTCAGACGGCTCTCGAACTGGAATTTGCCTACAGCGTTGGTAAATCCGGCAGGCCTGGGTTCCGGGAGAGGGGTAATGGAAACAGTGGAGGTATAAGGCTGGAGTACCACTTTCTTCTCAACAGGACGGGCCGTATAGTACCATCCGTTCGATACACGCTCTATCTGCTGCACAGTAAGGTCATAACGACCTGAGCTTATTGTAAGTTTCCCGGATTTCTGTGGGAATATTATGCATTTTTTCAGTACGGCGGTAAGGTAGTTCTGACCGTTATAGCTCTCGACTGTGTTCAACTGTCCCTGCACATCAACCTCGTCGATAAGGAAGCCGTCGAATGTGGGGGGGGTAGTGGCCATAAACGACACTATGCTCTGGTACTTGGTATAGAGCTTTATTGTACACTCCACGGCCTCCTGTTCATATACCCGCGATTTATTCAGGATTATGCGGACAAATATATCATCCTTACCGATTTTCTTATCAGCGGTCTGCGATGACATATCATCGACAAATACGTGGTCGGGGACGGCATCATATCCTCCCCACCCCTGCTGAGCCGCCTGCGACTGCTGCGTACCTTTATCGGCTGGAAGGACGCGGAACTGTACGGCCTTAGTGGAGTGCTGCTTGCCATCAATATTAAGAGAGACAGCCGGAATGGTGAAGGTGCCCTCCTTCTCCGCACGGTAGACAAAGGTGTATTCCACCGACGAGCTTGAAGTTGTCTGGCCATTAATCATCTGGATGCTCTGCATCGTACTACGCCCCGGAGTGGGAGAAAGCAGTTTGCAGCCATTGATTGAGGGAGCCTGCGGCGCCCCTGACTCGCCGTTTACAACCTTGAACTTTACCATAAACTTATTCCCCGCGATTACGTTTCGCGGAGGAATAACCTGGAAAGTGGTCTGCGCCGACACAAAGAGCGCGGCTATAACCACCATGAAAAATAATATCAGCTTCTTCATCTCGCCGTAAATTCTTTCTTTCCTCTTTTTCTCTCAATAAACCATAAATCACATCTGACGCACAGTGCGGAAGTCGGACATATGCATGAACTACCTCTTATGGCCGTCTGCAAGGAGTCAGGTGTTGGACATCAGCAAACTTATGCAATCCGTCACCAGGGCTTTTCAGGCTGTCGGCGCGAAGAATTGCGCTGCTGTCCCTGCTTCATCTTTTCGACTTTCTGCCGGGTAGCATTTTCCTTATCTTCCATAGCTTTCAGAATCTGCTGGGCGTTGGCATCGCTCAGACCGCCTTTCTGCTGCTGGGGCTGTTGCTTCTGCTCTTCCTTCTTATCCTGTTGACCGTTCTGCTGGTCCTGTTTGTCTTTATCCTGATTCTGCTGGTCCTGGTTCTGCTGCTGTTGTTGCTGTTGCTGCTGTTGGTCCTTATCCTGCTGATTTTTGTCTTGGTCCTGGTTGTTTTGATCCTTGTTCTGATTCTGTTGTTGCTCCCGGAGCTTCAACTGGGCCATACGCAGATTCTGACGGGCCATGTCATCGGTAGGGTCGCGCCGCAACGCATCTTTATACAGTTCCACGGCAGTGCCATAATCCTCCGATTTATAGGCGAGGTTGCCACGGTCGTAATATGCGGCCTGCGACACCTTCAAGTCGGGAGCCTCCTTAAGCTCTGCCAGCATCACCGATGCCCGGGCAAGGAGGGAATCTTCCTTGTTCTTCAGATCCTCCCCCCTCTGTTTTATAAAAGAGGAAGCAAGGTTGAATTTAGCCACGTGGTTGTCAGGATTAATCTCCAGAGCCTTGTTATAGCTCACCTCTGCCTCGGCATAACGTTGCTGGCCGTATAGCTGCGTACCTTCCTTGATGAAATTGCGTTCTTTCTTCGTGGAAACCACAGGTTGTTCCTTGTCTTTGTCATCGCCTGAACAGGAAACAGCCACAAGGAGCAGAATTGCCATAAGGCAGGTTCCGGATAATATGTTGATGAGTCTGTTCATTTTTTCTTAGTGAAGAAATTGTACTTTCTAAGCCATCCGATTTTTCTCGGAAGCACGAAGACATCTATAACCATAAGCCCTAACGCAATCCACGCGAACAAAGGGAACTGCTCGGCACTGGCCTTGTAGGTGATATGGCGTATGTCGGACTTTTTGATTTTGTCAAGATTCCCCACGAGTTCGTCAACGGCCTTGCTGCCGGAACCGCTTATGAAGATTCCCCCTCCGGCCTTGGCTATCTTCTCGGCCTCGGCCTCATTGAGATAGGTAGTGACAGGCACCCCTGATGCATCCTTTAGGAACGTGCCTGAGTTTTTATCAATAGGGATAGGCGCGCCCTTGGCTGAACCGACACCAATCACATCCACCTCTATCCCGAGACTTTTGGCATATTTGGCCATCTCCTCGGCATCCCCCTCATGGTTCTCGCCGTCGGTAATAACAACTATAGCCTTATTTATATCAGAGTCCGAGGTAAATGAATTGATAGCCATATTTATAGCCGTACCTATCGATGTTCCCTGGGTTGCCACCATATCGGTGGATATTTCGTCAAGGTACATCCGTGCCGATACGAAATCTGTAGTTATCGGCAGCTGGGTATATGCCTCTCCGGCAAACACGATAAGACCGATTTTGTCATTGCTCAGTTTGTCTATCATCCGGTTTAGGATAAACTTTGCCCGGTCAAGGCGCGATACCCCTCCGGCATCATCGGTTGAGGAAGCGAGCATAGAGCGCGACACGTCGAACGCAATCATCACCTCTATACCTTTGGTATTCTCGGTTTCCTCCTTCTCCCCGGCCCTGGGCCGTGCCACGGCGAAAACGAGCATCGCCAAGGCGGCCAGTTCCAACGAAATCTTCACCGCCGGCATATATTTAGATGCTTCCGGCATAAGCTCCTCCAAATTCCGGGCCATGCCGAACCGACGCAACTTTCTGCGGCGCGATATACGAGCCCAAAGCCATATCCCGAAAATCAGCGGGATAAGGAAGAGTAGATATAGCAGTTTTGGATATGCGAATGTCATAATAATCGAACTGACGAACAATATATTGTCATGGAACGGTACGCAGCCATGTCTGGCGCAGAACCAGCTCCAATAAGAAAAGTCCTAACGCGGCCAAGGCCCAAGGCAGATAGCAATCTTCCGTATGGGAGAAATGGCGCACGTCAATCTCGGATGTCTCCAGCCGGTCAATCTCGGCAAATATCTCTGAGAGAACCTTGTTGCCGGTGGCTCTGAAATACTTACCGCCGGTGATTGACGAAATCTGCTTGAGGGTTGTCTCGTCTATCACAACGGGCTGGGGAACGAACTCTATGCGTCCGAACATATTAATCTGCGGATATGGAGCCGTGCCGTTGGTGCCGATACCTATGGTATATACCTTTATCCCCTCTTTCAATGCGATTTCCGCCGCCATCAACGGGGAGACTATGCCCGTATTGTTCGATCCGTCGGTAAGCAACACTATGCTTTTTGATTTCGCCTTGCCGTCTTTGATACGGTTTATCGAAGTGGCCAGACCGTCACCGATGGCTGTGCCGTCCTCAAGCATCTCACGGTTGAGTGCTTCGACATAGTTCATCAATGTAGCGCGGTCAGTCGTCATAGGCACTCCCGTAAAGGCTTCGCCGGCAAAGACCACGAGCCCCATATTATCGTTCTCACGCCCGTTGATGAATTTTGAGGCAATCTTCTTGGCGGCTTCCAGGCGGTCAGGCTTGAAATCACGGGCAAGCATAGAGGAGGATATGTCAAGGGCGATCACCATGTCCGTTCCCTCAGTCTTGGAGGTTGACCATGCGTCTGAGCTCTGCGGGCGCGCCAGGACGATGATAACGCACCCAAGGGCGGCCATACGTAAGACGAACAGAGCATGAAGACCATATTGCCTCAATGGACGTCCCATCTTTGCAAACGGCCCGGAAACGGTTGACATCCCTAAGGATGGATAAGCATCGCGATGGCGGAATATATACCAGGCCACAAGGGGGATATATATCAAAAAAAGCCAGAGAAGTCCAGGATGTGCTAACTGCATCAGAATCCCTCCTTTCCTTTTTGTGAATCACTCTGTGAAGATTCTCCGTCAGGCGCCTCGGGGGCCGGACGGGTTTCCTCCACGAATTGTAACGCGTTATTATAAGCACGGAGATTATCGTCGGGAAGAGGACGCACCTTCGCGAATTTAACGAAATCGGCAATCTGCAGAATATCCTTCATGTGGCGGTTAGGCCGTTTGGTAGCCTCGTTCCCCGAAAGTACACGTACAATCTCTGTGGAAGTCATCTCCATCGCGTTTATACCGAACCGTTCCTGGAGATAGTCGCGAAGAATATCAATCAGTATGGTATAGTATTCCTTCTCCAGACCGCGTTCAATTAGGCCATCCTCGCGCAGAGCCTGCAAGCGCTTCATCGCCAGTTCGTAAGGAGGAATACGTTTTTTCTGCGGAAGTATGTTGACCTCCACCTTGCGTGTGAGAATCAGATAGGCGCATATTCCTCCGGCCACGACAAGCAGCCCGACGAGAATCCATACCCAATAGTCTGTAATCCAGTCAGGCAGGAAATCATACCACCGGCTCTCGAACTCTATGGGGGGAGCGATGGGATTAATATCCTTCATCGCGCTCACATCAACAGGATTCACCTTCAAGGTAAGGGCGTTGGAACGCACGGTGTCCCTCCCGGATACGAGATAGAACGGAGGTATAGTGTAGACCCCCGAATCAAACGACTGGATTATCAAAGCACGTTTTATCTCACGCAGGCCGTTGCCTATAGAAGTGGTATCGCCATCGACCCAGTCAACCGGCTCTACCTGCGGGGGCATAGCTTTTTCGTCAAACATCAGCGTTGCCGGATTGGCCTCGCTATCAACAATGTCAAGCCTCACCGCCGTGACATTCCCCATTATAAGCTGTGTAGAATCCAACGAAGCCTTAACCGACAGTCCGGCAGCCTCCGCAGAAGGGAATGTCAGGCATAAAGCGCCTAATAGAATCAGTATATGTCGTTTGAGAATCAGTCTCATATATAAATCATGAAAAGTAAAGTCAAAGACTTACGCCCTATGTAGTGGATATGGGCTTCCGCACAGCTATAACAACGTCCTGGGATATCAATAATACCCGGGGAATCAGATTCGTTTTTTGAAAAGGCCCATCAATGCCGCGACATAATCTTCATCTGTAGCGACCGAGCATGATTTCACACGGCATCTCTTCAAAGTATCGGTCATATGCTGCTGGCGGCCATACCACCACTTGGAATAAGCATCGCGCACCTTCCGCGATGAGGTATCGACCCACCGCATACCGCCCGTCTCAAGGTCGCAGACACGCATAAGCCCTATATCGACCAGTTGC
This sequence comes from uncultured Muribaculaceae bacterium, assembly GCA_910584735.1. GTDB lineage: Bacteria > Bacteroidota > Bacteroidia > Bacteroidales > Muribaculaceae > UBA7173. The sequence continues at coordinate 10,031 of CAJUBM010000040.1, forward strand.
GTGTCACGCTTGTCGTAGACCTGTATGCCGAACACGTCGTGCTTGTTTGTGGCTATTGAAAGTGCCTTGTAATAATCCTGCGAATCAATGAAGTCTGAGATAAGGAATGTGGTGCAACGTTTCTTCAACGCATCGGTGAAATAGCGCAGCACCGCTCCTATATCAGTTCCCCGGCTTTCAGGGGTAAAGTCAAGAAGTTCCCGGATAATGAACAAGATATGCTTGCGCCCCTTCTTGGGCGGTATAAACTTCTCCACCTTGTCGGAGAAAAAGATAACCCCGATTTTGTCGTTGTTCTGAATTGCTGAGAAAGCGAGTGTGGCCGCAATCTCGGCTATCATTTCGCGCTTCTGTTCCCCTACCGCGCCGAAAAGCCTCGACCCGCTGACATCCACAAGCAGCATCACCGTGAGCTCGCGTTCCTCCTCATAGACCTTGATATAAGGATGATTGTGGCGGGCGGTGACGTTCCAGTCTATATCGCGGATGTCATCTCCATACTGGTACTCACGCACTTCCGAGAAAGTCATACCACGTCCCTTGAAGGCCGAATGGTATTCACCCGCGAAGATGTTCTGTGAAAGCCCACGGGTCTTGATTTCTATTTTTCTTACTTTTTTAAGAAGTTCGTTAGCGTCCATTTCTTATAAAGATGGTGGAAGTATGGCGATGGCGGCATCAGGGCACGACCACCTTGTCAAGTATCTCAGAGATTATCTCATCGGCACTGATATTGTTGGCCTCGGCCTCATATGTGAGCCCGATACGGTGGCGGAGAACGTCATGGCATACAGCGCGCACGTCTTCAGGGATAACATACCCGCGCTGGCGCAGGAAGGCATACGCCTTGGCCGCACGGGCCAGCGAGATTGACGCACGGGGGGAGGCTCCGAAGGAGATGATGCTCTGGAGGTCGGCCAGACCGTAGTCTGCCGGGAAACGGGTCGCGAATACGATGTCAACTATATATCGCTCGATTTTCTCGTCAATGTAAATCTGCTCCACAATCTGCTGGGCCTCGATAATCTCATGCGGTTTCAGCAACGGACGCACCGCCGGACGGCGGCTTGACAGATTCTGGCGGATAATCAGCTTCTCCTCATCGCGCGAGGGGTAACCGATTACGACCTTCAACAGGAAACGGTCTACCTGGGCCTCAGGAAGCGGATAGGTACCTTCCTGCTCGATAGGGTTCTGCGTGGCCATTACGAGGAAAGGCTCGTCAAGAGGGAAGGTTGAATCACCAATCGTTACCTGGCGCTCCTGCATGGCCTCGAGGAGGGCTGACTGCACTTTCGCCGGAGCACGGTTGATTTCGTCAGCCAGCACGAAATTTGCAAAGATAGGGCCTTTCTTCACCTGGAACTGCTCCGACTTAACGGAGTATACCATCGTACCAAGCACATCGGCCGGCAACAGGTCAGGGGTGAACTGGATACGGCTGTACTTGGCATCTATAAGCTGCGAAAGCGTCTTGATAGCCAAAGTCTTGGCAAGACCGGGTACGCCTTCAAGCAGCACATGGCCGTTTGAAAGAAGTGCTATGAGAAGGGATTCCACAAGATGTTTCTGCCCTACGATAGCCTGATCCATTCCCTGCACGATGAGGCTCACAAAATTGTTCTTGCTCGCCACAAGGTCGTTTAACTCTCTGATATTTACCGAATCACTCATAGTGAAGTTGTTAAAGCATATATAGGTTAACGTCCGCAATATCCACAGAAAGGAATCATAGCATTTCGGAAGAAAATTACGGCGTTCTCCGATGTGTTACACATTTGTTCAACAGATGGGGTGCGGGCTGTCCCTGCACCCCAATCCATGTGCAAAAGTAGAAAATTCAACCGCCAAATGTGAAAACCAAGTGTTAATTTTATCTATTAATCCTAAACCTCTATTAATAATTAAAGATTTTTAATCGGATTACACACAGGGGGTATCTATCTTTCAACGTTTTTCACAACAGTAAGGTTTGACGCATACGATTTTCGCCGCGCCACTTCCTGCATATCAGGGGCGGAATCGCACTCATCAACGATTTCCACACCGAGCATCGTCTCGATAACATCCTCCATTGTCACTATTCCGCGCATGCAACCATATTCATCCACAATCACTGAAATATGTTCCTTATGCTCGAGCATGGCCTTCCATATTTCCGAGACGCTTTCCTCTTCGCGGAAGCAAAGGATGGGCCTCACTACCGAGGCAACGGAATCATCGCCCTGGCCGCAACATAATTTCTCAAGCACAGAAGATCTCAGCACATAGCCGCATACATACTCTCTCTGCTCCCTATATACCGGGATACGCGAATAAGACGAGAGCGATGAATCGGCATGGAATTGATTTACGGAGGTAGATTCGGGAACTGAGGCCACCACGATATACGGCGTCATAATCTCCTCAGCCTTCACGTTTTCCAGTTTTAGGAAATTACGGATTATCTGGCTCTCCTGAGGCTGGAATACGCCTTCCTCCTCTCCCACTCCGACCATGGCCGCCACTTCTTCACGACTCACAGTAAGGGGCTGTATCTTAGGGGCGAAACAACGCGTGAGAAGTTCCGACAGCCACACCAACGGATAAGTGACAAATATTAGAACCCTGATTATCTTAGCCGAAGGCATCGCAAGTTCTCTCCAATAAGAAGCCCCTATTGTCTTGGGGATAATCTCGGATAATACGAGTATAAGTAGTGTGAGGACTGCGGATATTATTCCGAAATAAGCCTCGCCGAATACTTTGACCGATTCAGAGCCCACACCTGCGGCACCGATGGTATGTGCAACGGTGTTTAACGAGAGTATAGCCGCCACCGGCCGGTCTATATTGGTCTTATAGCGCATCATGAGGGACGCACTCTTAGCGCCCTGGCTCTCTTTCATAGAGATAAACGAGACAGGAGTAGACAACAGCACGGCTTCCAGGACAGAACACAGGAAAGAGAGCGCCAAAGCGCCGAAAAGGTATAACAGTATTAATTCCATGAATAGTTTTTGAATGTAATATTATGACGTCAGCGCTCTCACATACATTATGTGCGAGAACAGACCGAGCGTTTAGAATGATTATTGATTTAGATTCTGTTACAATAAAGTGCAACAGAGCGCAGTGACAGACTGCTATTCACGGAATACGCAGAACACATTTCTCGGAATGGTTCTGAATTTAAATATCTTATGGTTATATAGCGGCTTAAGTATCCGTTTACCACCATCGACAAACGTAATACGTCGAAGAAAGATACTGCGAAGTATACGTGGAGCCTTGTGAGAATGTAGCACTGCTGCAACCATCCCCTCATCGTCCATATCATTGGCCGGCGACACCTCCGCCATACCGTCGGCATCAAAGATCTCAATGCCGCAACCCTCTTCCGGCGCCGAGGACACGAATGTCAGCGCCAGCGCCAAAGAAGCCAATAGAGATACAATGAATGGATGCATATCTGCAAAGATTCGGAAAAATAGTTGAAACTACAAAATCGTAACGTCATCACGGCTCGGTTTGTTCATCCCACGCCCTGTTGTCAAGACGGATTGACGATGATGAAGCTATACGGCCAAGAACCTTTCTTCGGGCGCATGCTATGCTTGGTGCTATGCCAGGAGGCAGCAAATCAATTGTAAGCCGCAACTCTCTTGAAAGTTCGGGATAAGGCTTGCAAATCTTCTCTGCAAGATAAATCATCGCGGCACGGCAACTATCTTTTTCGGAGGGGAGAACCAGATGGCTAAGGCAGAAATCAAGGAAACGGATATTAGGTTCGCCCGGAGGTTCCAACTTCAACAGCAGCCCCAATATAAGTCCGCGCCTGACAGGAAGATCCTCCATCGCAAAACGACATATCGCATCATAATATGGGGAAAGGCACTCTCTGACAATCTCTTTACCGACATGTGAAAGCACCCAGGCACGGTTCATTATCTCATGAGGGTTCTCTGCACGGAACATTCGTTCCATCCATTCCACCACCCGCGATGAGTCAGAAGCCAGACTCCAGGCAATACGCTTTATCTCATTCCCGGAAATTCTGCCACATAACTCATCATGTGCCATCTCTAACATATAATCTATAACTTTCACAAAACAAACTTCACCACAAAAGCTGCTAAACAACTTTCATAGCGAAGTTCATTTACGAGTTTTCAACGAAGATATTTAATTCTCAAGAGACGTATCAACGCAGACGCAACTTGGTGCCGGTGCGTAGTTTCGAGCTTGACTTTATGCCATTTAACTTGCATATCTGACGCACGGTCACGCCATTGCGGGAGGCAATCTTGCTCAATGTGTCACCACGGCGCACGGTAGCATACGAGGTGGCCTTGGCTTTCGATGCCTTTGTGCCTTTGGCAGGGGCCGGATGCGCGGCCTGGTATGCATGCTGATATTGCTGGTTGGCGGCAGGGTCGAAATTACGGGCCTGTTTGTAAGTTCGTTTGTCGAACGTATATGTGTCCGTATGTACCGTCTGGTTGGGGAAGTCGAAAATTGCCGATGGATTTATAGGATAACCCATGAAGCGGGTTTCGAAATGGAGATGCGGGCCGGTGCTGCGTCCTGTATTTCCACCAAGGGCTATAGGCTCACCCGCCTTTACATATTGGTCAGGCTTGACGAGGAATTTCGACAGGTGCCCGTAAACGGTTTCCAAGCCGTTGGGATGGCGAACTATCACGTAATAGCCATAGCCCTTACGCTCGAAATTGGTAAGACGGATTCTGCCGTCAAAGGCAGCCCGGACGGTATCTCCGATATGGAGTTTGAGGTCGACGCCCTTATGCTCGCGCCGGAAGCGGGGACGGTAACCATAGGGGGAGGTCAGGTAGCCCGGAACCGGCATATGGAACTCGCTCACATCAATCACATGGGTGTTTGGCACTTCTTTGCCGACATAAGCGTTCACACTACGTGAAGCCCAACCTTCGGTGTAGATGTCCAACTCAGGCTCATCCTCATCCTTGAACAGATTGTCAAGGAACTGCTTTGTCTCCTGCACAGAGACTTGGTTTCCAATATTTTCTTGTTTTGCTATCAGCGAAGAATGTTCACTTCGATGCGCGTTCGGAAGCCGGTAGCTCTGAGCATCAACCGAGAATGTCGAGGCCAACACAACCGCTGCAACCGCTAAATTCTTTAATATCTTGTTTTGAAGCATAATCAATTTATTGTTTCACATCCCGCCCGGATATTTCCCCGGCAGGCTTAAGGCCGAAGGCGCCTGTAAGCCGTCAGACGCCTTCGCGATAGATTACCGGTTGATTTCGTCGGAAGCGTAGACTGCCGGCATCACCAACGGAGAGTAATCGAATATTTCTTCCGGGCGGAAGAAACGCGCCACTTCGACAGCGGCATTTTCCGGGGTGTCGGAAGCGTGTACTATATTCTCCTGCCCGCTCATGCCGAAATCACCACGTATGGTGCCCGGAGCGGCTTCACGCGAATTAGTGGCGCCGGTCATGGAACGCACAACCTTTACGGCATCCAGTCCGCTGAGGGCTATAACAATCACGGGGGTAGCCATCATCGAGCGTAAAAGCGACGGGAAGAAAGGACGGTCAACCAGATGGGCGTAATGCTCACGCAGGATTTTCTCGTCAAGCTGCATCATCTTTATACCGGCTATGCGGAGACCTTTAAGTTCAAAACGGGAAAGAACTTTACCGGCCAAAGCGCGCTGCACTGCCGAAGGTTTGAGAATTACGAGGGTTGTTTCCATCACGGTTTTTGTCAGAATTTATAGTGTTTGTCAGGTTGGATTCCGTTATTTTTCAGAATTCCGATGTGTAAAGTTACCCATTTTCGCCGTTTTCGGGAAATTTCCGGCATTTAAATAATGCTAAAGAAATAGCACCAATCTTAAACCGGGTCAGATATGTAACTGGCATACAGAAGGGTATATCCACAATATGTTTTACAACATAAAAACACATATTGCACACGTCTTAAACAGTTTGTGCAATCATAAAAAAAGCGAAAATGCCGACAGCCACCACTTAATCGCAAGGCACTGCCGGCATTTATATGATGCCACATCAAAGGATGCGATGAAACTCCGAATGACAGGATTTGAGTTCTCGACGTCCGTTGTAATCCGCCTGGCGCAAAACATAACCGTATGCGCTTCCCCATCCGTGGACAGGGCCGGGGCCCGCCATTGGGCGGCGAGGTTGTCTCGGCATTTCATATATAATTGATGAGTTTCCCAATCAACTTTGATGTGGCAAATCTTTGAGAGCTCTCTCTTCAATTTTATAACGCAAAATTAGAGGAGTTCGTTTAATTATGCAAGAGTTTGACAAAAAATTTTTCATAGCCCCTGCAACTTTAGCACAGACACGTCCGTCTAAAAGTTGTATCCGTTATCCGAAAAGGGACTCAAAATGATAGAACTTAAAAACATAAACAAGACCTACCCGGGCGCCGTGCCGGTGCATGTACTGAAAGGCATAGACATGCACGTCAGAAAAGGAGAACTGGTTTCGATTATGGGCGCCTCCGGGTCAGGCAAATCCACCCTTTTGAACATCTTAGGAATACTTGACAACTATGATACGGGGGAATACCGTCTGGACGGGAAACTTATCCGCGACCTCTCCGAGAACCGCGCTGCCGAATACCGCAACCGTATGATCGGGTTCGTGTTCCAATCGTTCAACCTCATTAATTATAAGACCGCCGTTGAAAACGTTGCCCTGCCATTATTTTATCAGGGTGTCTCGCGCCGGAAGCGCAACATGCTTGCCTTGGAGCAACTCGAAAAGATGGGGCTGCGCGACCGTGCCTCACACCTGCCGGGAGAGATGTCGGGGGGACAGAAACAACGTGTGGCTATTGCCCGCGCCATGATAACCAATCCTTCCATAATCCTGGCCGATGAGCCTACCGGCGCCCTCGACTCCCAGACCTCGAAAGATGTGATGCAGGTGTTCCACGACCTCAACCGCCGGGATGGCAAGACAATAATAATCGTGACCCACGATCCCGGCGTGGGGGCCCAGACCGATAGGATTATCCGAATTTCAGACGGAGTTATAGTGGATTGACGGAGCGATGTTAGACCTTATAAACGAAATATTACAGACGCTGAACCACAACAAACTGCGCACGGCCCTTACCGGGCTGGCCGTAGCCTGGGGCGTATTCATGCTGATAGTGCTGCTGAGTGTGGCACGTGGCGTGACAAATAAATTCCAGAGCTTCCAGGAAGGCGCCGGCTCAAAGGTGGTGCAGTTGTGGGGCGGATATACCTCAAAGCCTTATAACGGGCTGCGCGAGGGACGCGGCGTGAAACTTCGCGACAACGACATATCACGGCTGGAACGTGCCTCCGGCAGCCATGTAGGGGAAGTCTCATCGGTGATATACGGGGAAGCCCAGACCATAACGGCCGGAACGCGATCCATAAACGGGGAATATACAGGCATGTACCCGTCAGCACGGGAGACCGAACGCCATACGGTAATATCCGGGCGGTATATAAACCAAAAAGATATGGATCAGTGCGCCCATGTGATGGTGCTTTCGGAAGATTTCGCCCGCCAGCTTTTCCCACCCGATGGCGCCAAGGCCGTAGGGAGCCGTGTCAGCTGCAAAGGACTATCATTCCTTGTAATAGGCGTGTACAAAGCCAACTGGTACCGCGACAATATCATACCCTACACCACTGCTCGCCATATGGCCGCCAACCCGGAGGAAGTAGGGTCGTTGAAGATACAGCTGGCCGATGTAAATTCCGAGACTGACGGCGAGACTGCCGAGAGTGATATACGCCGCACTGTTGCCGATGCCCACAACTTCGACCCTGAGGATGAAAGCGCATTGTTCGTAAACAACCGTTTCCTAAACGGTCTCAAAGCCCAGGGGGCTATGAACATACTTTCCGTATCGGTATGGGTACTCGGATTGCTGTCATTGCTCAGCGGCATAGTGGGTATCAGCAACATAATGTTCGTGTCGGTAAAGGAGCGCACCCACGAGATCGGCATACGCCGCGCCATCGGCGCCCGTCCGCGCTCGATACTCGTGCAGATAATAGCCGAAGCAATAGCCATCACCACTATATTCGGATATATCGGCATCGTGTCAGGCACCGCCGTAACCCAGGTTATAGGAGCGGTAAGTAAAGGTTCAGACGCCCTGGAGAATCCCACCGTGAGCCTGGCATTGGCCTTCGAGGTAACACTGGTATTGGTAATAGCCGGAGCCATGGCCGGCCTCTTCCCGGCCTTGAAAGCACTGAAAGTAAAACCTGTAGAAGCCCTGAGAGATGAATAACGACAACCGGCTACGACGCATATCGGGCGCGTTTCCGCGTATGGCCATTTTTGATATAGAGAACTGGCGCGAGATAGGCACCACTCTGGCACGGAACAAAACCCGCACCTTTCTCACCGGCTTCGGCATATTCTGGGGAGTGTTCATGCTGGCCCTTCTGTTAGGAGGAGCGCAAGGTGGTAAGGATATGCTGCTTAGGAATTTCGACGGCTTCACAACAAACAGCGCCATAATGTTTTCCGGCAAGACCTCAATGCCATACAAAGGTTACGCCAAAGACAGATCCTACGAGTTAGACCTTACAGACCTAAAACGCCTTAGGGAGGCCCTCCCTGAACTGCGTACCGTGACAGGCACACAATACCGGGGGAATTGCAGCTTCACAAACGGGCGTTACTCCGTAGCCGGACAGACCATGGGGTGCCAGCCTGAGTTTGTGGATATAATGGAGCCGGTGATGTACAGCGGACGCTTCATAAACGAAACCGATATGGCTACCTCGCGCAAGGTGTGCGTAATCGGGAAACGTATAGCCGAGCAGATTTTCCCTACGGAGAAGGACCCGGTAGGGAAAATGGTGCAAATCAACGGCGTGTCTTACCGCATAATCGGCATGGCCGGACAGGTCAGCGAAATAAATATGGGAGGCAAGATAGACGAGCAGGTAATACTCCCCTTCTCCACCTTCCGCAGGGCTTTCGGCACAGGCGACCAACTGGACGTAGTGATGATGGTTGCCAAGGACAAACAGCGTATCTCCGACATAAAGCAACGCATGCGCCGCGTGATATATTCGCGCCATTACATACATCCCGAGGATGAACGCGCCCTGTGGATCATGGATATATCCGAGGAGTTTGAAAAAATCGACAAACTGTTCTTAGGCGTCTCGCTGCTGGCCGGCTTTATCGGTTTCTCCACCCTGATTGCCGGAATAATCGGCATTGGAAATATAATGTGGGTGATTGTGCGCGAACGCACACAGGAAATAGGCATCCGCCGTGCGTTGGGGGCAAAACCACGCGACATAATAGTGCAGATACTCTCGGAAGGGATGGCTCTTACTGCGGTGGCAGGCACAGCCGGAATATCGGCGGCCGTGATAGCGCTCGGGATAATGCAGAGGGTAACAGCCAACGAAATCTCAACCCCCCAGTTCCAGATCCTCCCCTCGCAGGCAGTGTGGATTATGGCGGTATTCCTCTCGTTGGGGTCGTTGGCGGGTCTGATTCCGGCAATAAAAGCCATGAGAATCAAACCCATAGAGGCCTTAAACGCAAAATAGCACAATCAACATCTCCTAATATTACGAAATTAAAAAGCTGACAACATAAAAATGAAAAAGTTTTTCAAAATCCTGATGTGGATTATCATTGCCGCCATACTTGTCGGCACATTCGTATTCCTCTTTATAAACTCCCGAGGGAAGACAACCACCTACGAACTGGTGTCGCCGGAAAAGGGGTCGGTTGAGCGCACCACCGTACTTACCGGGAAAATCGAACCCCGCGATGAGATTGAGATAAAGCCCCAGATTTCAGGCATCATCACCGAGATACTCGTCGAGCCGGGCGACCGTGTTGAAAACGGCGAAATAATAGCAAAGATAAAGGTTATCCCCGACGAAGGACAGCTCTCCTCGGCACAGAACCGCGTACAGGTGGCCCGCATATCACTCGAACAGGCCAAAGCCACATATGAACGTACCCGTATGCTGTTCGACAAAAAATATGAAAGCCGCGAGAAAATGGAGGCAGACAAAGCAGCCTACGAGCAGGCACAGGCGGAACTCGCCCAGGCCAACGACCAGCTTACCATCGTGCGCGACGGCGTATCGGCATCAAACGCGCAAGGTTCAAACACATTGGTGCGCGCCACGGTTACGGGTGTGGTGCTGGAAGTGCCTGTAAAGGTGGGGTCGTCAGTTATCCAGTCGAACACCTTCAACGACGGCACCACAATTGCAAAGATTGCTGACATGACCGACCTCATCTTTAAAGGGAAGATTGACGAAACCGAAGTAGATCTTCTCTCGGAAGGACAGCCGGTAAAGATAAACGTAGGCGCTGTGGCAGGCTCGGAGTTCGAGGCCGTGATTGAAAAAATAGCCCCTATCGCTACCGATGATAACGGGACGAACACATTTGAAGTAAAAGCGGCAATAGGGGCGGCTTCGGCGTCAAACCTCCGTGCAGGTTATTCGGCCAATGCCACCGTAGTACTTGAAAAAGCTGAAAACTCGCTGATCGTGCCGGAAAGCGTGATTGAATATAAGGGGGATAGCGCATTCGTATATGTACTTACCGCAGAGAAACCTGAACAGAAGTTTGACCGCAAAGCTGTAAAGACCGGCGTAAGTGACGGAATACAAGTCGCTATCGAGAACTCCGGGATTTCAGAAAAGACACGGCTTCGCGGAAACGAGATAAAAGAATAAAACCTCCAAGCATCAACATCATGCCAAATAATATATTGCGACAACATTCGCTGAAAATTGCGATATTCTCCCTCCTGTCGGCCACGGCCTGCGGCACTATCCAAGCCGGTCAGGCATGGAGTCTCGACTCGTGTGTGAACTACGCAATAACACATAATATAGATGTGCGGCGCCAAGGCCTACAGACCCTTTCCGGGGAACTTGACGTAACCTCTGCCAAAGATGCGTTTCTCCCTACAGCCGAGGCTTCGGCGTCCGAGTCGTTCAACTTCGGACGCGGACTGACCACAGACAACACGTATGTCGACCGAAATACATCGAACTTCCAATGGGGAATCTCGGTGAATGTACCCCTCTTCCAGGGTCTTGAAAACGTGCGCCGACTGAAATACGCCAAATCTGCCATGGCCCGTACCCTTCTCGAATACGAAGCCGCCAAAGACAATGTGACACTCAATGTAATATCGCAATACCTCCAGGTGCTGTATTCACGCGAAGTGGAACAAGCTGCTAAAGCCCAACTCGCATATTCGGAATATGAGGTAGAGCGTCAACGCAACCTCGTCGAGGCGGGCAAGGTTGCGGAAGCCGACCTCCTGGATGCCGAAGCCCAGATGGCACAGGACCGCCTACAGGCCGTATCGGCGGCTGACGACACGCGCATACAACTCATCACCCTCGCCAACCTGCTACAGCTTCCCTCGGCCGAAGGTTTCGATATAGAGGGTATAGCCGAAGACTCTCCCCTGCTCCCGGCGGCTGAAACAGTGTGGGAGGATGCCATGCGCAAAGACAACTCGCTCCTCGCCGCCCGGCAGGGAATAAAAGCCGCCGATGACAATATCACGCTGGCAAAGTCAGGATGGCTTCCACGGCTCAGCTTCAGCGCCAGCACAGGGTCAAGCTACTACACCGTGAGCGGAGTTCCGAACGAACCGTTCGGCCAGCAGATGAGGCACAATTATTCCACCTATCTCGGCTTTCGTCTGTCAATACCTATCTTCGACGGCTTCTCAACCCGCAACAACGTGCGCCGCGCACGTCTACAGCGCCTGGAGGCGGAACTTGAGGCAGAACGCCGCGAATCCGAGCTTTACAAGACCATACGTCTGGCCCATACACAGGCACGTGGGGCCATGGAGAAATATCTGGCCTCAGACGAGACCCTCGTAAAGACCCGTCTGTCCTTCGAAGCCACACGCGAGAAATACTCCTTGGGACGCGCCACGCCCTACGAGTTCGAACAGGCCAAGACCAACCTGTTCCGCACCGAGATAAACCGCATACAGGCTCTCTACGAATACATACTGCGCTGCCGCATACTGCGTTTCTACCAGCACGAACCGCTCTTATAAGTCATCACGGATTGGCAGAAAAGTCACATTTGAAACCATTTTGTCAAAAAAACGGGGCAAAATTGTTGGTTGTTGAAAAATAATATGTAACTTTGTGTTTAACAATAGTAGTGGTGCGATAAAAATCTTACCACTGTTATTAAAATATTAATATT